>NZ_KV831722.1:92945-210513 GCF_001837205.1 Streptococcus sp. HMSC064D12
GTGGACAATGGGATATGGTCGTATCACTTTTTGAAAAATATGGTGTTGTGCCAAAATCAGTTTATCCAGAATCTGTAGCTTCAAGTAATAGTCGTGAGCTTAATCAATACCTCAATAAGCTTCTTCGTCAAGATGCTCAAATCTTGCGTGATTTGATTGCTGGAGGTGCTGATCAAGCTGCTGTTCAGGCCAAGAAGGAAGAACTTCTTCAAGAAATTTTCAATTATCTTGCCATGACTCTTGGTTTACCACCACGTCAGTTTGATTTTGCCTACCGAGATAAAGATGACAACTATCAATCTGAGAAAAATATCACACCACAAGCTTTCTTTGAAAAATATGTGGGTCTAAAACTCAGCGACTATGTGTCAGTCATCAACGCTCCAACAGCTGATAAACCTTTCGGGAAATCTTATACTGTTGAGATGTTGGGTAATGTTGTGGGTGCACCAAGTGTTCGTTATATTAACCTCCCAATGGATCGTTTCAAAGAGCTTGCCATTGCACAGATGAAGGCTGGAGAGACTGTTTGGTTTGGTTCAGATGTTGGTCAAGTTTCAGACCGTCAAAAAGGTATTCTTGCAACTAATGTTTATGACTTTACAGCTAGCATGGATATTAACTTGACTCAAGACAAGGCAGGACGTTTAGACTACAATGAATCTCTCATGACTCATGCCATGGTATTGACTGGGGTTGATTTGGATGCTGATGGTAAACCTATTAAATGGAAGGTTGAAAACTCTTGGGGAGACAAGGTCGGACAAAAAGGTTACTTTGTCGCTTCCGATGCCTGGATGGATGAATACACTTATCAAATCGTTGTTCGCAAAGACTTCCTTACAGCTGAAGAATTAGCAGCCTATGAAGCAGAGCCACAAGTACTTGCTCCTTGGGACCCAATGGGAGCCCTTGCTTCAAAATAAGACAATATATAAAACCACTGGAAATGATGCTAGTGGTTTTATATAGCTTCTTTAAATTTTATCGGTAAAAAAAGAGTTATCCATTCGGATAACCCTTTTATTTCTTATTCTTCTGCTGTAGCAGTGTTTGAATTTGAATGTTCAGAACCGTTAGAGGCCGATGTCGATGGATTTGTTGAAGCATCAGGGCCGTACTGTTGACTATCTTGTGAACTTGATGAGTCACTGCTTTGGCTTGAGTCTAAACTTGATGATGAGCTAGATGTTCCAAGTGATCCTGTGTAAACATTTGATGTTGAAGAACCAGTAAGGAAGACATAGCTACCATTATTATAAACACCGCTAGGCATATCGAAATCTTCAGAACCCGCACCATACATCTGGTTAAGGTAGCCACTTGTTACACCGTAGATTTGTTTAGCAATGTCAAGGTCTGAATCATGAAGTGGTGTTTTACGGTTTTTGTAACCTGTCCAAATCGCCATTGAATACTTAGTATTGTAACCAACGAAAGTTTCATCTGGAACCATAAGATAAGCATAGACGCCACTTTCTTTTTGTACCTTGTAGTATTCATCGTCACCATAGTTAGATGTACCAGTCTTACCAGCATTGAATGTACCAGGGACATAAGCTTCAGTCGCTGTACCACCTGTCATTACTTGTTTCAACATGCTTGACATCATGTAAGCTGTTTGTGGCGACATGGCCTCGACACCTTTAGAATCAAATGATTTTGTTGAACCGTCTTCAAATTTGATTGATTTAATGTAAGATGGTTTATAGTAAGTACCGCCATTTGCAAAGGCTGCATAGGCCGCAGCCATTTTCTCGCTTGATGCACCGTACTTAGGATCTGACGATGTTGTTGAAGATGAGATGGCATTTGAGTAATACATTTCTGGATACTCAATACCCAAATCTTTCAAGAAGGACTGTGCATATTCCAAACCAACAGCCTGAAGAGCTTTAACAGCTGTTACGTTACGTGATTGTTGAATAGCATAGGTCAATGATATACTTCCGTAATATTTACGGTCCCAGTCGTAAACTGGGGTTGAAGAGCCAGGGAAATTATAAGGATTATCGTAAACAGTCGTACCAGTGTTTGTATAAACACCTTTTTCAATAGCGGGAGCGTAGTCAGTGATAGGTTTCATTGTTGAACCCCAGTCACGGTCAGTTTGGACTGCTTGGTTGGTACCAAGGGCAACGTTCTCATCCTGATGGCGTGATCCTAGCTGAGCAACAACACGACCATTAGTAACATCAATAATAGTAGAGGCAACCTGGAAGCTATCATTTGGATAGTAGATATAGTCATCAGTATTATAGACATTCCAAATGTATTTTTGAATATCAGGATTAAGGTTAGTGTAGACGTCGAGACCTGCTGAGTAAATATCAGCATTGGCATCAGTAGATACCTGTTCGATAACTTGTTTGATGTAGTTATCTAGATATGGCTCGTAGCTAGCTTTCTTTGTGAGTGGAAGAAGACCATCTGATATGTCAGTTTCTTTAGCTTGTTCGTACTCTTCTTTAGAAATGTTTTTGTCTTCATACATTTCACTAAGAACAGTGTTACGACGCTTTTTAGCAGCATCCGGATTAGCATAAGGGTCATATTGTGTTGGTGCTTGTGGAATACCGGCAAGAAGAGCTGCTTGGGCAACAGAGAGGTCGCTCAAGTCTTTACCGAAGTAAGATTTAGCTGCAGTCTTCATACCATAGTAACCATTACCCATATAAACCTTGTTAACGTAGAAGGTCAAAATCTCTTGTTTAGTGAATTGACGCTCCATTTGGAGAGACAACCAGATTTCTTGTGACTTACGTTTAAGGGTTTGGTCCGAAGTGTTTGTTGAGAAGTAGGCCAATTTAATCAACTGTTGGTCGAGTGTAGACCCCCCCTGGGTACTACTACGACGAAGGTTATTAACAGCCGCTCCCATGATACGGTAGACGTCAATTCCACGGTGTGTGAAGAAACGTTTATCCTCAATAGAGGTGATGGCATTAACTAGAGTTGTTGGAATTTCATCTGTGGATGCACTCTCACGTTTCTCAGCTCCCAAGTCAGCAATAAGGCTACCATTGGCGTCGTAAATCTTACTTGAGCTTGTTGATTGTAGTTTGTTCTCGGTAAGTTTAGGAACACTGCTAATATAGTAGGCAAAGAGGCTACCACCAGAGATGACACACACTACAAAGAAAGTCAGTAATCCAATAAATCCGTATTTTGCAATACGCCAGCCCAAGCTTTGGTCTGAAGTAGCTGAGCGTTTTCCCTTGCTATAGCGAGAAGAATCTGAACGTTTGGCTTTGATGTTTTTAGCACGTTTAGTCAAACCGCTCAGCGATTCTTTAAAGTTGTTGAAATTAAATTTAGCCATTATGTGTTACCACCTAATAATTTTTCAATGATTTCTAAATAAGGAACTTGAGGATAAGCTGCTTCTGCAATTGCATAGCCTCTTTTTTTGATATAATCAAGAGGCATTGATTTCGTCCCCTTATCAATTTGATAAAAAGCGATTAAGTCTTTGGCAGGCAGAAGGTAGGTTTCCTTAAGCGTCGAGAAGTGAAGTAGCACGAAGCAGATCCCATCTTGACTGATGACCTGAGACATGTGCTCAATTTGATGCGCATGAAAGTTTTTCATAGGCATGGCTGTCTTTTGTCGTGTCTCTTTGGCTTCAAAATCAATGTAATATCCCTTGTAAACACCAGAGTAGTCGGTAGTAGAGGCTTGTCTAAAGTAAGCTTCCACAATCTTTGCTCGTGAGCGTTTGGGATAATCGACTTTGACAATTTGAACAGGAGTGGGTTTTTTATGAATAACGGCTAAACCACGCGACAAATAGTAATCATTAGTCGCGTTAATAGCAGATTCAAAGCTCATCCCCCGATTGGCAAAGTCAACTCTATTTGATTTTTTAGGACGTACTTGTGCTTTCTTACGAGATATCTGATGGGGATAGTTTACCATTTCTTTCCCTTCTTCTTTATAAGATATGCATAAAGACTATTTTATTATACCATAAAATGAACGAGGAAAACAATAAATGACATCACTACTGGTAACTGGTTATAAGAGCTTTGAACTCGGTATTTTTAAAGACAAGGACCCTAAAGTAACCATTATCAAGAAAGCAATTAAACGTGATTTTAAGCGTTTCTTGGATGATGGTGTGGATTGGATGATTTTTACCGGCAACCTCGGTTTTGAATTTTGGGCACTAGAGGTGGCCAAAGAACTTCAGAAAGACTATCCTTTGAAGTTGGCGACACTTTTCCCTTTTGAAACGCATGGTCAGAATTGGAATGAAGCGAATCAGACAAAACTAGCAGCCTTTAAGCAGGTTGATTTTGTCAAGTATAGCTTTCCCGCTTACCAATCTCCAGCACAGTTTAAACAATTTAATCAGTTTCTCATTGACAATACAGATCAGGCTTATTTATTTTATGAACCTGAAAATGAAACAAATCTGAAATATTTTTACGGTATGATGATAGAAGCAAGGGATTATCCCGTATCTCGACTGACTTTTGATGACCTCAATGAGGTCATGTCGGAATAGGATATAATTGAGTTTTAAACTTGCATTTTTATTTTTTTTTCTGTATCATAAAAACATTAGACAGTAAAGTATTAGTAAGTTAGATAAGACAAGTATTGGAGAATAAAAATGGCTAAGATTAATTTAACGCCCAAGAAAATCTACGAACAAGAATTTAAAACAAGCATGCGTGGATACGATAAAAAAGAAGTTGATGAGTTTTTAGATGATGTAATCAAAGATTACGGTGTCTATATTGCTCTAGTTAAGGAATTGCAAGAAGAAAATGCAAAACTTAAGGCTAAAGCTTCATCAGCTCCTGCAAGTCGCCCAGCATACGCAAGTGCGACAAGTGAACCATCACGTGCGAATGCCAATGTTGCTTCGGCTTCAAACTATGATATCTTAAAACGTATCAGTCGTTTGGAAAAAGAGGTCTTTGGAAAACAAATCGTCGAATAAAACTGGTTTGTGCAATTTTTGGATAATCGCATGGTTGCTAGTCTTCCATGAGGAAAGTCCATGCTAGCACTGGCTGTGATGCCAGTAGTGTTTGTGCTAGGTGAATTAATAAGCCTAGGGACTTGTTTTCAAGTTACGGCGAGTGAACTGGCTAAGTCTTCGGATAGGTTTTAGTAGCTCTGAAAGTGCCACAGTGACGGAGTTTTTAGGGAAACCTAAAAAGTGGAACGCGGTAAACCCCTCAAGCTAGCAACCCAAACTTTGGTAGGGGCATGGGATGGCTGGAAACGAACGGACCATCCTGACTGCTTTGCAGTAGACAGATGATTATCGAAGGAAGTGGTACCTAGTCACTTCTGGAACAAAACATGGCTTATAGAAAATTGCATATAGGTGAGGCTGGGACACATGTCTCAGCCTTCTTTTAGCAAGAATTCTTTCTTTTACAACTATATCTAAAGAAAAGAGTGGGAAAATAAGCCATCAGTTAAGAAAGTTTGTACTCGTAACAATGAGATAAAAGGATGACAATGAAAGAAACATTTACATTAGTAGCAACTGCTGCAGCAGGTCTTGAGGCTGTGGTTGGACGTGAATTGCGTGAGTTAGGTTATGACACTCAGGTTGAAAATGGTAAGGTGCGTTTCCAAGGCGGTGTTCGTGCAATTGCTGAGACCAACCTTTGGTTGAGAGCAGCAGACCGTATCAAGATTGTAGTTGGTGAATTTCCAGCACGTACCTTTGAGGAACTCTTTCAGGGAGTTTTTGCCTTAGACTGGGAAAATTATCTTCCGCTAGGTGCAAAGTTCCCAATTTCTAAAGCTAAATGTGTTAAATCAAAGCTTCATAATGAGCCATCTGTTCAGGCGATTTCAAAAAAAGCAGTCGTTAAGAAATTGCAGAAGTATTTCCACCGTCCAGAAGGAGTGCCTCTTCAAGAAACAGGAGCAGAATTTAAGATTGAAGTTTCTATCTTAAAGGATAAGGCTACGGTTTTAATTGATACCACAGGTGCTAGTCTCTTTAAGCGTGGCTATCGTACTGATAAAGGTGGGGCACCTATTAAGGAAAATATGGCGGCTGCTATCCTTGAACTTAGTAACTGGTATCCGGATAAACCGTTGATTGACCCGACTTGTGGTTCAGGGACCTTCTGTATTGAGGCTGCAATGATTGGTATGAACATTGCGCCAGGATTTAATCGTGATTTTGCCTTTGAAGCATGGAATTGGGTGGATAAAGATTTAGTACAGTCGGTACGTGATGAAGCAGATAGCAAGGCAAACTATGATGTTGAATTAGACATTATGGGTTGTGATATTGATGGCCGTATGGTTGAGATTGCAAAAGCTAATGCCCGTGAGGCAGGTCTTGAAGATGTTATTAAATTGAAACAAATGCGTTTACAGGACCTGAAAACAGATAAAATCAATGGTGTCATAATTTCAAACCCTCCTTATGGTGAGCGTTTGTTGGATGACAAGGCTGTGGATATCTTGTATAATGAAATGGGTCAAACTTTTGCGCCACTTAAAACTTGGAGCAAGTTTATCTTGACCAGCGATGAACAATTTGAAAGCAAATACGGTATGAAAGCCGATAAAAAACGTAAGCTTTATAACGGTACACTCCGTGTTGATTTGTATCAATATTTTGGTGAACGTGTTCGCCGTTCTGAGGCTAGAAAGGTAAATTAAACGTGTCAGAAGATAAAACACAAAATGGCTATGAAGGTAGCCAAGAGCTAGATTTCCAAGATGCCAAGGAAATGACAGTCGGTGAGGCTGTCCGCAAAGAAGCTGAGATTAATGCTGGTGTAACAGAAACAGATAGCATTTTGGATAAGTATATCAAGCAACACCGTGAAGAAGTTGCCTCACAAAAATTTTCAAAGAAAATTGAAGCTGACGGCGATACATCACCTTTGGATGCTTTTATTCAAAAGCAACGTCAGGAGTTTGCGGATTCAGGTTTGATTAGCCAATCAATGGCTAATGAGTCAATCAACTCAACAACAGCTACTGAAGAAGTAACACTGGTCACATTTGGTTTTGGTGCAACAGATAACAAGGTTGATGAAGCTCAATCTCATGTTGATAAGCAGTTGCCAAATGCTCCTGTTGAACCTGAGGTTATTGCAGAACCAGAAAGTCAAAATTCTGAAGTTATCATTACGTCAACGAATGCTGATCGTTTCATCACGTCAGAAACAGAAAAATTTGACATTGGTGATGCACTTGCTGATTCCTCTACTTCAACTAATCAGCCAGCCTATAACGATGCATTGGTCGATAATATTGATGATAACAATCCTTTGATTGCTAACATTGATGATCCAGAACCACAAAATCCTGTTGTCGCCAATATTGATGATACTGAGCCACAAGCTTCAAACCCTTTGTTGGATGATGTTACTATCTCAGACACTATCGATTTGGCGGCTATTGCATCAACAGTGGCAGGGGTAACTGGAGCAAAAGCTGATGAAGAAAAGACAACACCAAAAGTGTCTATGGCAGTTAATCGCCCATCTGCAGAAGACAGAATCTCTTCAGAATCTATTTCGCCATCGCATAAGAGTGCCTTTGATGGTGACATTCCAGTTTACCGCCGTAAAGGTGTTGTTATCGGTGCTCTAGCAGTTCTTGCTTTAGCTATTATTGGTGGTAGCTATGCTCTTTATAAGGGAACACATAGCCAATCGGCAAAAACAACAAGCACAGCTTCTTCAGCAGTGACTTCATCATCAAGCAAGGACACGGCAGCTGCTGATAATAAGGCCTTCGAAGAAATGTATAAGAATTTCTTCACAGATGACGAGCAAACAAAACTCGCTAATGATCAATTTGGTAAGCTATCAGATTTGGAAAAACTGCTCAAGAAATTGGAGAAAACCAAGTATTATGATGCAGCTAAGAAAAAATATGATAATTTGAAGAAGCAAATTGAAGCTGTACAAAAGATTAACAGTCAGTTTGAGTCAGATGCTCTTGTAGATGGTAGCTATAATGCCTCTATCGCTGTTAAATCCGATGCTAACTTTAATAATCTTCCAGAAAGTGTAACAACAACTGGGAATGCGAGTCTTGATAGCACTATTCAAGAAGCTATTAAGGGTGGTAAGACTCAGCTTGAAGAAAAAGCTAAGGCTGCGAGCGTAACATCTGCAGCGACAGCTGCTGATAGCGCCAATACTGTTAGTCCTGCTGCACCTTCGGGTGATAACACGTCTGGAGCAGCTTCTAATGGTGGTGGTTCGGCTGCATCAAATACTTCTGGAGCGCAAAATGGATCAGCTAACTCAGGTTCAACTGGTGCGACTGGAGGAACTACTGGTGGTTCGGCTGCAGCTTCAACAGTTGTAACACGCGGAATCACAAATTATAACCCATCAATCCTTCAACGTGACCGCTCACGTGTGCCTTATAATGCAAACGTAGTAGCAGATACAAGTAACCCAGCTTGGATTTGGGCTGACGGTGTTCTTGATAAGATTATCGAAACATCACACTCACGTGGTTACTTCTCAGGAGATAACTTCATCCTTGAGCCAGTTAACATCATCAATGGTAATGGCTACTACAACTTGTACCTTCCAGATGGAACTTACCTCTTCAGTATCAACTGTAAGACAGGTTACTATGTTGGTAATGGTTCAGGTCACTCAGATAAACTTGATTATTAATAATAATCTGCGACACTCCCTAGGGAGTGTTTTTTGTTTTATCTTGGTGAAGGCCTAGTTTATAAGGATTTTGTGCTATAATAGAGGGATAAGATAGGGGTGAATACTATGGCAAAATTGATGCCGGGTAGAGTCCGTAATGAGGGTATTGAACTTTTTGAAAAGGATCTCATTACCATTCATCAGGTCTCAGAAACTCAGTTGGATACAACAGTTGACCAACATCATTTAATTTATGCACTCAATGATTCTGAAATCACGTGTGACTGTGATTATTTCGTTCAAAAAGGCTATTGTCCCCATTTGGCAGCGGTTGAGTATTATCTAAAAAATGATAAAGAAGGCCAGCGCCTCTTGGCAGAACTGGAAGAGGAACAAGAATCCTCTCAAGGTCAAGACCGAGGACACTCTTTTGGTGGTTTATTTTTAGAAGGCCTTTCCCTGAATGAAGATGATACCGTTAGATATAGCTTGATGGTAGAGGGAGAGGAATCTACCTTTGGTTCAGAGATTTGGTGGAGTATACGTTTACGTCGCTTACCAGATGAACGTTCTTATGTTATTCGAGATATTCCTGCCTTCCTCAAACTTGTAGAGGCTGAAGGTTATTATCAGATAGGTAAGAACTACTATGAACCCCTATCACTTATTCAATTTGACCAGGCTTCACAGGCATTTTTAGACTTCCTAGGACGGATGATTCCAGATGAAGCCAAGACTAATTTAGACTTTATTTTACCGAATAATGCACGTCACCTTTGTCTCCCTTACGGTTTTTTTGAGGAAGGTTTGAGACGGATGCAAGATTTGGATGGCTTTAGGTTTGAATGGGAAGGAACCGAATATCGCCAACTTTTGGTCGAGGATTTGACTGCTGATGCTCAGCTCTTCTCGTTTGATATTTGTGTCGAGCCTAAGATGATTGAATTGACTGTCGCTGAGAAGAATAGTCAGGCCTTTTTTAATAATCGTATTCTCTTTTATCAAGGTGTTTTTTATCGTCTGAATCGAAAACAACAAAAACTTTTGGTTGGCTTACGCTCTCTTCCAATCGGAAGCGATTTGAATAAGCACGTCAGCTTTAATCTCGATGAACAAGCCATCTTGGCTGCTAGTCTTTTTGATTTTAGGACTATGGGGCCAGTTAAGGCACCAAAAGCTTTTAATATCAAGGATTTCACACCGAGATTTCGCTTTGATCTGAAAGGTGACAGTGAGATTATTCTTACATTAGCCTTTGATTTTGATGGTTTCTTGGTACATGATCGCCAAGAGTTGAGTCATTTAGGATTTACCAGTAACTATCGTCATGAGCAGGCAGTTTTTCGTTTGATGTCTAAGCATGGATTCATCCCTGATTTTCAGTCATCTAAACGATTAAGTAGCAGTCAAGAGCTCTATGATTTCTTTACAAATACTCTATCAGATTTTGAAAATGCAGGAACGGTTCTGATTGGACAGGAGTTACGTGACTTACGGGTTGAGCAGAGTCCACAGGTTCAGGTAGAGCGTCAGGGAAATTTATTAGATATTTCCTTTGATTTTTCAAGTCTTGACGACGAAGATGTGGATCATGCTTTAGCAGCCTTGATGGAAAGCTCGCCCTATTTTATCAATCGTAGTGGTCAGTTGATTGTTTTTGACGAAGCGACGCATCGTATTAGTGAGAGTCTCAAAACTCTGAGAGCTCGTTACTCAGGAAAAGGTCACCTAGAACTCAATCAATTAACTGCCTATCAATTGATGGCTGCTCTTTCAGAAAGTGATTCTGTTCGTTTTTCAAAAGATTTCCAACTCTTAACGCAACATTTGAGTAAGCCAGAGACCTTTGATTTGCCAACCTATAAGGTAGAAGCTGGCCTTCGTCCCTACCAGGAAAGAGGTGTTCAGTGGCTATCGATGTTGCATCACTATGGTTTTGGCGGTATCTTGGCCGATGATATGGGGTTGGGGAAAACTTTGCAAACTATTGCCTATCTCTCTGCACATTTAGAAGAAGGACAACGAGTTTTGGTTTTGTCACCATCAAGCCTGATTTACAATTGGCAGGATGAGTTTAAAAAGTTTGCCCCTCAGTTAGATGTAGCGGTTTCTTATGGACTCAAGCCAAAACGTGATGACATCATTGCTGAAGACCACCAGATTATTATTACAAGCTACGCTTCCTTCCGTCAGGATTTTGATGCTTACAAGGCTGGCAAATATGACTATCTCATTCTCGATGAGGCTCAGGTCATGAAGAATACACAGACAAAGATTGCCCAATATCTACGTGATTTTTCTGTTCCACATTGCTTAGCACTATCTGGAACGCCTATTGAAAATCATTTGTTGGAGATTTGGTCTATTTTCCAGATTATTCTACCAGGACTTTTACCAGCTAAGAAAACGTTTCTTAAGTTAACACCTAAGGAAGTGGCTAGGTATATTTCTCCCTTTATTCTAAGACGTAAAAAAGAGGAGGTCCTTCCTGATCTCCCAGATTTGATTGAAATCACTCACCAAAGTGAATTGTCAGATGCTCAAAAGGCTATCTATTTAGCACAATTGCAACAGATGCAACAAGGATTAATTTCGGCAAGTGATCAGGAAATCAACCGTCGTAAGGTGGAAATCTTGTCAGGAATTACCCGCTTACGACAAATCTGTGATACCCCAGCTCTCTTTATGGACTATGCGGGAGATAGCGGAAAATTAGATAGCCTTAGAGAGTTGCTTAGCCAAATTAAGGAGTCAGACCATCGTGTCCTTATCTTTTCACAATTTCGTGGGATGTTAGATATTACAGAGGGGCTCTTACAAGAATTAGGAATTTCCTCATATAAGCTAACAGGGTCAACACCATCTGATAGTCGTCAGGAGATGACCAGAGCCTTCAATCAAGGAAGTCGAGATGCCTTTTTGATTTCTCTGAAAGCAGGAGGAGTGGGACTGAATCTAACTGGTGCTGATACGGTTATTCTGATTGACCTTTGGTGGAATCCAGCGGTAGAAATGCAGGCTATTAGTCGTGCGCATCGTATAGGTCAGGAACAAAATGTCGAAGTTTACCGTTTGATTACAAGAGGGACTATTGAAGAGAAAATTCTTGAGCTTCAAGAAGGCAAGAAAAACCTGGTAACAACCGTCTTGGATGGCAATGAAAGCCGTGCCAGCATGACCGTTGAGGATATTAAAGAAATTCTTGGTATTGCAATATCTTAATTTGTTATATTTGATATTGGAATACTAAGAGGTGAAAATGCTACTAGGCAAATCTTTTGAATTAGGTTATAATAGAATATTGCAAGACGTATCTTCCCATTCCCGATTATTTATATTAAGATACGCATCATCTCGAAAATGAAAGGAAGTCTTTTATGCATCGCCAAAGACGACAATTTCCGCTGATTCCAGACGGGGAACCTTGCTTGCAAGAACCGGTCTCTATGCGCCTATACGAAAATGAAGATTTAATCACAAATATCCGTGGCCCTTACCAAGATAAGGACTACAATGATTTGTTGCCGAACTATGATTTCTTGTCAGCTAAGCCTAGCAATCGTAAGCAGGCTCCAAAACGAGTGGAGACACAAGAAGCTGGCATGACTTATGCTGAGGAAGCCCGTGAAAAGGCTAAGCGTGATGTACGTGAGAAACGCCAAAAATTCCTCCGCCAAGAAGTTCAACAAACCAAGCATACTAATAGCCGTCAACTGACTACTAAGCCTAAGGTAGAAGCTAAACCAAGCTTTGAGGCTACTGTTGAACCAGCTGCTGTAACAACGGATAAAGGACCAGTGACAGCTTCTATCTTGGGAGCTCCTGTAAGTGCTATCAAGCGAACTTTAGCACCTAATGGGAAGCACTCAAAGATCCATCACTTGGCAAATCGTCTGCAACAAGATTCTTACATCTTGGCAGAAGTGGCCCCAACCTATCAACAGCCTAGTAACCCATCTCGTAAGAACGTCAAGAAAAATAGCTATGACTTCTTGAAACGTAGCCAGGTTTATAATTACCCAGAACGTCAAACTTACCGTGAACACCGAGTTGCTCAAGAATTAAATTTGACGCATTTAGAAGACGCAAACTAATCGCAGTGCGATTGTAAGGAGAAACTATGTCAAAAACTTATCATTTTATTGGAATTAAAGGATCTGGTATGTCAGCTTTGGCTTTGATGCTCCACCAAATGGGACACAAGGTTCAAGGTTCAGATGTGGAAAAATATTACTTCACTCAACGTGGTCTTGAGCAAGCAGGTATCCCTATTCTTCCTTTCGATGAAAAAAACATCACAGAAGATGTTGAATTGATTGCTGGAAATGCCTTTCGTGAAGATAACAACGTTGAAGTTGCTTATGCGATTAAAAATGGCTACAGCTTTAAGCGTTACCACGAGTTCTTGGGTCACTTCATGGATCAATTCACTAGCTTTGGTGTGGCAGGTGCACATGGTAAGACTTCTACAACAGGTCTCTTGTCACATGTTATGAAAAATATCACAGACACGTCATATCTTATTGGTGACGGAACTGGGCGAGGTTCTGCTAATGCGCAATACTTTGTCTTTGAGTCTGATGAATATGAACGTCATTTCATGCCATACCACCCAGCATACTCAATCATCACTAACATTGACTTTGACCATCCTGATTACTTTACAAGTATCGATGATGTGTTCTCTGCCTTTGATGACTATGCTAAGCAAGTGCAAAAAGGACTCTTTGTTTACGGTGAGGATCCACACCTTCGTAAGATTACAGCCAATGCGCCAATCTATTACTATGGTTTCGAAGAAAATGATGACTTTATAGCAACAGACATTGTGCGTACAACGACAGGGTCTAATTTTAAGGTGAAACATGATGGACAAATCCTTGGAGAATTCCATGTGCCAGCCTATGGTCGTCACAATATCTTGAATGCAACTGCGGTTATTGGGAACCTCTATGTAGCCGGTTTTGACATGGGCTTGGTTGCGGAACACCTTAAAACCTTCTCAGGTGTTAAACGCCGTTTCACAGAGAAAATTATCAGTGGTACTGTTGTCATCGATGACTTTGCCCACCATCCAACTGAAATTATTGCAACGCTTGATGCAGCACGTCAAAAGTACCCATCTAAAGAGATTGTTGCTATTTTCCAACCACATACCTTCACACGTACCATCGCCCTTCTTGATGAATTTGCTGAAGCTTTGAACGAAGCAGATGCTGTTTATTTGGCACAAATTTACGGTTCAGCGCGTGAGGTTGACCATGGTGATGTTAAGGTTGAAGATCTTGCTGCTAAGATCAATAAA
Organism: Streptococcus sp. HMSC064D12; assembly: GCF_001837205.1. NCBI lineage: Bacteria > Bacillati > Bacillota > Bacilli > Lactobacillales > Streptococcaceae > Streptococcus > Streptococcus sp. HMSC064D12. The sequence goes on from NZ_KV831722.1 coordinate 106,869, forward strand.
CCTGCCAAAGTGGTTACAGTTGAAAATGTCTCACCTCTCCTTGACCATGACAATGCTGTCTATGTCTTTATGGGAGCTGGAGATATCCAACTTTACGAACGCTCGTTTGAAGAGCTCCTAGCAAGCTTGCAAACACACATGTAATATATTAAGGGCTGTAGCGATTTCGCTCAGCTCTTTCTCTTAATAGAAAGGAATTTGATATGCTTATTCGACATGCCCGAAAGGATGATTGGGCTGATGTTGTTCGTATCGAACAAGAAAATTTTTCGCCTGAAGAGGCTGCAACTCCAGAGGCTATTGCAGAGCGTTTAGAGACGATTTGTGATACCTTTCTAATTGCTGAAATTGATGGCGTTGTAGTTGGTTACATCGAAGGACCTGTGATTGCGGAACGTTATCTCACAGATGACCTGTTCCATAAGGTGGCTCCTAATGCTAGTCAAGGAGGTTTTATTGCAGTTACTAGTTTGTCTATCTCCAAAGATTTTAAAGGGCAAGGTATTGGAACAGCCTTGATTGCAGCGCTTAAAGATCTGGCTATTGCTCAAAAACGCCAAGGTATTAGCTTGACTTGTCATGATTACTTGATTGCCTACTATGAGATGAATGGTTTTACTGATGAGGGAGAATCAGAATCAAAGCATGGTGGAAGCTCTTGGTATAATATGGTCTGGGAGAACCCAGAAACCCATTGATTTCAGTGTTACGTTACTGTGACAAAGGACCAATTGATTTGCATTAACTGACTTTTTAAGATATAATGGCGTTTGTTACTATAGAGGAGGTATGCCTTGACGGACAAGTTTAATGAACACTCGGAAGCTTCTGAAGATAGCCTAAGCTTCAAAGATCAGATTCTCCGAGACTTACAAGAAGCGACACGGCTCCGTTCTCTTCGTGAGGAGGAGCATAATAAAAGTGCAACTATGCCCGAGACACCACTTTCAACGTCAGCTGAGAGCGCTACAACTCGTAGTGATTCAGCGTCTAATAAAGTAAGTAACCAAGATTTTAGTTCACATTCTGTTTCACACAGTGCCTTTGCTAAATCTATGACTTCTGAGACAGCCCAAGATTCTCAACAAGATAGTCTTGGCTTGTTTTCAGATTCTCAAGAGGAGTCTTTAGTATCTGATGCTCATTCAAACCTAGCGTCTATTCCTAAAGAGCCAATTGAGGAGGAGACAAAGGTAAATATTCCTCAGGAGACTGAAACGTCGAAACGTCGTTTTAAACGTCCAGTTTGGGAAACTAGCCTTAACGAAGCATCTGAAGAGGAGTATATTCCTGCAGATGTTGCCAAGGAGCTCATTGAAGCTAAGTCTAACGAAGCTATTTATACAGATCCTAAAGAATTGGAGGCCAAATTGACCTCAGAACGTCAAAAAGAAGCATTCTTGCAGGAACATCATGCAACAAGTGACCAAGCGTCGCAAGAAAAGGTTCAATCAGAGCTAGTAGCTGATGGTAATGAGGATGATGAGAGTATTTCTCTAGAACCCTCTGGAAAACCTAAGAAAAAGAAAGGCAAGAAAGTGAAGAAGAAAAAGTCTTCGCCAAAAGATGGTAAACAGGCTGACATTGTCGACGAAGAGCCGATTTTACGTTCTAACCGAAATCACAAACGCAATAAAAATAACCGTCGTGCTGGTAAAATTGCAAGAAACATTATCATCTTCTTGCTACTTATCTTGTCAGTAGCTACATTCTTTGGTTATCGCTATGTTAGTGATGCTGTTGGCGCAAAAGATGTTAATTCAACTAAGTTTGTTAGTGTTGAAATTCCTGAAAATTCAGGTAGCAGTTATATCGGCCAACTCTTGGAATCAGCTGGTGTTATTAAGTCTGGTAAGGTCTTTAATTACTATACCAAGTTTAAAAACATCTCAAATCTGAAAAGTGGTTACTACAACCTTCAGGCTAGCATGACCATGGATGAAATTATTGAGGCACTTCAGAAAAAAGGAAGTGATAAACCTCAGGAGCCATCTCTTGGTACGGTCTTAGTCAAAGAAGGATATACCATTGATCAAATTGCCAAGGCAGTTGAAGTTAATTCTTCAGCTAAAAAAGGCAAAAAATCATCAACTGGACTTAAGGCGAAAGATTTCTTGAAATTGATGAAGGATGATGCTTTCATTACAAAGATGAAAGCGAAGTACCCAACCTTGTTGGCAAACCTTCCAAATTCTACGGATGCTAAGTATGTCCTAGAGGGTTATCTGTTCCCAGCGACTTATAACATTCATGATGATACGACGGTGGAGTCTTTGGCAGAGGAAATGTTGTCAACGATGGATACCTACCTATCACCTTACTATGCGACGATTTCATCTAGTGGACACAATGTTAATGAGATTTTGACCCTAGCTTCTCTTGTTGAAAAAGAAGGAGCTACAGATGACGACCGTAAAAATATTGCTAGCGTCTTCTATAATCGTCTAAACTCAGACATGGCTCTACAAAGTAATATCGCAGTTCTTTATGCTCTTGGAAAACTAGGTCAGGAAACGACCTTGAAAGAAGATGCAACTATTGACACAAACATTGACTCCCCTTATAATGATTATGTTCATAAGGGGTTGATACCAGGTCCTGTGGATAGTCCTAGTCTGTCTGCGATTGAAGCGGTTATCAATCCATCATCTACCAAGTACATGTACTTTGTGGCAGATGTAACCACTGGTAATGTCTATTTTGCTGAAAGCTATGAAGAGCATCAGCATAACGTTGAAACTTACATTAACAGTAAACTAAAAGATAAATAGTCTGATTGGTTCATTAAAATCAAGCAAACGAATAGTGGTTTTGATGATACAGCCAACGGCTCAAAAAATAGAAAAGAGAAAAAAATGGCAGAAAAAACATATGTAATGACACAAGCAGAGAAAGAACAACTTGAAGCGGAATTGGAGGAGTACAAACTCGTCCGTCGTCCAGAAGTTGTAGAACGTATTAAGATTGCACGTTCTTATGGTGACCTTTCAGAAAACTCTGAGTATGAAGCAGCCAAAGACGAGCAAGCCTTTGTTGAAGGACAAATTCAGATTCTTGAAACAAAAATTCGTTATGCAGAAATCGTTGATAGTGATGCTGTTGCTAATGACGAGGTTGCAATTGGTAAAACAGTTGTTGTTCAAGAAGTTGGTACAAACGACAAAGATACTTATCATATCGTTGGTGCAGCCGGTGCTGATATCTTCTCAGGTAAAATTTCAAATGAAAGCCCAATTGCTCAAGCCTTGATTGGTAAGAAAGTTGGCGACAAAGTCGCTATCGAATCACCAGCAGGTAGCTACTCTGTAGAAATCCTTAGTGTAGAAAAAACAGCCTAAGTGACTGTTGGCATTAAGGTGTCCAATATTTGAAACTAGTGGGAGTGAGACAAAACAGTTGTTCTGTCTCACTCCCTTTTTGCTTACCGGCGCTATTAGGAGTTAGGCTGGTCTGAATTAATCTATAAGAAAAGCACTCTTGGCATTTGCCAAGAGTGCTTTGTAGCTTATTTACGATTTTGCTTACCGGCATTACGGTTTTTCTTTGGTTTACTTGCAATTGCTTGAGTATTTTTTGGTGTTACATCTTTACGCTTGATTGGTGTAGTACGAGGTGCTTTTGGAGGGTTCTTTTTGAACTCTTCAGCAACTTTTTCTTTCAAGCGAGGTTTGATGATGTAGTTGGTAATCAACTGTTGGATAATAGAGAAGATACCACCAACGAACCAGTAGAGGATTACGGCTGCAGGTGAGCTAATACCAAAGAAAATCATCATGATTGGCATACTGTACATCGTCGCTGCCATTTGTTTACGTTGCTCTTCAGGAACTTGTTGAATAGACAACCAAGATTGGAAGTAGTAAAGAGCTGCGATGATGATAATCAATGGGAAGTCACGGTGACCAAGGTTAAACCAGAGGAAGTTATCTTGGAGTACACCAGGAGTGTAACGTGCTGCGTAGTAGAGTGCTGAGAAGAATGGGAACTGAATCAATAGAGGAAGACAGCCGACACCACCCATCAAGCTTAGACCGTTTTCACGCTGAGCTTGCATGAGTTCAGACTGGGCAGCCATTTTTTCCTCTTGAGTTTCGGCGTTACGCAAACGTTCGTTGATTGGTTCCAAGATAGGCGCAAGGTACTCACGTTTTGCTGATTGGTAGGCTGCGCTACGAGATTGGTGAAGACCAAGTGGCAAGATAATCAAACGAACAATGATGGTAACAAAGATAATACCAAGACCAAAGCCGAGACCAAGATTATCAGCGAAGTAGGTGATGACGTGGCTCATAGGGCGACCAAGGAGGTTCCAGACCCAACCAGTAGGATTACCAGACTTATCAAGGCTCACACATCCTGATAGGAAGAAAAGCATGCTGGCAGCAAGCCCCATCAGGGCTAGACGTTTTTGATTTTTATTCACAATATCATTCCTTTTGTTTTTTAGTTATACTTGTCTATTTTACCTTTTTTTAAGAAAGAGAACAAGCTAAAAACGGTGGCTTCCTCTTAATTAGCCATCCGAAAATCGCTGTAATTTGAGAAGTTTGCCATGGTCACATCGACATAGGTTACTTTAGACCATTTTGAAGGTCCTTTTCGAACTTCTTGAATAAATTTAGCTAACTTAGCAGGATTGTCTGACTGAGCTAGGATTTCAACAGTTCCGTCGTCATTATTCCAAACCCGACCGTATATATCTCCAATATCTAGTGCTAGAGCATAGGTTGAATAACGAAAACCAACACCTTGGACTCTTCCTGAGACTAATAATCGTACTTTTTGCATGATCCACGACCTCCTTTTGAAAGCTCTTTCTTTTAGTATAATCCTTGCTATAAAGTCGGTCAAGTCCAAGATTTATCAAGGAATTTCTGCTATAATGAGTGTATGGAAATCATTCAATCAAAGCAAAATGCTAGCATTAAGTCTGCTAGAAAATTATTGCAGCGCAAGCACCGTAAAACTAGTTATCTTTTAGAAGGATGGCATCTTTTTGAGGAAGCAAAGGCAAGTGGTGCTGAGATTCTTCAAGTTTTCGTGCTTGAGGAAATGGCTGATTGTGTGGCTAATATGGCTAAGGTGAAGTTGGTTAGTCCAGAGGTGCTCAAGGAGCTCTGTGAAACTCAGACCCCCCAAGGGATTGTGGCAGAAGTTGCTAAACAATCTCAAGCCTTGCCAGAGTCTCTCTCAGGTAAGTACCTTCTCTTGGAGGATGTTCAGGATCCTGGCAATGTAGGAACAATGATTCGCACAGCGGATGCCGCAGGTTACGATGGAGTTTTTTTGTCAGACAGATCAGCTGATATTTATAATCAGAAGACCTTGCGTTCTATGCAGGGAAGTCATTTCCATCTTCCAATCTATCGTGGACCTATTCTTGACATGGTTGAGGCTTGCAGAAAGCAAGGGGTACCCGTCTTGGCAACGACTCTCTCAGATGTCTCGGTTGACTATAAAGCAGTTAAGACAGATGGTAATTTTGCCTTAGTGATGGGAAATGAAGGTCAAGGAATTAGTCAGGAAATGGCTGAGTCTGCTGATCAACTTGTACATATTAGCATGCCAGGTCAGGCGGAGAGTCTGAATGTTGCTGTGGCAGCAGGAATTCTCATGTTTAGTCTCTAGGTCTCAAGGATGATTTTAGGAGAAAACAACTGACTTTTAAAGTAATTTTAAGCACTAGTGGTATAATGAAGAAGCATTAGAAACATTAATGAGGTATTATTATGAAACGACCAGAAGATGATAAAGAATTCATGGAAGTTGTGGGACATTTGATTTCACACCCACGTTTTCAAAAATTGGATGGGATTGTACAACACCATCATTCGACACGTTTAGAACACTCGGTTAATGTTAGTTACACCAGCTATAAGATTGCTAAAAAATTTGGCTGGGATGCCAAGAGTACTGCTCGAGGCGGTCTCTTACATGACTTTTTCTATTATGATTGGCGAGTGACTAAATTTAATAAGAGTCATGCTTGGGTACACCCACGTATTGCTGTTCGTAATGCTAGAAAGCTTGTTAATCTAAATAAAAAAGAAGAGGATATTATCCTCAAGCATATGTGGGGAGCAACGATTGCACCGCCGAAGTATAAGGAATCTTATATTGTTACTATGGTGGATAAGTATTGGGCGGTTAAAGAAGCGGCGACACCCTTACGAAACCGAATTAAAAATCGTAAGTTTTTCCGTCGTAAGACCCTACAAAGCCACCACCAATAATTCATTATTTTTAGGAGATAACTATGGAATCAAATGCAATTTATACGACTAGTGATGCGGGCTTAAGCCGCTTTTTCGGAAAGATTTATGGCCTTGTTGGTATGGGAGTGGGACTTTCAGCAGTCATTTCTTATCTGATGCTCTTCCCTCTCTCGCATGTTTTTGTCAATATTCTCATGAATTATTCTTGGGTTTACATGGCAGCCCTCTTTTTAGAGTTTGGTTTGGTCTTTTTGGCTAGCGGTGCTGCACGAAGAAATACACCTGCAGCCCTACCTTTATTTTTGGTTTATTCCGCTTTGAATGGATTTACACTTAGTTTTATCATCGTTCAATACACGCAAGCTATAGTTTTTCAAGCTTTCCTTAGCACTGCCATTGTTTTCTTTATCATGGCCCTTATCGGAGTTAGTATTAAGCGAGATCTATCAGGCATGGCTAAGTTCCTTATGGCAGCCTTGATTGGGATTATTGTGGCTAGCTTGATTAATATTTTCTTTGCAAGTAGCATGATGAGTTTTGTGATTAGTATTGTATCAATTCTTATTTTCTCTGGTTTAATTGCCTATGATAACCAGATGATTAAAAAGGTTTACTACGGTACCAATGGTCAGGTCACAGATGGATGGGCAGTTTCTATGGCACTTAGTCTTTACTTGGATTTCATTAACTTATTCTTGAATATCTTGCGACTCTTTGCTAGACGTAATTAGTAAAAAGAATCAGCCACCTGGCTGATTTTTTAATGTCTAATAGTTTTTTGTAAGTGTCCCTTGCTGGCCTGTGTAAGCGTAGAAGAGTGGGTAGTATTCCCATTTTCCGACATAGCTATCTTTATCTGGGAAGGCCCACTTGTCGTCTTTTTTAGTAAGTTCGACTGAGTAATTATCAAAGATATTTGTTCCTTCTGTCTTTGGTGCTGATGGGCTTACTTCTTTGATTGAATTCGGTAGGTAAGTTTCCATGTAGTATTGTCTTGTTAGTTGATCGACATTTCCAGCGTTGGCACCATTGCTTTGTAGGTAGTTTTTAAGGTCATCTGTGAGATTTGGGTGATTAGCACCATAGGCATCGTCTGCAGCTTTCATACTGATAGTTGACATGCTGACATTGAATTCTGCCTTATCTTTAGCGACAATAATGTTATCAACAGTATAGCTACCGCGTTCACGGTTAGCAGTTTGGACCCAACCAAAAACTTTTGGAATTTCATCACCGGTTGGTTTGATATGATCAGTATCATCATAGCTGTATTGAAGGCTATCTGAGAAATATTGGTTAAGTTCGCCCTTGGCTTTGTCCAAGTCGTTAGAAACAAATTTACTGTAGTCTTTGCTTTCACCACCTAGAAGAACTGCATTGAAATAAGCATCAACAGCCTTTTTAACATTGGTAGTTGTTTTACCATCGAAATCTTTTAGGCTAGTAGAAACTGTTTGTCCCTCTGTTTTCTCATCTTTTGATTCAAAATAGAGTTTATAGCTTTCGTCGTTGTTAACTTCGAAAAAGAGTGAGACAGTCTTGTAGTCGTCAGCTTCAAGCTTTCCAAAGTCATCTGTAGCGTCCTCTACGTTCTTATTTTTATTGAAGAGAGTAGGTAGGTCGCCCTTGTCGAGCTTGCTTGCTGTGACTTTTTTACCATCTTTATCTTTGAGGTAGAATTGTTTAGCAGATGTTTTAAGCTCATTTTCCATATCTTCCGAAGTATTCTCGAGTTTGAATGAAACTTCGACTAGGGTTTGGTCATCCTTGAGCTTGAGGTCGCTTCCTGACATATAGACAATATCGTTAACAGAAAGCTTGGCATCAAGTTTTGGCTTGGCACATGCTGAGAGCGTTAAGATGGCTGCTAGAGCAAGAGCCCCAGAGTAAAGATATTTTTTCATAAATAATCCCCCATTATTTTATTAGGTTGTAGGTCTATTGTATCATGAAATATGCCTTGAGATTATTAGAAAATTGGGTTTCAAGCCTTTTCTTATGCTATAATAGGATTACTATTGTAAAAAAATGGAGAATCAAATGACAAAAACACCTTTTATTACGGCTGATAAACTTGAACAAATCACTGCAGAATTTCCAACACCTTTCCATCTTTACGATGAAAAAGGTATTCGTGAAACAGCGCGTGCAGTTAATGCAGCCTTTTCGTGGAATCCAGGTTTTAAAGAATTCTTTGCTGTAAAAGCTACACCTAATCCAGCAATCCTCAAAATCTTGAAGGAAGAAGGGTGTGGTGTCGATTGTGCGACCGATACAGAGCTTGTCATGAGTAAGAAAATTGGTTTTGATAGTAGCGCCATTAGCTTTACATCTAATGATACACGTGCAGAAGAGTTTGTTTACGCGCGTGATATTAATGCGACAATTAACCTTGATGCTTACGAAGATATCTTTTTCTTGGAAGAGGCTGCAGGGCTTCCTGAAACCCTTTCTTTGCGCTTTAACCCAGGGGGCGTCTTCTCTCTTGGTACTGATATCATGGATCATCCTGAAGAATCAAAATTTGGGATGACTAAGGAACAGCTCTTCAAAGGTTATGCCTACCTTAAAGAAAAAGGAGTGAAATCATTCGGTTTGCATGCTTTCTTAGCGTCAAATACAGTAACGAATGAGTATTACCCAACCTTGGCTGCTCAACTGTTTGAATTGGCGGTAGAAATCAAGAATGAACTTGGTGTTAGTCTTGACTTTATCAACTTATCAGGTGGTGTTGGAGTGGACTACACACCAGCCAATAAACAAAATGATATTGCCGTTATCGGTGAAGGCGTTCATGCTAAATTTGATGAAATCCTTGTTCCGAATGGTCTTGGACACATCAGTATTTACACTGAGCTTGGGCGTTTCATGACAGCACCTCATGGCCTTGTCGTTACTAAGGTTCTTCATATTAAGGACACTTATCGTCGCTATGTTGGTGTAGATGCTTCTGCGGTTAACTTGCTCCGTCCAGCTATGTACGATGCCTACCACCACATCACGAATATGACTAATCCAGATGGTGACATTCAAGTAGTTGATGTGACAGGTTCGCTTTGTGAAAATAATGATAAGTTTGCTAAGAACCGTGAATTGCCAGAAGCTCGTATTGGAGATACATTGGTTATCCACGACACAGGTGCTCATGGTTTCTCAATGGGTTACAACTATAATGGACGCCTTCGTTCTGCAGAAATTCTCTACCAAGAAGATGGCACAGCTCGTATGATTCGCCGTGCAGAGACGATGAATGATTACTTTGCCACTCTTGATGGTTTTGATTTTGACATTTAACAAAAAATAAGCTAGGCCTTAAAGGCTCTAGCTTATTTTACTTTAATGATGACAGCTTCAAGAATGATATCGGCTAATTCCTCAGGGGATTCGATACAGCCTTCTTTGAGCCAGATTGTCAAAATGGTAACAATAGTGCTAACATAAACTTCCAATGAATATTTGGCAGGGATATGATAGCTTTGTTCCATGAGCTCTGTAACATTTTCAATATCAGAGTTAAGGATAGTCTCGATAATGAATTCACGAATCATCTCATTGATGTTTGGAATGTGTGTCATCAAGGTGAGACAGAGTTTTTGATTTTCCTTAAGATATCGTAGCATTTCAGTGACAACACCTTCTTGGTAGGTCATGTCTTCCTGAAGAATACTTGAGATTTTATCTAAAATCTTTGAGAAGGTTGTTTCAACCAAATCTTCCTTATTTGAATAGTAGTAGTAGAAGGTCGGTCTGCTGAGATTTGCCTTCTTGATGATATCTGTGATGCTGATTTGTTCGAGTGAACTCTCCTCTAAGAGTTCAATAAATGCGTTGACAATTTTTCGTTCGGAAATAGTTGCTTCCTTGAGCATAAATAAACCCCTTTATATAAACATAATAATAATTCCACAACTTATATAATAACCTATTTTTTTTCTAGAAATCTTACAAGTCCTTTACAGTTGTAAGTGAAAAATACTGAAACTCTCATTTTATCAGTATTTTAAACGAAAAAACTATTTTTCTAGACGTTTTTAAGAATCAACGTCTTATTTGTCAGTAGGGGCCATTTTTGCTATAATATAAGGTAAATCAACATTATAGGAGAAATGAATTTATGAACACCGTCCTTTGGATTATTCTTGTTTTTGTAGCCCTTTTGGGTGGTTTTTATGGAGGCGCATACTTTGCCCGCAAACAAATGGAGAAAGAATTGGCTGAAAATCCTCGTTTGAATGTGGACGCTGTTCGTACCATGATGTCAGCTGCGGGTCAAAAACCAAATGAAGCAAAAGTGCGTCAAACATATAACCAAATTATCAAACAACAAAAACAAGCACTTGCAGATAGCAAGAAAAAGAAAAAATAATGGTGGGGAGCTGGGACGTGAATCTCAGCTTTTTACATGTAACCTAGGGGATAAGGAGGCAAGATGGATAATCGACCTATAGGATTTTTAGATTCTGGTGTCGGAGGACTGACGGTAGTACGTGAACTTAAACGTCAGTTGCCTCACGAGTCTATTGTTTATATTGGTGACTCTGCTAGGGCACCGTATGGTCCTAGACCGGCAGAACAAATCAGACAGTATACCTGGCAGTTGGTTAAATTCCTTCTGACCAAAGATGTAAAGATGATTGTTATTGCCTGTAATACGGCAACAGCAGTAGTTTGGGAGGAAATCAAAGGAGCCTTGGATATCCCAGTGCTAGGTGTGGTTTTGCCTGGTTCTAGTGCGGCTATTAAGTCTAGCCAATCGGGTCATATTGGTGTCATTGGGACTCCAATGACGATTGCCTCTAACATCTATGAACAAAAAATTAAGCATTTGGCACCACAAATGAATGTCTTGAGTTTATCTTGTCCTCGCTTTGCCCCTATTGTTGAATCCAATGAAATTAACTCAAGTGTGGCTAAAAAAATTGTTTATGAAAGCATGGCACCTTTAGTCGGTAAGGTAGATACCTTGGTTTTGGGTTGCACCCATTACCCACTTTTACGTCCCATCATCCAAAATGTTATGGGGCCAAGTGTCAAGCTAATTGATAGCGGAGCGGAAACAGTTCGTGATGTTTCTGTTTTGCTCAATTATTTTGAGATTAATCGTAGCCGTGAAGTCGAAGACAAGACGGAAGAATATTACACCACGGCTAGTGTGCTTGGTTTTAAAGAAATCGCAGAACAATGGCTAGGTGAAGAAGTTGCTGTCCAACATGTCGATTTGGACAAGGAGTTAGAAAATGACTAAATCAATTTTTGAATATAAAGACGAACAAGACTGGTATTTGGCTAGTTTTGGAAACTACAATCACTTGACTTGTTTTGGTGGTGATGAGGCCTATGAGCAATTTGTTGACTTTTTCCAAGCTTTGACTAACGTTTTGGCTGTTAGTGGCTTTCAGTTACATATTGCGAAACATTCTTCAGACCTTCGCTTGGTATCCTTTATTTTGGATTGCTTGAAAGAGGAAACTGGTCGTGACCTAGCTGTTACGCAACATCAAGGGGCTTTGGTAGTTAGTGAAGGAGATAAGCTTGTCTATGTACATGTGCCTAGAGAAGGTGTCGCCTTGAGCGATTTCTTTGGTTCTGATAACAAATCAGACTTTGGTGATGTCCTATTGATTGCGACACGCAATGAAGGAAAAACCAAGGAATTTCGTAAACTATTTGGAAAACTAGGTATTAAGGTAGAGAATCTTAATGATTATCCAGACCTTCCTGAAGTTGCTGAAACGGGTATGACCTTTGAAGAAAATGCACGCTTGAAGGCGGAAACCATTTCTGAATTAACTGGTAAAATGGTCCTTTCAGATGACTCTGGTTTGCAGGTAGATGTTCTTGGAGGTTTACCAGGAGTTTGGTCTGCTCGCTTTGCTGGTCCTGATGCTACGGATGATGAAAATAATGCTAAATTATTACACGAGCTGGCTATGGTGCTTGATGATAGCAAACGTACTGCGAACTTCCATACAACCCTAGTTGTTGCAGCCCCTGGACGTGATAGTTTGGTTGTTGATGCCGACTGGAAGGGTTATATTGGCCGAGAACCGAAAGGTGACAATGGTTTTGGTTATGATCCACTCTTTTTAGTTGGTAATACGGGTAAAACGGCAGCAGAGCTTTCTGCAGAAGAGAAAAATGAACAATCTCACCGTGGACAAGCTGTTAAGAAACTTATGGAGGTCTTCCCAGCATGGCAGAACAAACAATAATCGTAATGAGCGACTCCCATGGAGAACGTGACATTGTAGTAGATATAAAAAATCGTTATCAGGGGAAGGTAGATGCTATTTTCCATAACGGAGATTCTGAGTTAGAATCAAGTGATCCTGTCTGGGAAGGTATCCATGTGGTTCGTGGCAACTGTGATTATGATTCAGGTTATCCAGAACGTTTGGTCGTAAAACTTGGTGATGTGATTATTGCACAAACACATGGTCATCTTTATGGCATTAATTTTACCTGGGACAAGTTAGATCTTTGGGCGCAACAAGAGGATGCAGATATTTGCCTCTATGGCCACTTGCATGCGGCAGCAGCTTGGCGAAATGGTAAGACAGTGTTTATCAACCCAGGATCTGTTTCACAGCCACGTGGACCTATCCATGAGAAACTTTATGCTAAGGTGATTATAAACAGTTCAAAAATTCGTGTAGAATATTACACACGTGACCATGAACTTTATTCAGAACTTACACAGGAATTTGAACGATGATTGCTAAAGAATTTGAAGATTTTTTGTTGGCTCATTTAGATAATTATTTAATTCCATCAGATCAGGTTGCTATTTTTATTGATAGTCACAACGCTGATCATGTGGTCTTGCTTTTGACAAGCAATGGTTATTCGCGCGTTCCCGTTTTGACTAAGGATAAGCACTATCTTGGGACCATATCTTTGACAGATATTAAGCGTTATCAAGATGAACATAACTTGCAAGAGTGGGAGATGGTTAACCGTGATATCGGACCGATGACATCAGATGTCGTGGAAACAGTGGAAGATAATGCCAATCTAAATGAGGTAATGCATAAGCTAGTTAATAATCCTTTCCTTCCTGTGGTTGACAGCCAAGGTATTTTCAAAGGAATTATCACACGAAAATCGATTCTAAAGGCGGTTAATAGCCTCTTACATGACTTTACACATGACTATATCATCATTCCAAAAACAACTGACAACTCAGATCACTGATTTTCTGGCTACTAAGGTCATTTCGGAGAGTTCAAAGCAAGCTTATGCTTATGATCTTAAGCAGTTTGCAACGTCGATTTCAGGACAAATTGATCAAACCAGTCTCAAGCTCTATGAAAACCAACTGAAGGAATGGAAGCCATCCGTACAAAAGCGTAAGCGCTCTGCGGTCAATCAATTTTTGCTATACCTCTATCAAAAGGGTGAATTAGAGAAATTTTTCAAACTATCAGAGACGGTTACAATACCTTCTCAGGAGGATAAGTTGCGAATACTGGATTTTTCATCGCTTTATGAGGGGCGTGAAGGGGTTGGTAAGCTGGCTTGTCTGCTGATTCTAGAGTTGGGACTCTTACCTTCAGAGATTTTGGAGTTGGACTGGGCCGATATTGACTTGGATTTTGGTGTTGTAACTGTGGCCAAGGGAAGCACTAAGCGTGTTCTCAGACTTGAAGCAGATGTGAAGCAGTATTTGTTGGCTATTAAAGATGTCAACAGCCAGGGCTTGCTTTTGGGTAAGCTCTATACTCGACAATGGCTGTATAAGCAAATCCAAACTTATGTTAGTGACTGTGGTTTATCGAATGTAACCGCTCAAGTCTTGCGTCAGCAATTTATTCTTAGACAGATTGAAAAGGGAACGGGCGCCTTTGAACTTGCTCGTTTACTGGGACTAAAAAGTCCAGTGACCTTGGAGAAATACTATAAAACCTAATGGATATTAAGTTAAAAGATTTTGAGGGGCCACTGGATTTGTTGCTCCACCTGGTTTCTAAGTATGAGGTAGACATTTACGATGTTCCCATTGTTGAGGTTATCGAGCAATACTTGGCTTATTTGGCAACCTTGCAAGCCATGAAGCTTGAAGTTGCTGGGGAATATATGCTTATGGCTAGTCAGCTCATGCTGATTAAGAGTCGTAAGCTTCTGCCCACAGTGGTGGAAGCTGAGCCTGAAGCAGATGATCCAGAACTAGAGCTCTTGAGTCAATTGGAAGAATATGCACGCTTTAAAGCAGCTAGTCAAGAGTTGGCTAAGCAGCATGAGGTACGAGCTCAGTATTTTTCAAAACCAAAAGTTGAATTGGTTTATGAAGATGTGACGCTGAATCAGGATAAGACCATTCAAGACATTTTCTTGGCTTTTTCAAAAATCATGGCTGAAAAGCAGGAAGAAATTCGCCGAAATCACACGACTATTGCGCGTGACGATTATAAAATTGAAGACATGATGCTGATTATTGAGGAAGCATTCGGCTTAAAAAATGAGCTGTATCTGGATGAACTTTTCACAGATGCCAAAGATATGAATCAAGTAATCACCCTCTTTTTGGCAACTCTTGAATTGATTAAGGTACATCGCATATCAGTACAGCAGGAAACAATTTTTGGTACAATCACACTAAGAAAGGAATGGACGAATGAGTAGTCACTTAGCACGATTAGAAGCTTTACTTTTTGTGGCTGGTGAAGATGGTCTTAGTCTACGTACTATGGCGCAGCTTTTGGAAATGCCAGTGACGGGTCTGACTCAGTCCTTGGAGAAATTGCAAGCCAAGTACGCGGCAGATGAGGATTCAGCTCTTTGTTTATTGGAATCGTCAAATACCTATAAGCTGGTGACTAAGCCAGATTTTGCAAGTCTCCTTCGTAACTATTCTAAAACGCCAATCAACCAGAGTCTATCACGAGCGAGTCTCGAGGTCCTCTCTATAGTTGCTTATAAACAGCCTATTACACGTGCTGAAGTCGATGACATTAGAGGTGTTAATTCTAGTGGTGCTATTGCTAAACTTCAGGCCTTTGATCTCATTCAAGAGGCTGGTAAAAAAGATGCTGTCGGTCGTCCTAACCTATATGCGACTACTGATTATTTCCTAGACTTTATGGGGATTAATAGTTTAGAGGAACTTGTTGCTATTGATCAACTAGAACTTGAAGAGCAAGAAACGAGTCTCTTTAGGGAAGATGCTCCAGAGGAGCTTGAGGACTTGGACAATTAAGAGTAAACCTTGTTGAAACTAATCATTAAAAATAAAGAAACATAGCAGAGATGCTAGGTAGAAAGGATACAGCTTAAGCTGTAGAAAAAAATGCGAATTAATAAATATATTGCCCACGCTGGTGTGGCCAGCCGTCGTAAGGCTGAGGAACTGATTAAAGAAGGTCGTGTGACCCTAAATGGGAAGACCGTTACGGAATTGGCAACTATTGTCAAAAACGGTGATGTCGTTGAGGTAAATGGTAGCCCAATTTATAATGAAGAGAAGGTCTATTATCTTCTTAATAAGCCACGAGGGGTTATTTCTTCGGTATCTGATGAGAAAAATCGTAAGACGGTGATTGACCTCATGCCCCACGTTAAGGAACGTATCTATCCTGTTGGTCGTCTTGACTGGGATACGACTGGCCTACTTATTTTGACTAATGATGGTGACTTTACCGATAAAATGATTCACCCACGTAATGAGATTGACAAGGTTTATTTGGCGCGTGTCAAAGGTATTGCGACCAAGGAGAACCTTCGTCCTTTGACTCGTGGAGTGGTCATTGATGGCAAGAAAACCAAGCCAGCACGTTACAATATTATCAAAGTTGACCATGAAAAGAATCGTTCAGTTGTTGAATTGACAATTCATGAAGGGCGTAACCACCAGGTTAAGAAAATGTTTGAATCAGTGGGCTTGCTCGTTGATAAGTTGTCTCGTACACGTTTTGGGACTCTTGATTTGACAGGGCTTCGTCCAGGTGAATCACGCCGTCTAAATAAGAAAGAAATCAGTCAGCTTCATAACGCTGCTGTCAATAAGGTCAAATAATGAAAAGATTTCTGATTGCCTTGGTCAGGGCTTATCAGAGATGGATTTCTCCCCTATTTCCACCGTCTTGTCGTTTTCGTCCAACTTGTTCGGTTTATATGATCCAAGCAATAGAAAAGCATGGCTTAAAGGGAGTTCTTATGGGAATTGCCCGTATCTTAAGATGTCACCCCCTATCAGAGACTGGAGATGATCCGGTGCCAGATTATTTTAGTCTAAAACGTAATAAAACTCCTTTGGATAAATGAATCCAAAGGAGTTTTTCTATGCTTAAGTTTTTGACCAAGTTTTTGGTAGGAAGAGGAGTAATAAAGGATAGATTTCCAAACGTCCTGCAATCATAGCAAATCCCATGATAAGCTTAGATAAAGGACTGAAAATAGCAAAGCTATCACTCGTTCCAAGTAATGGTCCAATGTTGTTAAAGGTTGAAGCAGCAGCACTTGTCACAATCAAGAGGTCTTGATTATCCAGTGACAAAACAGTGACTAAACTTAGTATAATGAGTACATATACAGCTAGGTATTTGAGAACACTGTGCTGCGTTTCTTTATCGAGAACACTTCCATTAATATGAAGTGACAGGATACGATTAGGATAGAGGCTAGCCAGAGTCTGATTTCGTGCAATCTTAGCAATAATCATAGCACGGATAACCTTGAAACCACCAGCTGTAGAACCTGCTGACCCTCCGATAAACATCAGGAGGAGTAGGATATACTGAGAAAAGAGTGGCCATTTGGTAATATCTGTCAGACCAAAACCGGTTGTTGTGATGATAGTTGACACTTCGAAAAATGAGTATTTGAAAGAGTCAGCCAAATTGTGGTAGATTCCAAAAATATTGAGGATAATTAAACCAGTTGAAATAGCCACAATCGCAAAGTAGGTACGTAGTTCTTCATCTTGGAAGAAAAACTTGATTTTGCGAAGGAGGATATAGAAATAAAGGTTGAAGTTAACCCCAAAGAGTAGGGTACCAACAGTAACCACATAGGTAATCAGATCGCTGTGGTAGTGGGCGATAGAGTCATTATAGACAGCAAATCCCCCAGTACCTGCGCCCCCCATAGCAGTGATGATACTATCAAAGATTGGCATACCGCAAAGCCAGAGAATAACAGCAAAAATAACGAACATGGTTAAATAGATGATGTAAAGAATTTGAGCTGTATTTTTGAGCTTGGCCACGACCTTACCAAAAACTGGACCAGGCACCTCTGCACGCATAACCTCATGGTGACCATTTTTACTGTTGTTCATGATGGCTAGGGCAAAGACCAATACCCCCATCCCTCCAATCAAGTGGGCGAAGCTTCGCCAGAAGAGGAGGGAGTGGGTAAGTACTCCAGTATCTGTGAGAATAGTAGCCCCTGTGGTTGTAAAACCAGAGCTCATCTCGAAGAAGGCATCAATGACACTTGGAATCTGTCCAGCAAAGACGAAGGGCAATCCTCCAAAGAAGGACCAGAGCACCCAACAGAGGGCTACAATAAGCATCCCTTCTTTGGTGTAAATATGGTAGTTCTTCGGTTTAAAGAGAGTACCAAGTACTCCGAGAAAGAGGAGAATCCCCATCGTACCCAAGATGCTGGCAAATACTTTGGCATCTTCTTGATAAATGAGGGCAACGATAAGTGGTACAACCAAGAGAGCAGCCTCAATAAGTAGGAGCTTGGCAATAAGAAAACGGACAATAGATCGATTCATGGCAGCTTACCTCTTCAACAAGTCGTAAATATGAGTTACATTTTGTAAGAGTGTAACGACCACGATTTTATCCCCAATAGCGAGTCTGTCTTCTCCCTTTGGGAAAATAGATTTTCCATTGCGGATAATAGCAGCGATAAGGACACCATTAGCAAATTCAAGCTCAGAAAGTTTCTTCCCGGCGATTTTGTTGTTTTCCTTAATTTGGAATTGCAAGGTTTCGATACGACCATTAGCCACATGGTGAAGGGCATCGAGACTAGAGTCTTTAGCATTATAACGCCCACGGACAAAGTGCATTACAGTGTCAACGGCAATACTCTTAGGTGTGACAATTGTTGTTGTCTCACGTGTATCGATAATCTCTAAAAGACTAGTACGGTTGACTTTAGTAATATTCTTGTGAATACCAAGGCTTTCGAGGAACATAGAGGTGATGATATTTTCTTCATCTACTCCAGTTAGGGTAGCTACGGCATCATAACTGGCTGCACTTTCCTCGAGAAGAAGGTCTTTAGCAGTACCATCACCTAAGATAACAGAAACTTCAGGGAAGACTTGACTAAAGGTTTGCGCACGGTCCATTTTTTGCTCAATCAATTTGACCTTAATACGATTGTTTTTCAAGATATTGAGCAAGTAGTAGGAGATACGTCCAGCACCAATCAACAAAAGTTTTTTGATACTTTTTGGCTTGATGTAACTGTGGAAAAGCGCCATATCAACACGTTTACCAGTGACATAAATCTTATCCCCAATTTGCATGGTAGCATTCCCATCTGGAATGATGAGCTCACCTTGACGGTCAATCGTACAAACTAGAATATTGCCGAATTTCTTACGGAATTGTTCCATTGTCATACCAGACAATTGGCTATTTTCAGTGACTTTAAATGCCATAAGAATAACGCGTCCATTAGCAAAAGTCTCAACTGATAGGGCGTTTGGAAATTCAACTGTATTGGCAATATAGCGAGCTGTTAAAAGTTCAGGATTAACTACTAATGAGAATCCAAGAAAGTTCTTGTCTTTGAAATAAGCATTTGAGTATTCTGGGTTACGCACACGAACAATGGTTTCTTTGGCACCCATTTGTTTAGCCAGAACGGCTGAAATCATGTTTACTTCATCTTTATCAGTCATCGCGATAAAGACATCGCAGTTACTAACCTCGGCTTGTTCCAGAATTTTAAAATTAGCCCCATTTCCAGCAAAGCCCATAACATCATAACGTTTACTGAGGCGTTTGAGGACCTCTTCCTTTTCTTCAATTAAAATAACATCGTGCTTCTCTTCAACAAGAGAACGGCAGAGTGCGGTACCGACTTTACCGGCACCTACGACAATAATACGCATGAGTTACCTCCAAATAATCATTACTATGATACTCTATTTTAGCGGAAAAATCATCCTTTTCAGCTAGCTTTATTAACTATTCCTATTTAAGTGAATAAAGGTAAAATTTTTCTTTAAATAGTCTTGACTTTTAGACTAGAAGTGCTAAAATATATTCAAAGATTCGTTATTTTAAATCTAACCTGTCATGATTTAAGCTAATGAACGTCCACAACCATGTCGTCTGCTGAGCTTGACTCCGGGCGACATGGTATTTTTTATGTCTAGGAGAATTGAGATGTCACGTAATCATATTGTCTTGTTTGAACCTCGTATTCCACAAAACACCGGAAATATTGCACGTACCTGTGCAGCGACTAATAGCCCTCTTCATATCATCCGTCCTATGGGCTTTCCAATTGATGACAAGAAAATGAAACGTGCAGGTCTGGACTACTGGGATAAGCTTGACATCACTTATTATGACAATTTGGTAGATTTCATGTCCAAAAATCAAGATGGTCGTTTGCATCTAGTCACGAAGTTTGCGGATAAGACTTATTCAGAAGAAGCCTATGCTGATGGTGAAGACCACTATTTTATGTTTGGTCGTGAGGATACAGGCCTACCTGAAGATTTTATGCGTGAGCATCCTGAAAAAGCTATTCGTATTCCGATGAATGACGAACATGTGCGTAGTCTAAATGTGTCCAACACTGTTTGTATGATTGTTTACGAGGCACTTCGTCAGCAACAGTTCGAGGGGTTGGAGCTGAGTCATCGTTATCAACACGATAAATTAAAATAGATACTTCATTTTGTTTTAAAAGAATAATTATAGTCATTGACTATCAAGAGATTAGAAATCCATAATTTGAGAACCTTGTCACCAAGGTTTTTTTATGTTATTCTTAAAAGGTCTTCAGGGCAGGGTGAAACTCCCGACCGGCGGTGATTCTTTGGATAAGTCCGCGAGCGCAAGCTGATGAGGTGTGATTCCTCAACCGACAGTACAGTCTGGATGGAAGAAGACCAGTCTTTTTGCGTAGGCTTTTTTGGCATAGGCAAATCCATTGGGAACTTCTTTCAAATTGTTAAAATTTGGAGGAATTTTTTTATGACAAACACACGTAAATTGGCTTACATTGCCATTTTATCCGCAGTTTCATTCTTGTTGCTTTATTTTTCATTTCCATTGATTCCAGCAGCAGACTTTTTGAAGGTTGATTTTTCAATCCTTCCTGTTCTTATTGCCTTGGTTATCTTTGATTTTAAGAGTGCCATTGGTGTTCTCTTGCTTCGTTCATTGTTGAAGCTTTTGCTAAACAATGGTGGTCCAGGATCAATGATTGGACTTCCTATGAATTTCGTTGCTCTAGGAGTCTTTGTTTGGGGCCTAAGCTATTTTTGGAAGAAAAATCAAACAAGCAAGAATTATATTCTTGGTTCTGTTGTAGGAACTGTCTTGCTTACAGTTGTTATGGTTATTCTTAACTATATTTATGCAGTACCACTCTATGCTAAATTTGCCAACTTCGATATTGCGCAATTCATAGGTCTCTATAAATACCTTTTCGCTATGGTAGTACCTTTCAATGTACTTCAAGGATTGATTTTTGCGGTAGCCTTTGCTCTTATTTATGCTCCGCTTAAGTCTATTCTAGTAAAATTATAAATATGAAACACAAACACACACATTATATTTATGCTTCTTTTGCCTTATTGTTATTTGTTGCTCTCGGTTACATGGTTAAGTTCTATCCTGAAGCCTTAACAGGATTTGATAGCAACATTCAAACTTGGGTTCGAGGAGACTTACCAGCAGGATTGACACGCTTTTTTAAAACGATTACCATACTTGGGAATACGCCCGTACAGGCTATTATTGCAATCGTAGCAGTAATCTGGCTTTATCTACGTCAGTATAAAGCAGAAGCTATCTTTGTAGGAGCCAGTGGGCTTCTCGCTAGTATCTTGATTGTAAGTTTAAAGTATATTTATCAGCGTCAACGCCCATCAATTACGCATTTAGTGCATGCTAGTGGTTATTCTTTCCCTAGTGGTCACTCTTTGGGAACTTTTATGATTCTTGGAGCAATTGCCATTGTTCTTGCTCAGCGTTTGGCGAAAAAAGAATCTAAAATAGTAGTTTATGGTATTACTGGGCTTCTGATTTTCCTTGTTGGACTTTCGCGTATTTATGTGGGTGTTCATTATCCAACAGATGTTTTAGCTGGCTTTACCTTAGCCTTTGCTTTGCTTAATGCTATCTATCCAACTTATGACCGCATTCGCTTTGAATGGCGATTCCAAAGTAAACAGAAATAAAACAAACATGTAGTTTTTGAACTGCATGTTTGTTTGATGCAAAGGAAGGGTCTTCTTATATAAAATGTATAAAAATAGCTTTTTTTGACTATTATTCTGTTAAGATCATATTAACTGTATATTAATTGTATTATAATTATGATATAATATTTTTAAACTTTTGAAATAAAGGAGAGTCTCTTGAACATAAAAGACAGCATTGGACTAAGAATCAAAACTGAGCGTGAACGTCAGCAGATGTCACGTGAAGTGCTATGTTTAGATGGTGCGGAATTGACTGTGCGTCAGTTAATTCGCATTGAAAAAGGGGAGTCGCTCCCGTCTTTGGATAAATTATCTTATATTGCAAAACGTCTAGGAAAAAATATGGCCGATTTATTGGATCATGACAATATTACCATTCCTGACGAATATTATGAGATGAAGAATCGTTTGATTAAGTTTCCAACGTACAGAAATCCAGAAAGAATAAAGGCTAAACTTGCCTTAATTGAGGAAGTCTATGAGAAATTCTTTGAACTTCTGCCAGAAGAAGAGTTGTTAACTCTAGATATTTTGGAAAATATTTTAAGTTTCACTAGTTGGGAGGAGAGTCCAAAGGTTGAGGAAATATATGAAGATTTATTTGAACAGGTCAAAAGGAAGAAGAAATTCTCAACTAACGATTTATTAGTTATTGACTATTATTTCTTCCATCTTTATGGAAGAAAACAGTATGACAAAAAACTTTTTGAAAAAATCGTAAAGAGAGTATTAAATCAGGAAATTTGGACAGATGATGTCCATAATATTGTTTTATTTAATGATTTGATGGCTATTGCTGCTTTGAAGATTTTTCACAATTCCTTTTCAGACTTCTTAACAGTTGTGGATAAAGCATTAGCCGTTATAGAAAAATCACAATTCTATAGCTATAAACCTAGTGTTTTTGTTCTCAAAGCTAAATATGAACTTCTGCATAAGGAAAATAAGAAAAAGGCTGCAGAGAATTACGATAAGGCCATAATGTTTGCTTCCGTTTTAGAAGACTCGGTTTTAGAAGAAAGTATAAAAGCAGGGAAAGCGGCAGATGGTTTATAGAAATGGTGGTGACATAAATGTCACTACTTTTTTAATGGTTAAATGTTTACTATAGAAACATAAATAACAGTTAAAAGGAGTTTTATTTTGAAAAAACTAAATTTATTTACACTATTCTCACTACTTATCACTATCTTGCCTTATTTCACAGGTTGTCTTTAATAAGGAGTCACCATGTCAAAATATCCATATATTTCACAGATTGATCAGCGTGATTGTGGTGTCGCTGCCTTAGCCATGATTCTTAAACACTATGGTTCATCTTATAGTTTAGCTTATTTGCGGGAGTTGGCTCAGACTTCTCGTGAAGGCACTTCTGCGCTTGGTTTGGTTGAAGCGGCCAAGCAGTTGGGTCTTGAAACTCAGGCTATTCGTGCGGATTTAGACTTGTTTAAACAAGAAAACCTATCTTATCCTTTTATTGCACATGTGGTTAAAGAAGGTGGATTGCAACATTATTATACGGTGTTTGGTCAAATCAAGGGGAAGCTTGTTATTGGTGATCCAGATCCTAGCAAGAAGGTCATTAAAATGCCCTTAGAGGAGTTTGCCAAAGAGTGGACAGGAGTTGCTCTCTTTTTTGTTCCAGGAGAAACCTACACTAAATACAAAGAAGATGTGCCTGGGCTTCTTTCATTTTTACCGATTTTGTTCCGTCGTAAGGGTTTGATTGCAGTTATTGTCTTGTTAAGTTTTCTAGTGACCCTAGTTAATATCATTGGTTCTTATTATTTGCAATCTATTATTGACCGCTTGATTCCTCAGGAGGCCTACACTCTTCTAACCATGATTTCACTGGGCCTATGTATCTCTTATCTAGCTCAACAAGTATTTACTTTTTTCAAAGATTATCTTCTACATCGATTGGGAAATTACTTATCCATTGCTGTCATTCTTCCTTATATTAAGCATGTCCTTTCCTTGCCTATTAGTTTCTTTAGTTCACGTCGCACTGGTGAAATCACGTCACGTTTTGGAGATGCCAACACTATTATCGATGCTCTAGCTTCAACGATTTTATCGATTTTCCTAGATGTGACCATTGTGATGACTTTAGCTGTGGCCCTTATTTTACAAAATCAGTCACTTTTTGTGATGACTCTCACGGTAGTTCCTCTTTATGTGTTAATCATTTTGGCCTTCTATAAGCTTTTTGAAAAGGAAAATTATCAATTGATGGAGGCAAATAGTCAGGTCAATACCGCTGTTATTGATGATTTGCGAGGCATTGAAACCTTAAAATCCTTGAGAGTTGAAGAAAGACGCTATCAGGAAATTGAGGTGAAATTCCATGACTATTTGAAGAAGTCTTTGTCTAAGGCCAAGTGGCAATTAACGCAGGATGGTTTAAAGACAGGGGTTCAGTTAGTTTCCAATGTCTTTATCCTCTGGTATGGGGCACAATTGGTCATGGAAGGGCAACTATCTGCAGGTCAGTTGATTACTTATAATATGTTGCTGAATTATTTTACAACTCCTTTAATTAATATTATCAATCTCCAATCCAAAATTCAGCAAGCCAAAGTAGCCAATAATCGTCTTCAAGAAGTTTATGTTGTGGATAAGGAAGAAGAAGGAAAACTTAAAGAGTTATCTTTTAAACAACTTGCTCTTAAGGGTGTTAGTCACCGTTTTAGTTATCAGCAAGAGACGCTTAGTAAGATTGATTTAACGATTCATAAGGGTGAGAAAATTGCCCTCATGGGTAAAAGTGGATCTGGGAAAACGACCTTAGCGAAAATGTTGTCGGGTTATTACACAAAATCTAGTGGTCATGTAACCCTAGATAAAGATGCTATTGGCCATGCGGAGCTGCGGCAAATGGTGACTTACGTTCCCCAGCAGACCTATGTGTTTACTGGAACCATTTTAGAAAATCTGCTGTTAGGATTTGAAGGAGAAGTTGACGAGAAAGAGCTTCTTAAGGTTTGCCAACAAGCTGATATCTTAGAGGATATTCAAAAAATGCCACTAGGTTTTCAGACCCAAGTATCTGAGGATGGTGGTCTATCTGGTGGTCAAAAACAACGCTTGGCGATAGCGAGGGCCCTCTTGTCGAAGCAGCCTATCTTGATTTTTGACGAAGCTACCAGTGGTCTCGATAGTGATACTGAAAGCAGGGTCATGGCTAATCTTACTAAGATTAAACGAACAATGATTTTTATTGCTCACCGCAATAGTGTCCGTCAACATGTCAGTCGTGTGGTGACCATGGTGAGTGGCCAGATTGAGTCGGACAGTCCTAATTTCAATCCATTCCAGTTTATTTAAAATAATCTTCCTATTATATATGTAGAAAACTTAAGAAGTCTAAATTTTCACATCTTGCACCTATCTTCTTTATATAGTATACTGGTAGCATATTATTAAGAGGTGTAAACATGTTAGAGGCATATAAAAATTTTTGGTTAGGCTATCTCGATTTTTATGGTCGTACAAAACGATCAGACTATTGGTGGGTTGTCTTGATTAATGGAGTTATTGGTACTTTGATTTTCCTACTGATGGACTTCCTTGGAGAAACAAAGGCTGCTGGCTTTACATTAACAGCTTTCATTTTATTTATAGCAGCAACGGCGCTTCCTACCATTTCTATGCAGATTCGTCGTCTACGTGATGCCAATTTCAATGTTGCATGGATTGTATTAAAAGCGACACCACTCCTGGTAGTGCTTTGGGTGATGTATGCCTTTCCTACAAGAGATTCAAAATAACTTCAATATAAAAAGAGTGAAACTAGTTAATCTAGTTACACTCTTTTTTTCTTATAAAATAAAGCTACCTAAGAGGCTAACGAGGGTGAAGCTGATAGTTGCATAAAATACAGCGAGACGAGTTGCCTGAATAGGTTTATAAAGTCGAATTAGTGTTAGGACACACCAAATAAAGAGTACTGTGACAAACCAACCTGACAGTAAGCGACGTGGCGTCACACCGTAGAGTGCCATATAAACACCAAAGAGTTTCCAGCCAGCGATAAGGGCAAAGAGGCTAGCAAAAGTAAAGAGTAGGGTGCTTAAGAAACGAAGCCCTTTGTGGGTGAAGAAATTTTCTTTAGAAAAAATGTAAAGTCCAGCTAGGATTCCTAAGTTGAGGGTAGAAACTCGAACCAATTGCCAGAAGCCTTGAACCGCAATATGTGAGGCTTGATGGGCTGGAATGCTGGCTTGGTTGAGAGAAAGGAGTTCTCCCATTTGACTAGTGGCAGTTAATATGAATAGGGCATAAGTGAAGCAGAGGCTTCCGAGTACGATATAAGCTGCTACTTTTGGGAACTGACGGGTCGCTTTAAGATGGCCTTCAAATCGTTTTTGACTGAGTGGCTTTTCTTTTGCCAAATAGGTTGCAGTGAGTTGAGCAAAAAGTCCTAGAGCCAGAGGGATACTGCTTATTAAACGAGAGAACAATAATCCGTTGTCCTTGAAGGTGAGGGTGAAATCAAGTAGAGAAGCTAGTTTCTGGAAGAACTGTCGCCAAAGATCTCCGAAAGCAGGCAAGACCTGACTAAGCTGACTAGCAGCGAATACAGTCAGTACCAAGGCTATCATGATACTAATGAAAATCATCCATTTGTGGTTATGAACTGCGTGTTTTTCTTCTTCGGAGAGCTCTTGTTTAGGTGCTGTTTTATAGAGGAGTGTCCAGGCTCCGATGAAGAAATATTTCAGTGGGAAGATGCAGCTTGTGTATATGAGGTCTAGCCAAACCATAATTCCCAAACGGTCTTGACTACTTTGTCCAGTGCGTGCCATTAAGTAAAGGAGGATACTCGCATGAAGGCAAAGAATCTGAGCGCTCCCCCAGTTGTCGTGCAGGCCCCAGAGACTAATTTGCAAGCCTTGGAGGAGACTAGTGACCATAAATATTCCCGATTCAAGTCTCATTCCCTTCGCTTTTCCACCTAATAGGCGACAGCCCAGTTCAATCGTACTGATCAAGACAAGGGTTGCTGGAAAGGCAAAGGAAAAATGGGTCAAGTAAGTGACATACAGGAAGCAGGCCACGAGACAGGCGACAAACATTCCCTTAATTTTCCAAATGTCTTTTGGTAAAAAATGTTCCAAGAGTTTCTTGGTTTTGGTTTGAAGACTAGTCTTTTCATCGGAATATTCTTGGGAGACTAGCTGTAAATCAGTAGTGTAGTTATTTGTTTCCATCATAATTCTCCTTTTGGATTTTAGTCCAAAAAAGACTTTATCATAAAAAACGTTTGACTTTGTTACCCAACTGTAAAATTACTAAAAATAGGTCTATGGACTTAGGTCTGGAGAATGAGTTGGAAAAATAGGCGAGAAAAAAATATTATGCTCACATTGGATGATAGATTGTACGGGCTATATTGTCAGAAACTGTCAAATGCTAAAGAAAGCTTTTAATAGATTAACTGTTTGTTTATATAGGATTAAACAGAGGACTCCTATTGAGAATTACCAAATGAAATGTCATTTTTTGACACCACATGTTAGCTTGACTAACATGTAAATGTTGCAAAATTTCTGAAAATTCGTTGACATGTGTTGTCAAAGTAGTATGATATTAACATAAAAAAAACTTAGGAGGTTCTTATGTTAGGTGTCATCCTACTCTATGTTGGTATGGTTTTGATGAGTAATGGACTCCATCGTTTAGAGGGTATTCCTGATAAATCAAATGTTGTCATGAATATCTTTACGGGTGGTTTGGGTTTGATTCTCAACATTATTGTCATTGCTTATGGAGCTTGTACAGGGCAAGGCGCTGAATGGTTTTATGGTAGCGCCACAGGTCTTTTATTTGCCTTCACCTACCTTTACTCAGCTATCAATACGATTTTCGATTTTGATCAACGTTTGTATGGGTGGTTTAGTTTATTTGTGGCAATTAATACGCTACCAGCAGGGATTCTTTGCTTAACATCTGGATATGGTGGTAATGCTTGGTATGGTATTATTTGGTTCTTGTGGGGTATTCTATGGCTAACTGCCTTTATTGAAATTAACCTTAAGAAGAACTTAGGAAAATTTGTCCCTTACCTAGCTATTTTTGAAGGAATTGTAACGGCTTGGATTCCAGGGCTTTTGATGCTTTGGGGCAAGTGGTAAGCATTGATTTAAGGAGGAAAAACGATGCAATTGACAATGCGTGAGCAGGAAAAAATGATGATTAGCCTTGCGGCTATGATTGCTCAACGACGTAAAGATAAAGGAATCAAATTGAATCATCCAGAAGCGGTTGCTTTGATTACAGACTATGTGCTTGAAGGTGCAAGAGAAGGTAAAACTGTTGCCCAATTGATGGATGAAGCTCGCAATCTTTTAACACGTGAAGATGTTATGGAAGGTATTGCGGAAATGATTCCAATGATTCAAGTTGAAGCTACTTTTACGGACAGTACAAAACTGGTTACTGTTCATGATCCTATTCAGTAAGGAGAAATGTAATGATTCCAGGTGAATACCATGTGGCGAGTGAGCCAATTGATTATAACGGTGGTTACGAAGCCATTAGTCTTGAAGTGAAAAATGTGGGTGACCGTGCTGCTCAAGTGGGCTCTCACTACCATTTTTATGAAGCAAACGAAGCTGGTCTTCAGTTTGATCGTGAAAAGGCGCGAGGCAAACGTCTAGATATTCCAGCAGGTACAGCCATTCGTTTTGAGCCAGGTGAAACGAAAACAGTACAACTTATTGACTTTGGAGGGAAACGTCGTATTTTTGGTTTCAATAACAAGGTCAATGGTTTCTTAGACTAGAAAGAGGACAAATCGATGAGTTTTAAAATGGATCGTGAAGAGTATGCTCAACACTACGGACCAACTGTAGGTGATAGCGTACGTCTTGGAGATACCAATCTTTTTGCAGCCATTGAAAAAGACTTTACTGTTTATGGACAGGAATCTAAGTTCGGTGGCGGTAAAGTTTTGCGTGATGGTATGGGTGTTAGTGCTACGGAAACGCGTGACAATCCATCAGTTGTTGATACCATTATTACAGGTGCAACCATCATTGACTATACAGGTATTATTAAAGCGGATATCGGTATTCGTGATGGTAAGATTGTTGCTATCGGTCGCGGTGGTAACCCAGATACAATGGACAATGTGGACTTTGTTGTGGGTGCTAGTACAGAAGCCATTGCTGCTGAAGGTTTGATTGTGACTGCTGGTGGTATTGACCTTCACGTGCACTATATTTCTGCCGACCTTCCTGAATTTGGTTTGGATAACGGGATTACTACCCTCTTTGGTGGTGGTACTGGTCCTGCTGATGGAAGTAATGCGACAACTTGTACACCAGGTAAATTCCATATTACTCGTATGTTGCAATCTGTTGATGATATGCCTGCTAACTTTGGTTTCCTTGCCAAAGGTGTTGGTTCTGAGACTGAAGTGGTTGAAGAGCAAATTAAGGCCGGTGCAGCAGGAATTAAGACACACGAGGACTGGGGTGCGACTTACGCAGGAATTGATAATTCCCTTAAAGTTGCGGATAAATACGATGTTTCCTTTGCGGTCCACACTGACTCTTTGAATGAGGGTGGATTTATGGAAAATACTTTGGAATCCTTCCAAGGTCGTACCGTTCATACCTTCCACACCGAAGGTTCAGGTGGTGGACACGCTCCAGATATCATGGTCTTTGCTGGTAAGGAAAATATTTTGCCATCATCAACTAACCCAACTAACCCATACACTACAAATGCTATTGGTGAGTTGTTAGATATGGTTATGGTTTGCCACCACTTGGATCCAAAAATTCCAGAAGACGTCTCTTTTGCTGAATCACGTGTACGTAAACAAACTGTGGCTGCAGAAGACGTTCTTCATGATATGGGTGCCCTTAGTATCATGACTTCAGATGCCATGGCAATGGGACGTGTCGGTGAAGTAGCCATGCGTTGTTGGCAACTAGCTGATAAGATGAAGGCTCAGCGTGGTCCACTTGAAGGGGATTCAGAATTTAACGATAATAATCGTATCAAACGTTACGTGGCTAAATATACAATTAACCCTGCCATCACTAACGGTATTGCAGACTATATCGGTTCTGTAGAAGTTGGTAAATTTGCAGATTTGGTTATCTGGGAACCAGCACAATTTGGTGCAAAACCTAAGTTGGTGCTTAAGGGTGGTATGTTAACTTATGGTGTTATGGGTGACGCTGGTTCAAGTCTTCCAACACCTCAACCACGTATCATGCGTAAATTATATGGTGCTTACGGTCAAGCGGTTCATGAAACAAATCTTACATTTGTCTCTCAATATGCTTATGATCACGGTATCAAAGAAGAAATTGGTTTGAATAAGATTGTTCTTCCTGTTAAGAATACGCGTAACTTGACTAAGCGTGATATGAAGCTTAATGACTACGCTCCAAAAACAATCCGTATCGATCCACAGACCTTTGATGTCTTTATTGATGATGAGTTGGTTACTTGTGAGCCAATCCATACGACATCATTGTCTCAACGTTATTTCTTGTTCTAAGGAAGACGCTATATAAATGAGGCTGGAATTTTTCCTCCAACCTCTTTTGTATTTTATAGCCATAACATTTTTAGCGCTTTATTAAGTTGCTATATGAGTTTGATGCTAGATTTTTAAAATGTAATAGAAAAGGAAAAAGTATGATTTTTACAAAAGTAGACGCTCTTGTTAAAGATATCGATGTGGACAAATACCATATTGAAACAGTCATTCTTTCGAGTGATGATCTTAATAAAAAAATTATTCGTGTGAAAAGCGACCACGGCAATGAATTTGGTATTCGTCTTGATAAGGGACAAAAATTGCAAAATGGCTCTGCCTTTTTTATCGATAATCACCATGTCCTAGCTATTGGGGTTGAGTCACAGGATTTGATTGTCATTTCACCTAAAGATATGGATGAAATGGGAATCACAGCTCATATTCTTGGGAATACTCACAAACCGATTGAGGTGAAAGATGCCAAGATTTATTTAGAGGTTGACCCAGTTGTAGAGCAAGTCTTGACTCAAAAAGAGATTGCCTACACGATTGAAGAAGTGGTCCTTGATAAGCCCCTACGCCATGTGAATTTAACTGCCCATGAACATTAATCCCTTTGCTAATGTGTCTTTGCAAGATTATCTTGAAATTGTGCAAATTGTCGATTCAACCTTTCCAATTGGATCGTTTAACCACTCTTTTGGGATGGAAAATTATCTGCGCGAAGATACTGTAACAGATGATAAAGGTTACGAAGAGTGGCAAGAAGCCTATTTAGCTAGTCAGTTTAAATATGGTGAAGGTCTTGTAATCAAACTGGTTTATGATGCTATGGCTACAGACAACTTAGAGCAGGTTTGGCATTATGATAAGGTCTTGACAGTTTCGACGCAAGCGCGTGAAACAAGACAGGGGACTAAAATGATTGCTAAGCAAATGCTTCGACTCATTCAAAGGCTCCATGCTATTCCGGTATTGGATGACTATCAGTCCAAAATACGTAAGGGTGAGGTCTTCGGCAATCCAGCTATTGTATTTGCGCTCTATGTGTTTAACAAGGGCTTGGGATGTAGTGAAGCTATTGCACTTTATGGCTATAGCGTGATTTCGACGATGGTTCAAAATGCTGTCCGTGCCATTCCACTTGGACAGTTTGCTGGACAAGAGATTGTTTTACGTAGCTTTTCGCAATTAGAAAAAATGACACAGGAAATTCAAGAACTGGACGCGTCCTACCTTGGGGCCAATACGCCTGGTCTTGAATTAGCTCAGATGAAACATGAAACACAGGTATTCCGCCTATTCATGTCCTAAAATATCAACAAGGTTGAGAGGAAAAAACAATGACAAAACGTACTGTAATTATTGGAGTTGGTGGACCTGTTGGTTCAGGTAAAACCCTTTTGCTTGAGCGTCTTACACGACGTATGTCCGACTTAAATTTAGCAGTTATTACTAACGATATCTATACAAAAGAAGATGCTCTTTTCTTGGCTAAAAATTCAAGCTTAGATGAAGACCGTATCATTGGCGTAGAAACTGGTGGATGTCCTCATACTGCTATTCGTGAAGATGCTTCTATGAACTTTGAAGCGATTGAAACTCTTCAAGAGCGCTTTAACCATGATTTGGATGTTATTTTCCTTGAAAGTGGTGGGGATAACTTGGCTGCGACCTTCAGTCCTGATTTGGTTGATTTCACCATTTATATTATTGACGTTGCTCAGGGTGAAAAAATCCCACGTAAGGCTGGTCAAGGGATGATTAAGAGTGATTTGTTCTTGATTAATAAGACTGACCTTGCTCCTTATGTTGGAGCCAACCTAGACCGTATGCGTGAAGATACCCTTCATTTCCGTAACGAAGATTCTTTCATTTTCACAAATTTGAATAATGATGACAATGTTAAGGAAGTGGAAGAATGGATTCGTAAGAATTTCCTACTAGAGGACTTGTAAGATGACACAAGCATACGATGGCTTTGTCCATCTTGGATTTTCAAACCGAAATGGTCGTACAATTTCCCACAAGAAATACCAAGAAGGCAACTCTCGAGTATCGGCGGATAATTCAGATGCCAACGGTGTTCCTTACTATTTCCTCATTAATATGGGTGGGGGATTTGTCGAGGGTGAGCAGTATCAAGTGACCATTGATGTTAATAAAGATGCTCATGCCTTGGTAACAACCCAAACACCTACCTATGTTTACAAGTGTGAGAAAGGACAGTTGACACATCAGAATACGTCCATCACACTTGAAGAAAATAGCTATTTGGAGTACATGGCTGATGAAGTCATTCCCTATTTAAAATCACGCTATTTCCAAACAAGTCGTATTGATATGGATAAGTCTGCCCACTTGATTTATTCAGATGGTGTGACGGCAGGTTGGTCTCATGAGGATTTGCCGTTTCAATACCATTATTTTCGTAATTTGACACAAATCTACCAAGATGATGAGCTTGTTTATAGCGATCAGACCCTCTTAGAGCCTCAGAAACAAGATATGTTTAAACTTGGTTATTTTGAAGGCTGGCGTAATTATAATAGTTTGGTAATGGTGTCACCAAATATTGACGAGGCTTTTGTTAAGGCTTTGCAGAAGCACTTAGAAGATCTGGATTTAGAGTCTGATTTTGCTATTTCATCCTTAGATATCCCAGGTCTGGTGTTACGTATCTTAGGAAAAACTGCTGAGGATAATCGTCGCGTCATTTATGCCTGTGCAGACTATTTTAGACAAGAAATACATGGATTAACCCCTTTGAATTTGAGAAAAAATGATATGAGGAGATAAAAAATGCATATTCCTGAAAATTACCTAAGCCCTACGACTTGTGCGGCAATGGGGGCAGTTATGTTGCCTATTTGGTATAAGGCTGTCAAGGAAGTAAAGGTTAAAGTTGATACGGATAAAAAAACGATTCCTATGTTGGGAATCGGGACTTCCTTGTCCTTCCTTATCATGATGTTTAATCTTCCAGCCCCAGGTGGAACGAGTGCCCATGCTGTTGGAGCAGTGCTAATTGCTATATTGTTAGGGCCTTGGGCTTCCTGTTTAGCAGTTAGTGTGGCCCTGGCCATGCAGGCCTTGCTCTTTGGTGATGGTGGAATCTTGGCCTTTGGTGCTAACGCTTTTTGTATGGCCGTTGTTATGCCGTTTGTAGGTTATGCTGTTTATAAACTCTTGAATAAGTGGACAAAGAACAGGATAATTGCCAGCTTTTTTGGAGGTTATATTGGGATTGTAGCTGCAGCTCTAACTGTTGCAGTTTTACTAGGAATTCAGCCTATTCTCTTTAAAGATAGCAGTGGTAATCCGCTTTATAATCCATACCCTTTGAGAGTGACACTTCCAGTAATGGGCTTGACTCACCTCCTCATCGGTCTGGTAGAAGGATTCTTCACAGCTGGTGTTCAAGAATTCATTGAACGTTTGAATATTGATAATACTCAGGAAATAACGACTAAAAAACTACGTCCTTTATTGCTCTTTATCCTAGCCTTGATTATCCTAACACCACTTGGTTTATTGGCGACGGGAACAGCTTTTGCAGAATGGGATGTCAAAGAGTTGGTAGAAAAATTGGCTCATTATCATGTGGAAGCCCAAGCGCCAAAAGGAATGTTGAATGGTTTCTCATTCAATGCCCTCTTCCCAGATTATAGTATCGCAGGTGTTCCAGAAGTCTTGGGTTATATTCTGAGCGCTGCTTCTGCTGTTTTGATTTTCTTCATCCTCTATCGCTTGATTTTCGGTAGAAAGGTTGAAAAATGATTCTGCCAGATTGGATGTCGGAAGAGCGCCCGGTAGTCACTAAAGTCGGTAGAAATAATTTTCTTATCCGGAACCGTCACCATCTGGAAGCTCTGCTTCAAAAGTTTGAAACGCATCCTTTAAAAGTAACATCAGTCTTTCATCCAACAGCTAAGGTTTTACTTCTCTTTTTCTTACTTATTTCAGTGGGAATTAGCCGAAATCTCACAGTTTTGTGGATTCTAGCCTTGTTTTTAGGAGCTGGGGTGGCTTTTCTACCACATTCTATTTTAGTAAGAACCTTGAAAAAGACTGTAGTGTTGTTGGTTTTTCCTTTAGTTCTTTATCTACCGCATCTCTTACTTAGCGGAGGTCAATCGCTCTTTCTTTTTAGACTTCCTTTGATTGCCGTAGCCATTGCTTATTATTCAGAGACGAGTACAATAAGTGAGATGTTAGCGGCATTAAAAGGGTTGCATTTTCCTGATCTTGTTCTGCTCCAGTTAGATATCACCATAAAATATATTGATGTCTTTGGAAAACAATTGATGGATTTGCTCAAAGGGATTGAAGCGCGAAGCTTTGGTGGCAATCATCGTTTCCGGATTGGAAGTAATATCTGGGGAATTTTATACCTTAAAGCCATACGCTATGGTGAGGAACTGACTCAAGCCATGGAAGCACGTTGCTTTGTTGGTGAGTATGTCAAGTCATCACAGTCATTCACATGGAAGGACTGGCTGGCCTTGATAAGTCTAGTAGCAGTGATTTTAGGACAGATTCTGTTAGGAGGATGAGATGTTTCAATTGAATCAAGTGGCCTGTGCCTATGAACAAAAAAAGGTCTTTACTGGTCTTGATTTGGAGATTAGACAAGGACAATATGTGATGTTGATGGGGGAAAACGGGACTGGAAAATCAAGTCTTATCAGTTTATTAACCGGCTTCAAGCAGGAAGAATCTGGACGCATTCTTTTCTTAGGGAAGGACCTCAAAGAATGGCTGAAGGACAAACGTCAAAAGCGAGATTTTTATAGCCGCCTCGGAATCCTCTTTCAGGATGTGGATAGTCAATTATTTAATAGTACTGTCTATGATGAGATTGCTTTTGGTCCTCGTCAGCTAGGTCTGACCGAAGAAGAAGTCTCACAGCGGGTCCAAGACACACTATCCCTGCTGAAAATTGAAGATTTAAGGGATCGCGTTCCCTATCAACTGTCTGGTGGAGAAAAGAAGAAAGTGGCCTTTGCCAGTATCATGGTAACGAATCCAGATGTGTATATTCTTGATGAACCCTTCAATAATCTTTCTAAAGAATATGAAGAATTTTTTAGGGAACTTCTACATGAACTTCATTCAGCTGGGAAAACTATTATCATGTCTGCTCATCACTTTAAGCACCTTCATCATGAAAAGGCTGATGTTCTTCTTTTTGAAGATGGCAAGGCTGATTTCTTTCCTGCCCAGGAAGTGCTCAATAACCAGCAAGTAATTGAGCGTTTGTCACATTATTAATTAGGAATAAGGTAGAAAATCGTTATTGGTTTTCTACTTTTTCTTTGTCAAACAATTGATATTTTTAGGTGATAGTATTTTCTTATCACCTTGATTATGTTTAAGTATTAGTTAAGCTTAGTGAATTCTGTTACAATAAAAACAATCAATCTCAAAGGAGAATATTATGAAACTTAAAAAAATTCTTGGAATTACAGGTGTAGCCATTGCTTCAGTAGCTTTGCTTGCTGCATGTTCATCTAAATCATCAAAAGAAGCATCTAAATCTTCAGGTGCTAAAGAAACAATTAACTTTGCCACAGTTGGGACAACAGCACCGTTCTCATATGAAGAAAACGGTGAATTGACTGGTTACGATGTGGAAGTGGCTAAAGCAGTCTTCAAAGACTCTGACAAATATGAAGTGAAATTCCAAAAAACAGAATGGTCTTCAGTCTTCACAGGTCTTGACTCAGCTAAATACCAAATGGCTGGGAACAATATCTCTTATTCAGAAGAACGTGACCAAAAATACCTCTTCTCATATCCAATTGGTACCACACCAGCTGTTTTGACTGTTCCAAAAGATAGTAATATTAAGAAATATGATGATATTGCTGGACACTCAACGCAGGTTGTTCAAGGAACATCGACAGCGACACAATTAACTGAATTTAACGATAAACATTCAGACAAGCCAGTTGAACTTAACTACACAAATGAAAATATTACACAAATGTTGACAAGTTTGAATGAAGGTAAGTACGACTTCAAGATTTTTGATGCACCAACTGTTAATGCAATCATCAAAAATAATAAATTGAGCAACTTGAAGACTATTGAGCTTAAATCTGATCAACAACCATACATCTACTTCTTGTTCGCAGATAACCAAAAAGACCTTCAAAAATTTGTAAACAAACGTTTGGAAGAACTCCAAAAAGAAGGTACTTTGGCTAAGTTGGCTGAAAAATTCCTTGGAAATAAAGATTATATTCCAACTAAAGACGCTTTGAAAGTTCCAAGCAAAAAATAAGAAAGGAGCTGGGAATGATTCTCAGCTTTTTTATATAATTAAAATCTAGGGCGAGTTATAGTTAAAAACTATAGAAATATACAATTATAAACAATTTGCTACAATTCTCATCCTATGGGATAATAATTTTATACTTAAAACAATTAAAGGGAGTTCGTTATGAAACTTAAAAAAATTCTTGGAATTACGGGATTGGCAGTCGCTTCAACAGTAGCTTTGGCTGCTTGTGGTGCTGGTGGTAATAAATCAACTAAAGATGATAAAACTTTGACAGTTGGTATCATGACTTTGGATGATACAACTGAGCCATTGTGGGATAAAGTCAAAGAATTGGCTAAAGACAAGGGTGTTACTATCGAGTTGAAAGAGTTCACAGACTACAATCAACCAAATGAAGCCCTTAAAAACGGCGAAATCGATGTTAATGCTTTCCAACACATTTATTTCTTGAACAACTGGAACAAAGAAAATAAAGGTGATGTTGTTGCGGCAGCTGACACACTTCTTAGCCCAATCCACCTTTTCTCAGGTACTGAAAACGGAAAAGCTAAGTATAAAGATGTTAAAGAGCTTCCAGAAGGAGCTACAATCTCAGTACCTAACGATGGTACAAACGAAAGCCGTGCTTTGACACTTCTTCAAACAGCTGGTTTGATTAAGTTGGATGTTAAAGATGGTGAATTGGCAACTATCAAGAACATTTCTGAGAATCCAAAGAAATTGGACATCAAAGAAATCTCAGCTGAACAAGCTGCCCAAACGCTTTCATCAGTAGATGCAGCGGTTGTTAATAACTCATACGCACAACAACAAAACGTTGACTATGACACAACTCTCTTCCAAGAAGATCCAAGTCAAGATTTGAAAGATTGGGTTAACATCATTGCAGCTAATAAAGATTGGGAAAAATCAAATAAAGCTGATGCTATCAAGACTTTGATTAAAGCCTACCAAAACGATGAAGTAGCACAAATCATTTATGATGCATCTAACAAGGTTGACCTTCCAGCATGGAAAGGTGCCCCAACACAAGATCAATTGAAAGCTAATTCAAAGAAATAAGCTAAGGACAGAGGGCGTGTGAGAGCACGCCATTTTGTCGTGTATGAAGGAGACGATTTGATGGCATTTTCAAGTGAAGAAGAGCAGTTACGAAAATTTCGTAACGATGAAATTGCTCAGCACTATTTTGAAGTCTTGCGGACTTTGATTTCTAAAAAATCTATTTTTGCTCAAAATATTGGTCTCTATGATGTGGCTGCTTACCTTGGTGAGATTTTCTCTGGTGTTGGTGCAGAGGTGACAATTGACGAGACCTATACGGCACCTTTTGTCTTGGCAAAATTCAAGAGTCCAAATCCAGATGCGAAAACAATTATTTTCTATCAACACTATGATACGGTTCCTGCGGATAATGATCAGCCATGGACAGATGAACCTTTCCGTCTGACTGTTCGTAAGGGCTACATGTATGGTCGTGGTGTTGATGATGATAAGGGGCATATTACAGCTCGTTTGACAGCCCTTCGGAAATATATTCGAGAAGTTGGTGACCTTCCTGTAAATATTACGTTTATGATGGAAGGGGCTGAAGAATCTGCATCAACTGACCTTGAAAAATATTTGGAAAAATACCGAGATGACCTTCTTCCAGCAGACCTATTGGTTTGGGAACAAGGAAATCGAAATAGTAAAGGTCAATTGGAAATCACAGGGGGCAACAAGGGGATTATTACCTTTGACTTGTCTGTCGAGAGTGCTGATGTTGATATCCACTCTAAATTTGGTGCCGTGATTGAATCGGCCTCATGGTACTTGCTCAATGCTATCTCAAGCATGAGAGATGATCAGGGACGTATCCTTATCGACGGCATCTATGAAAAGATTGTCCAACCAAACGAACGAGAGATGGATCTTATTGAAACTTATGCCATTGAAAATGCAGATAGTCTTCGTAAGATTTACGGCTTAAAACTACCCATTTTAGAAAGTGACCGCCGAGCTTTCTTAAAAACTTACTATTTTGAACCTGCCCTTTCCATTGAAGGCATTTCAACAGGTTATCAGGGGCAAGGGGTTAAGACCATCTTACCAGCTCAAGCCAGAGCTAAGATGGAGATGCGTTTGGTCCCTGGCTTGACGCCTGAGTACGTTTTGGAGTGTATCAAGGCTCACCTTAAAAAAGAAGGATTTGACCGTATCAAGGTGACCTTCACTCTTGGTGAAGAAAGTTATCGTAGTGATATGTCTGATCCAGCTATTGTCAATGTTATTGAGTTAGCAAAAGGTTTTTATGAAGAAGGCGTTGCTGTGCTTCCAACGGCAGCAGGTACAGGGCCTATGCATATGATTCATCGGGCTTTGGGTGTTCCTATGGCAGCCTTTGGTATAGGGAATGCCAACAGTCGTGACCATGGTGGGGATGAAAATGTCAGCTTAGCAGATTACTACACCCACATTGAACTAATTAAGGAGTTAATTGCAAGTTATGAGTAATGTCATTATTGATTTGAAAAATATTGATATCACCTTTACGCAGAAACGCCGCACTATTCAAGCGGTTAAGGATGTGTCTATCCAGATTGAAAAAGGTGATATTTACGGAATTGTTGGTTATTCAGGGGCTGGTAAATCTACCCTTGTGCGTGCTATCAATCTTTTGCAAGTGCCTACAGCTGGTAAAATCACTATCGGTAAAGATGTGACTTTTGCAGATGGTAAGGTCCAATTGTCGACAAAAGAATTGCGTCAGAAACGTCAAATGATTGGGATGATTTTCCAACACTTTAACCTTATGGCTCAAAAGACGGCTTATGAAAATGTAGCCTTTGCCCTTCGTCATTCTAAACTAAGCAATGAAGAGAAAGACAAAAAAATTCGTGGTCTTTTGGAATTGGTTGATTTGGCTGATCGTGCGGAAAACTATCCTGCACAATTGTCAGGTGGTCAAAAACAACGTGTAGCGATTGCCCGTGCCTTGGCTAATGATCCTGAAATCTTGATTTCAGATGAGTCTACATCAGCTCTTGACCCTAAAACAACTAAGCAAATTCTTTCACTTTTGCAGGATTTGAATAAAAAACTTGGCTTGACAGTGGTTATGATTACCCATGAAATGCAAATTGTTAAAGATATTTGTAACCGTGTTGCCGTTATGCAAAATGGTCAACTTTTGGAAGAGGGCAGTGTCCTTGATATCTTCTCAAATCCTCAAGAAGATTTGACACAAGAATTTATTGAAACTGCATCAGGGATTGAAGATGCCTTGGCTAAGATTAATGCACAACCTTTGGTGAAAAACTTACCAAGCTCAGCCCTTCTCGTTCAACTTAAATATGCTGGTTCTTTAACAGATGAGCCACTCTTGACCGAACTTTTCAAAGAGTACGGCGTTTCAAGTAACATCCTTTATGGTAACGTTGAGATTCTAGGTGATACTCCTGTTGGTGAATTGGTCGTTGTCTTGGATGGTGAAGCGGATCAGGTTCTTGCTGCTCAAAAAGCGATTGAAAATGCAGGTGTCAGCTTACAAGTACTTAAGAAAGGAGCCCAATAATGGCAGATTGGATTCAACAAAACTTTCCAGATATTTATCGTATCGGTATGCAGGGGGTTAACTCTTGGCCAGACGCCATCTATGCGACTCTCTACATGACGGTTATTTCCTTCATCATTGGGGGACTTCTTGGTCTTGTTATGGGGCTCTTCTTGGTATTGACAGGTCCTCGTGGAGTCATTGAAAATAAATTTGTTTTCCAAATCTTGGATAAAATCACTTCAATCTTTCGTGCCATTCCTTTCATCATCCTCTTGGCGATTTTGAAAGGGTTCACTTACTTTATCGTAGGGACTAACCTCGGTATGACGGCAGCCTTGGTTCCATTGTCAGCTGCAACCTTCCCATTCTTTGCACGTCAAGTACAGGTGGTACTTGCAGATCTTGACCGTGGCGTTATTGAAGCAGCACAAGCTAGTGGTGCGACACTTTGGGATACGATTAAGGTTTACCTTGGTGAAGGTCTACCTGAGTTGGTTCGTGTATCAACCGTAACTCTGATTTCCCTAGTCGGTGAAACTGCAATGGCTGGTGCTATCGGTGCCGGTGGTCTTGGTTACATCGCCATCTATTATGGATATAACCGTTCTAGTACATCAGTTACCATTTTGGCAACTTTCTTGATTTTGATTTTGATTTTCCTTATCCAATTCTTGGGTGATTTCTTGACACGTAAATTGAGTCATAAATAGGATTTGAGAGCCTGTTTGCCACAGGCTTTTCTCATGTCTTGACGATTTCAGATATTTATCATAGTATGGAAGCTATCGAATGCTTTATGGTTGACTAACCATAAAAAAGGAGTTAATAAGTTATGAAACGTTTTATTTCAACTTGGAATAGAACCAGTCTAATTAAGCGTATTGCCATTGGTGTGGTAGTGGGTGCTGTGCTTGGTTTGCTTGTTCCTAAGTTTACGGTTATTGGTCTCTTAGGAGACATGTTTGTTGGTGGTTTGAAGGCAATTGCCCCACTTTTGGTCTTTGCCTTGGTTGCCAATGCCCTTTCCCAAACGCGAGAAGGGCAACAAAGCAACATGAAGACAGTTATTGTTCTTTATCTCTTTGGGACCTTTGCGGCAGCTTTGACGGCTGTTATTTCTCACTATATTTTTCCAATTTCTTTGAAGTTGGGAGCAGCTGCAGCGACTAAAGCGACAGCACCTCAAGGTGTGGGAGAAGTCTTTAAAGATTTATTGCTTAAGATGGTGGATAACCCTGTCAATGCCTTGGCTCAAGCTAACTATATTGGTGTTTTGGTATGGGCAGTTGTCTTTGGTTTTGCCATGCGAGCAGCTAGCAATCACACGAAGGATTTGCTTAATACCTTGGCAGAAGTGACTTCACAAATCGTTCGTTGGATTATCAACTTGGCCCCATTTGGTATCCTTGGTCTTGTCTTTAATACTATTTCTGAGAATGGTGTTGGTGTTTTGGCAGATTATGGGGTCCTAATCCTTGTTTTAGTGGGAACAATGGCCTTTGTTGCCTTGGTTGTTAATCCAATCATTGCTTTTGTGATGATGGGCAAAAATCCTTTCCCACTAGTTTTCCGTTGTTTGAAAGACTCTGGGATTACAGCCTTCTTTACTCGCTCGTCAGCAGCCAATATTCCAGTTAACCTTCAACTTTGTAAGGATCTTGGTTTGAATCCTGATACCTATTCGGTTTCTATCCCTTTGGGGTCAACTATTAATATGGCTGGAGCAGCCGTGACAATCAATGTCTTAACGCTTGCTGCAGTAACGACTTTGGGGATTCAGGTCGACTTTGCGACAGCACTCATTCTTAGTGTGGTTTCAGCTATTTCTGCTTGTGGTGCCTCAGGTATTGCTGGAGGATCCCTCCTATTAGTGCCGGTAGCATGTAGCCTCTTTGGTATCTCAAATGATTTGGCCATGCAGGTTGTCGGTGTCGGCTTTATCGTAGGTGTCATCCAAGACTCTTGTGAAACAGCCCTTAATTCTTCAACAGACGTTCTCTTTACAGCAGTAGCAGAAAAGAGCCGTTGGAAGAAAGCATAGCTAATTGTATAAGGTCGGCCTATTTGGCTGGCTTTTTGATTTAGAGAAAACATAGTCAAAGACTATAGCTAGCTCAAGAATCTATCATCTTTAAAAAGCCCTTAAAATATGGTAAAATAAACCGTTCAAAGAGAAAAGGTGAAACATTTATGACTAATAATTTATTGGTGCTTCAATCAGACTTTGGTTTGGTTGACGGTGCTGTTTCGGCCATGATTGGTGTGGCCCTTCAAGAAGAACCTAGTTTGGGAGTTCATCACCTGACACATGATATTACCCCCTACAACACTTTTGAGGCTTCTTATCGTCTGTTTCAGACCGTTGAATACTGGCCTGAGGGGACAACCTTTGTTTCGGTAGTTGATCCGGGTGTAGGTTCCTCACGTAAAAGTGTGGTTGCCTTAACAAAGACGGGGCAATATATCGTCACACCAGATAACGGGACACTTTCTTATATCAAGAAGGTTGTTGGTATCGTTGCTGTTCGTGAGATTTCCGAGGTTGAGAATCGTCGTAGTAATACAGAGCTTTCCTATACCTTCCATGGTCGTGATGTTTATGCCTATACAGGTGCCAAATTAGCTTCTGGTCATATCAGTTTTGAAGAAGTTGGTCCTGAGTTACCTGTGGATAAAATTCTA
This sequence comes from Streptococcus sp. HMSC064D12, assembly GCF_001837205.1. NCBI lineage: Bacteria > Bacillati > Bacillota > Bacilli > Lactobacillales > Streptococcaceae > Streptococcus > Streptococcus sp. HMSC064D12. The sequence goes on from NZ_KV831722.1 coordinate 149,505, forward strand.
GAACTTCCAGTGGTTGAAACCATCATAGAGGATAGTTTGGTTCGTGGGGCGATTGACATTTTAGACGTCCGTTTCGGCTCTCTTTGGACCTCTATCACACGTGATGACTTTTACGCGTTGGAACCAAACTTTGGTGATCGATTCGAAGTGACCATCTTTAACAATGATATGTTGGTCTACCAAAACCAAGTTACCTATGGGAAATCTTTTGCGGATGTTCGTATCGGTCAGCCAATTATTTATATCAATTCCCTCTATCGTGTTGGCTTAGCCATTAACCAAGGGTCTTTTGCCAAGGCCTATAATGTTGGCGTAGGGTCTAACTGGCACATTGAAATTAAACGTTTAGGAGATTAAAGTAAGATTATGAAAAATAATTCAATTCGTACAGTAGTTGCGACAGGTATTGGTGCAGCACTATTTATTATCATTGGTATGTTTGTTAATATCCCTATTTTTGGGAATACTAGCATCCAACTTCAGTATGCTGTTCAAGCCCTATTCTCAGTGATTTTTGGGCCTATTACAGGTTTCTTTATGGGCTTCATTGGGCATGCGCTTAAAGATGGCATCCAATACGGAAATATCTCATGGGCTTGGGTACTTGCAAGTGCTATTACAGGTCTTGTAATTGGTCTATTCAACAAAAAATATGATGTGACAACTGGCAAGTTTTCTTTGATGAGTATGATTTGGTTTAACCTAGCACAAGCATTGGCCCTTCTTATTGCGTATGGTATCGTTACCCCTATTGGTGATAGATTCCAATTTGCACAAGCCTGGTCATACCTTTATGCACAAAGTTTTGTAGCTGGCGTAGCTAACTTTATTACAATTGCAATTGGAGGAACCCTCCTTCTTGCAATCTATGCTAGCTCACGTACACAATCTGGTAGTCTTACCAAAGACTAGCATGAATCATAGGAGAGTGGGACTGTCAGTTTGTTTTGATACCTCCTCTCTTTTTTAGTAGAAACATGGATAAATACATTAGTTTTAATCAGTTTACATTTCAATATGATGCGCAAGCAGAAGCGACGCTTAAAGATATCAGCTTTGATATTGCTAAGGGCGAGAAAGTCCTCATCTTAGGTCCTTCTGGTAGTGGAAAGTCGACCCTAGCTCAGTGTCTCAATGGTATCATACCTAATATTCATAAAGGTCAGGCACAAGGCCAGGTAAGGATAGATGGTCAGGATATTTTCAAGCAATCTATCTATGATAAGTCACAGTTGGTATCGACGGTATTGCAGGATCCAGATGGTCAGTTTATCGGCCTAACAGTAGCCGAGGATTTGGCTTTTGCTTTGGAGAATGATTGTGCTGATCAAAGTGAGATGAAAGATAAGGTAGCCCTCTGGGCTGAGCGTCTAGACTTGACTTCTCTTTTGAATCACCGCCCTCAAGATTTATCAGGTGGCCAAAAGCAACGAGTCAGTTTGGCTGGAGTCTTGATTGATGAGAGTCCTATTCTTTTATTTGATGAGCCTCTGGCGAATTTAGATCCTAAATCAGGACAGGAAACCATTGATCTCATTGATAAGATCCACAAGGAGGTGGGAGCTACGACGATTATTATTGAGCATCGCCTAGAAGATGTTCTTTATCGTCCCGTTGACCGCATTTTACTGGTTAATGATGGAGAGCTCCTCTTTAATGGTAGCCCAGATGAGCTTTTATCGAGCACACTCTTGTTAGAAAATGGGATTCGCGAACCTCTATATGTGACGGTTTTACGTCAGTTGGGATTTGACATAAGGAGTGCACAAAATCTTAGTCAATTGGATGCTTTAGACTTATCTGACCTTGCTCTGCCAGACAGAGTTTTGAAAGATAAAAAAGACAGTTCGAGTGATTCTATTTTGAAGGTTGAGGGGCTTAGTGTTTCCTATGGAGATAATCCAGCAATTATAGAGGATCTGTCCTTTAGCTTGAAAAAAGGTGAGCGACTAGCGATTGTCGGTAAAAATGGGGCTGGGAAGTCGACGCTTGCCAAGGCTCTATGCGGTTTTGTCCCTAGTCAAGGGAAATTAACTTACAAGGGTCAGGATATTAGTCAGGATAGCATCGCCGAGCGTTCAGAACGTATAGGCTTTGTTTTGCAAAACCCAAATCAGATGATTAGCCAAACTATGATTTTTGATGAGGTCGCTCTTGGTTTGCGTTTGCGAGGTATTGAAGAGGCTGAGGTTGAAGAGCGTGTTCATGAGGTCTTGAAGACTTGTGGTCTCTATAGTTTTCGTAAATGGCCCATTTCTGCGCTTTCCTTTGGTCAGAAAAAGCGCGTGACCATTGCATCTATCTTGGTTTTGAAACCTGAAATCATTATCTTGGATGAGCCAACAGCTGGTCAAGATTACAAGACTTACACAGATATCATGACTTTCTTGGACAGTCTTCAGAAGCAAGGTCATACGATTGTGATGATTACTCATGACATGCAGCTCATGTTGGAATATAGCGATCGTTGTCTCGTTGTGGTTGAGGGTAAAGTCATTGCAGACGACAACCCTGTTACAATTCTTAATCAGAAGGGTTTACTAGAGTCAGCCAATCTCAAGCAGACATCTCTTTATACTTTGGGTCAGAAATTGTCAAGTGATCCAGTAGAAGTAACCCAGTATTATATCGAAAAAGGAGGCCCTAATGTCTAATCGTTTAATTGGTTATCAGTCAGGTCAAGGTTGCCTCTATGATTTGTCTGGGGCAAGTAAGATGCTTTTCTTTATCTTGGTTTCAGTTGCCTGTATGGCAACCTATGACCCACGCTTTATCCTAGCAGTAGGCTTACTTTCCATTTATCTCTTTTATTTGGCTAAGATTCGTTGGAGAGATATTTCTTTTGTTGTTAAGATTATTGGATCCATTGCTCTCTTTAATTTACTTATGGTCTACCTTTTCGCACCTGGTTATGGTGAAGAAATTTACGGGGCAAAGACAGTTCTTATTGAAGGCTGGGGACGTTTCTATCTGACCAGTCAGGAGCTTTTTTACCTTGCAAATCTATTGCTTAAATATTTTTCAACGGTTCCTCTTGCCATCCTATTTCTCATGACTACCCATCCAAGTCAGTTTGCGGCTAGTCTTAATCAAATTGGGATTCCTTATAAATTTGCCTATTCCGTTAGTTTAACCTTGCGTTATATTCCAGATGTCCAAGAAGAATTCTTTACGATTCGTAAGGCTCAGGAGGCTCGTGGTTTGGATTTGTCGCAAAAGGCGGGACTGGTCAAACGTATTCGTGGGAATCTCCAAATTGTTCTTCCTCTAATTTTTTCATCTCTCGAACGAATTGATACCATATCGACAGCTATGGAGCTACGTCGATTTGGTCGCTATAAAAAACGTACCTGGTATGTGCATAAATCTTTGATGAAACAAGATTACCTTGTCATCGTGTCAGCTATTCTTTTATTGGGAATTAGTATAGGATTAATCTTCCTCAATCATGGTCGTTTTTACAATCCGTGGGGATGATATTCTTGGTTTTTAGTAAAAGTATGCTATTAAGCACAACTAAAAACGTTCCAGTCTTGTCCATATGAACGAGATTGGAACGTTTTTGTTATTTCAAATATCCTAAATAATCAAATTTTTCTAGTGTTCGATTGTCAGCGACAACTAGGATGATTCCTTCATCAGGTAGTTTCTTACTTGGGTCAAAGTGAGTGTTTAACTTGCCACTTTTCTCATCTCTAAAACCAATAACATTGACGTTATAATTTTGTCTTAGATTTAAAGTATGCAAGGACTTTCCAGCCCATTCACTAGGAATTTTAAGTTCAATTAAAGCTACGTCATCCTCTAAATGAAAAACATTTGATATGTTATAGCGGAGGATATTTGAAGCCAATTCTTTTGCTGTGCTACGTTCAGGAGTGATGACCCAGTTAGCACCCATTCCGTAAAGGACTTCCTCATAATTGTTATTCGTAGCTTTGGCAATAATATTCTTAATACCAAGTTTTTTGCACTGCAAGAGCGCTAGTGCAGACGATTCTAGGTGTTCTCCAGTTGCAATAATGACTGAGTCGCAAGTATCGATACCAGCAGAACGTAGAAATTCAATGTCAGTAATGTCCCCAACAGCAGCCTTAGTCACCTGATCAGCAAGGGAATCAATTGTTGTAGCATTATTATCTAAGGCAATAACATCTTGTCCAAAAGAGGAGAGTTCGGTTGCAATAGTTTGTCCAAAGATTCCCAAACCAAGGACCCCAATAATTTGTGTTTTCATATAAAATCCTTTCAGAATATTGTCAATTAATAAAATAGTTTAGCCGACTGAAATGTCAGTTGGGGCATAAGAGATATGTTTTTCTTTTTTGGTCATCAAGCTCAAGAGAACAGTGATAGGTCCGACACGGCCAATGAACATCAGAGCCATGATAACGAGGCGTCCTAGGGTATTTAGATTAGGGGTCAAATCCATTGAAACACCAACGGTAGCAATGGCTGATACGCTCTCAAAAAGTAGGCCTAGTGGTGAGAGAGTAGGATTAGTTTCCAGCAAAATAACATAGCCGACAAAGAGCATCGTTAGGAAAAAGAGTATAACTGTGAATGCTTGCAAAATGGTTTTGTTAGATATAATACGGTTTCGAAAAACCACGCTCGAGTTACCAGATAGCTCTGACTTAAAAAGTAGGAACATGATAGAGGCAGTTGTCACCTTGATACCACCCGCAGTTCCTCCAGGACCACCCCCAATAATCATTTGAATCATAAAAAGAAGATTTGTGGAGAAATCTGCATTGGTATAGGAAATAGTTGCAAAGCCAGCGGTACGCATGGTTACAGTCTGAAAGAAACTTACCAGAAGTTGTTGCCAGACATTGAGAGTACCGATTGTCTTAGAGTTATCCATTTCCAGTAACCAAGCAAGCAGTGTTCCTCCTAATAGGAGACAACCCGTACTTATAAGCACAAGACGGCTTTGATTACTGAAAGGTCTCCAAGCTAATTTCCAATTCCTTGGACGATCTTTAATATAACGTCTTATTAGTTGAATCAAATCAATCCAAACTGCAAATCCCAAGCTTCCAGACATGATGAGAAAAGCTACAGCAAGGTTAATGGTTGGATTGGTTGCATAATCTTGTAAACTGTTAGAACCTAAGTTATCAAATCCAGCATTACAAAAGGCAGAGACAGCTAGAAAGAGACTATTAAAGATGCCATGACCAAGTCCAAAACGAGGAATGAAGTCAGTCATAATCACGAGTGCTGCTAAAGCTTCAATAGAAAAAGTTATTTTATAGACCATAAAAAGATAAGCCTTCAAATCTTTTTGGTTATCCCTACTAAGTGCGGATTGAAGGAGATCTTGATCGCTCAGTCCTAATTTATTTTTAAGGGTATAGGTACTAAAGGCTATAAGAGAGACTAGTCCAAGTCCTCCCGTCTGCATGAGAAACATAGAGAGAATTTGACCAAGACCATTGTATGCCTTACTGACCGGGACAACAGAAAGTCCAGTTACACAGACCATTGACACAGTATTGAAGAGATGGTCTAGGTAGCTTGTTTCTGGACTGTTAGCATAGTGGCTTATGGGAAGGCTAAGTAAAATACTCCCCACTATAATGACAAAGACAAAGCTGAGCACAAGCTTTTGCGTGACAGAAAGACGATTTATCAATGAAAACCTCCGAGTTATCATAAGAATAAATAATAATCCAAGGAGCAAGAAGCATCCTTGGATAAATGTTATAACGGCTTCTTGTTAGGCATCCCAGCACGACGTGGGTACTTATTTGGGGTTTCTTTTTTCTTATCGACAATGGTGATATTACGTCCATCCCCATTTGGCAATTTATAGTTCTCATTGAGAATAGGTTTGGCAAAAAGCAAGTTCAAGGCATTTTTAGCATCGGCTAGCTCTTCGTCAGCTGCTGCAGCTTTAAGTGCAATAAGTTGTCCACCCACCTTTAAGAAAGGAATGGTCAATTCTGAGAGAACCTGCATGCGTGCAACAGCACGGGCAGTTACAATATCAAACTGAGCACGGAAGCCCTTGTCTTGTCCAAAATCCTCTGCACGTCCATGATAGAAGTGAACACCGCTGAGCTCAAGTTCATCGGCCAAGAGATTAAGGAAATTGATGCGTTTATTAAGAGAGTCAATGATAGTCACATCAAGTTCAGGACAAAGGATTTTCATAGGGAGACTTGGAAATCCAGCTCCAGCTCCGATATCGAGAAGTCGAATAGTCTGATTTTTAATATGTCCTTGGAGAACAGGAGCTAGGGAATCGTAGAAATGTTTGAGGTAGACCTCGTCTCTTTCTGTGATTGCAGTAAGATTGATCTTTTCGTTCCATTCTACCAAGAGCTCAAAGTAGCGTTGGAATTGGTCTTTTTGTTTTTGGCTGAGATCGAACCCTAGTTCTTTCAAAGCCTTGTAAAAATCTTCAGGTGTCATTTTATATTCCTTTTATCTAGTTTCAATGCTCTTATTTTACCATAATTAAGAGCTTTCATCTAACGCTATAAGACAGATGGAAACTAGGTCTGAATAAGTTTCTCATTAGCTGTGAAAAAAGTTCTAAGTTTAAGAAATATGTAATATTAAAGGTGTTATTTTTTCTTAAAAATTTGATATAATACTAATTAAGTCTAAAATCATAATCATGCTCTCTAATGAAAAGTGAATGTGGGGGATTATGGTCTTGTGGATTGAAAATAGATCCCTATGGGGAAATTTAATTTGAGGATTAAAAATGATTTATCTTTCAGAAGTTAGAAAGTCTCCAGAAGGGCTCGCCTTTAACGAAGCACCTTCTTTGTTGGAGTCTATTAAAGAACGCTATGATCAAGTTTTAAATCTTGAACAGATTCAAGCAAGTGGGCATGTAGCCTATGACAATGGTTTGTACCTTTTGGATTATCAACTTAGCTATGATATTACCTTGCCATCTAGCCGTTCACTTGAACCTGTGACCCTTAGTTTTAACTATCCGGTTTCAGAAACCTTTATACAAGAGGCAGATGCTGCTCTGCAAAAAGAATTAGTCGAAGAAAATCTAGTTCTTATCTTGGATGGGGATACTATTAATCTTGATGAGAGTATTCTAGATAATATTCTTCTTAATATTCCTTTGAGAGTACTAACACCTGAGGAAGAATCAGGACAAATTTCGCTCTCTGGGAATGACTGGGAAGTCTTGTCAGAAGAGGATTTTGCCGCTCTTCAACAGGAGAAAAAAGAGGCAAGTAATCCCTTTGCCCAATTGAACGGTCTCTTTGATGAAAATTAATTCAAAAAAACAAACTAAAAATGTTTGACAATTTTAAAAATCTGTATTATTATATCATTAGAAGTTAATTTTCGGATTTATTCATTGGGTAAATCTACAGACTTTTTAAGGGAAATGGAAGTCAAAAAATTTTAAGAAAGTGGTAAATACTTATTATGAGCAAACGCATTTTGATTGTTGAAGATGAGAAAAACCTTGCTCGTTTTGTCTCTCTTGAACTTCAACACGAAGGATACGACGTTGTGACAGCAGACAACGGACGCGAAGGACTTGAAATGGCACTCGAGAAAGATTTCGATCTTATTCTCTTGGACCTTATGTTGCCTGAGATGGACGGTTTTGAAGTAACACGTCGTCTCCAACAAGAAAAAGATACTTATATTATGATGATGACAGCTCGCGATTCAATCATGGACATTGTTGCTGGTTTGGACCGCGGTGCTGATGACTATATTGTAAAACCATTTGCGATTGAAGAATTGTTGGCACGTATCCGTGCAACCTTCCGTCGCCAAGATATCGAATCTGCTAAGAATGCACCAGCAAAAGCATCAACTTATCGTGATTTGAAATTGGATGTTCAAAACCGTACAGTTGTTCGTGGTGATGAAGCAATTCCATTGACAAAACGTGAGTTTGATTTGTTGAACACACTTTTGAGCAATATGAACCAAGTGATGACCCGTGAGGAACTCTTGCTTCAAGTTTGGAAATATGATGACGCCATCGAAACAAACGTGGTAGATGTTTATATTCGTTATTTGCGTGGAAAAATCGACGTTCCAGGTAAGGAATCATATATTCAAACAGTACGAGGAATGGGTTACGTTATCCGTGAAAAATGAGTAAATTACAAGATAAATTATTTGGTAAAGTAACCATTAGAAAAAAGTTGACCATGACAACTGCTGTGGTCTTCTTTCTTGTATTGTCGTTGTTCACTCTGGTTGTTATTTTTTCAGCTAATACGCTTCTTTTGCAACGTGAACGTCAAAATGTAAACACTACAATCGCAAAAGTTGTTACTTACATCGAAAAGGATTGGGATTCGGATGAAGAATTAAGTCCAGAACCGCTCTTAGCGGCTCTTTATTCGCCTAAAAATATCTATGCATCAATTATTAATGGCGTACTTTCTGAAAAGCACTCTTTGGATGGTCAAGTTGCAATTTCTAATAAATTATATTCAAATCAGTCAGTTTTTGTGTATGACAAAAAAAGAACCTTTATCTTTACTTCTGAGGAGAATACAGATTCGCCTCCCGGTATGTCCGAGGTAAACAAACTGAAGTCAGTATCCTATAAAGGAAAGCGTGGTTTCTTACTACAAGTTCCAATTTACGGTAAGGATAAAAAGACCATCGTTGGCTATGCCCAGATTTTCCATGATTTGGAATTCTACTATGCTCTTAAAGAGCGTTTGGTTTTCTTGTTGATTTTCCTAGAAGTGGGGATGACTGTCCTAGTTATCGCAGCAACTGTAGTTGTCTTGACATCTATTCTTCGTCCGATGAGACAGTTGCACGAAACGATGGGAGTTATTACCGATTCGCCAAGTGATTTGGAACTTCGTTCTAAGATTGAAAGTCACGATGAAATTGGTGATTTGGCGGTTAACTTTAACCGCATGATGGATAAAATTCAAGAAAATAATCAGATGCAGATGCGTTTCTTGAGTGACGTCAGTCATGAATTGCGTACGCCGATTGCGGTTATCAAGGGGCATATGGACCTCTTGCAACGTTGGGGTAAAAATGACCCTGAGATTCTTGAAGAAAGTCTTGAGGCTGCAAGTCACGAGGCCAACCGTATGACGATTATGATTAATGATATGTTGGATTCTATCCGTGTCAAAGGATCATTTGAAAATCATAGAAACGATACTTGTGATTTGAATTCTTCAATCCGTACGGTTATTGGGAACTTCCGTGTCTTGCATGAAGATTATCAATTTTATCTCAATGATTTCGAAAGTTCAGAGCGTCTAGCACAGATTTATAGTCAGCACTTTGAACAGGCGATCACCATTTTGATTGATAATGCGGTCAAGTATTCGCCTGTCAATAAGGAAATACAGGTTACTATTAAAGCATTGGAAGATGAAATGTTGGTACAAGTGCAAGATAACGGTGAGGGGATTTCAAAAGAAGATATCAATCATATTTTTGAACGTTTCTATCGTTCAGATAAGGCACGTAACCGTACAACAACTCAATCTGGTGTTGGTATTGGTTTGTCAATCCTTTATCAAATTGTGGAAGCTTATCGCTGCCGTATTGATGTTAGTTCTGAACTTGGTGTTGGAACACGTTTCGACCTTTACATTCCATTTGCAGATCGAGAAACGACGATACCTCAACTTGAGCTTTAAATCAATTTATAAGAGACTTAGAGTGATTCTTGGTCATGAGCACGCCTCGTTTAGGGCGTGCTTTTTATGTGTTTTTATGGTAAAATAGAGTACCGAATTTCAAAGATTGGTGGTGAAGTGCATGCGTTGTCCAAAATGTCAACATAATAAATCTAGTGTTATCGATAGCCGTCAGGCAGAGGATGGGAATACTATTCGTCGTCGTCGTGAGTGTGATTCTTGTCATGCTCGTTTTACAACATTTGAGCGTGTGGAAGAGGTTCCACTTTTGGTTGTCAAAAAAGACGGTACTCGTGAACAATTCTCTCGCGACAAGATTTTCAATGGTATCTTGATGAGTGCTCAGAAGCGTCCGGTTTCTAGTGAGGATATCGAAAATGCCATCACCCGTATTGAGCAAAACATTCGCCGTAACCATGATGGAGAGGTTGAGAGTGATGTCATTGGGAATTTAGTGATGAAAGAACTCGCTGACCTTGATGAAATTACTTATGTACGTTTTGCCAGTGTCTACCGTTCTTTCAAAGATGTTGATGAGATTGAAGAGTTGCTTCAAGAAATCACCAAGACTGTACGTGCGAAAAAAGAGTCTAAAAAATGAGACCTATTGAAGAATTTGTTTATGTTGGCAATCAGGTTATCGTTCCCGATCAGGCAAGTCTGATGCGTTGCTACTATCCCATTATTGGGGGTGAGGGATACGCTCTCTACCAGTATTTCGTGGCTTTTTATGACAATGGGAATCACCGCCATAAGTTTGCGGCTATTCTGAACCACCTTAACTTTGGAATGCAGCCCCTTCAGGAAGCACTGGCGGTTCTGACAGCAGTAGATCTTTTGGCCCTTTACCAGTCCCCTCAAGGGTTTTATGTTATAGAGCTTAAGTCTCCCTTATCAATTGAACAGTTTTTAAAACATGCCGTTTATAGTTCACTTCTCGAGCAAAAGATTAGTGAACCAGCAGTAGATGCTTTGAAACCTGCAGGTCTACAAGGCTTGCAAGATTTATCTAAACGTTTTTCGGATGTCTTTACCGATGAGCGTTTGGCTCAAAAGTCTGTGTCTGAAATCAAGCCCAAAAATTCATTTGATTTAAGCAGTTTCAGGAATCGTATGCAGGCTGATGGTCTTGTATTTACAGATGAAAAGACAGATGTGCCAGAAATCTATAAATTGTCTGAAACTCATGGCATGAACTGGTATGATACCTATCTCTTAGCGAAAAAGACAGCCGTGAACCACCAGATTATTGTCAAGCGTATGCAGGTGCAATTAGAGCAGGCTCAAGCTCAAACATTGGGTGGTGATTCTGCTTTGACGGAGACGGAGAAAAAGATTCTTAAAGCGGTTAGGTCCGAAAAGCCTATAGATTACTTGCAAAGTGCTAAAGGCCCAAGCGGGACTGTGACTAATTCTGAGAAGCAGATTCTCACGGATTTGGCACAAAGAGGCTTTATGGATGAGGTCATTAACCTCATGGTTGCCTATAGTTTGGGACGGACACGTTCAACGAATGTGAATCGAGAGTATATCTCTAAACTTGCCAACGATTTTGCCTTTAAGAACATCGTCACTGCTGAACAGGGGCTTTTAGCTTTGCGTAGTGGTTATGACAAGAAATCACAGCAAGCAAAAGCTGATTCTAAGAAGAAAACAAATGTGCCGAGCTGGAGTAATCCAGATTATGATAATCAAACCAGTCAGGCTGATCAGGCCAAGTTGGATGAAATTAGACGTCGAGCTTTGGCAAAACTAGAAAAAGGAAAGGAGTAGCCTATGGAAAGAGTTGGACAAACCCTAAACCGAGCAGGGCATCATGGGTCTGGCAATGCAACAGATTTAACGAAGCAAATTTTGGCAGATCCAAGAGTGGCTAGCTTTATTCAAGAGCATAGCCTAAGCCAGGATGAAATCAAGCGTAGTCTTCCTAAGTTTAATCAATTCCTGGTGGAATGCCGTAAGGTCAAAGAAGGTGATGCCTCGTATATTGCCAAGGGGTATGAACCGATTCTGACCATGAATGAAGGCTACGCTGATGTAACCTATAAGGAGACGCGTCAGCTCAAAGAGCAACAAGAACAGCAGGCTATTGCTAAACGGATTAATTTGGTGAGTCTGCCTCAGTCTTATCGTAAGATTACCTTTGCGGACATTGCTCTAGATGATGTGGCTCGTGTTGATACCTTTGAGAGTCTCGTGGATTTTGTGGCGAATTACCCTAGTCCAGACCAGAAAGGCCTCTATATCTACGGAGACATGGGGGTTGGAAAATCCTTCATGTTGGCTGCTATGGCTCATGAACTTTCAGAGACTAAGAAGGTTGCTACGACCATTATTCATTACCCATCTTTTACTATTGATGTTAAAAATGGAATCAAGGATGGTTCTGTCAAGGAACAAATTGATGCTGTCAAACAGGCGGAAGTTTTGGTTCTAGATGATATCGGTGCAGAACAATTCTCTTCTTGGATTAGGGATGATGTTTTGCAAGTTATCCTCCAGCATCGCATGATTGAGGAGCTGCCTACCTTCTTTACGTCTAACTATAGTTTTGCGGATTTAGAAGCAAAGCTATCCAATGGACGTCAAGGAGATGAGACTTGGCAGGCCAAACGTGTGATGGAGCGTATCCGTTTTCTTGCCAAAGAGGTTCACTTGAAGGGTGTTAATCGCCGTTAGGGTGATCCTAATAATGATAAAGAATAAGAGAGTTTGCTTTCCTTGGTGGAAGTGAGACTGCTAATTGAAGAAAGGAATCCCTATTTAATCAGGGACTTAAACATATGACATTACCTACAGTTGCTATCGTGGGTCGCCCAAACGTTGGGAAATCGACCCTATTTAACCGAATTGCGGGTGAACGTATCTCTATCGTCGAAGACGTTGAAGGGGTAACACGTGACCGTATTTATACCTCTGCTGAATGGCTTAATCGCCAGTTTAGCTTGATTGATACTGGTGGTATCGATGATGTTGATGCACCATTTATGGAACAAATTAAGCACCAAGCTGACATTGCCATGACTGAAGCTGACGTTATTGTCTTTGTCGTTTCCGGTAAGGAAGGCGTGACAGATGCGGACGAGTACGTTGCTCGTATTCTCTATAAGACCAACAAGCCAGTTATTTTGGCGGTAAATAAAGTGGATAACCCTGAGATGCGTGCAGATATCTATGATTTTTATTCTCTTGGACTTGGTGATCCTTACCCAGTTTCATCTGTTCACGGTATTGGTACAGGGGATGTTCTCGATGCTATCGTTGAAAACCTTCCAACAGAAGTTGAAGAAGAAAATCCAGATATCATTCGTTTTAGTTTGATTGGACGTCCAAACGTCGGAAAATCAAGCTTGATTAACGCCATTTTGGGCGAGGACCGAGTGATTGCTAGTCCGATTGCTGGTACGACTCGAGATGCCATTGATACAAACTTTGTGGACAGTGAAGGTCAAGAGTATACCATGATTGACACCGCTGGTATGCGTAAATCTGGTAAGGTTTATGAAAATACGGAGAAATACTCTGTCATGCGTTCAATGCGTGCCATTGACCGTTCTGATATCGTCCTTATGGTTATCAATGCCGAAGAAGGTATTCGTGAGTATGACAAGCGTATCGCTGGTTTTGCCCATGAAGCTGGTAAAGGGATTATCATCGTAGTTAACAAATGGGATACGATTAAGAAAGACAATCATACCGTTGCTAATTGGGAAGCAGATATCCGTGATCAGTTCCAATTCTTGAGCTATGCACCAATTATCTTTGTATCGGCTGAGACGAAACAACGTCTTAACAAGTTGCCAGAGATGATTAAACGCATCAGTGAGAGTCAAAACCGTCGTATTTCATCGGCTGTCTTGAATGATGTTATCATGGATGCCATTGCCATCAACCCAACACCAACTGACAAAGGAAAACGCCTTAAGATTTTCTACGGCACACAAGTTTCGGTTAAACCACCAACATTTGTTATCTTTGTCAATGAAGAAGAGCTTATGCACTTCTCATACATGCGTTTCTTGGAAAATCAAATTCGTCAAGCCTTTGGTTTTGAGGGAACACCAATCCATTTAATTGCTCGTAAACGTAAATAAAAAAAGAGACCAACCAGAATAAAATCTTTATGGGTTGGTCTTTTATCATTGTAAGGAGAAAACGATGTTAGAAAATATTCAAGCTTATTTATCTAAACAAGGGGTTAAGTATATCAAACCTGAAAAGGCGGGCCTACACCAGGAAGAGATGGAAGACCTCAAGGCACTTGGTCAAGCAGCTCGTAAGGAAATGCAGGTCTTATCCAAAGCTCTAGAGGAGCGTTTGACACCCTTTAAGATGGATCGTGTCAGTAATTGGGCCAATCAGGCACAAATATGTCGGCCACACTTTTGGTGCTATTATAAGGCACCTGAGGACAGTTTAGACGATGTTGCCATGGCGATTCGGCTCTATGGTCAGCCTAAAGATTGGGGAGTCTCAGTTGAAGTTAGCTTTATCGAACGGAAAAAATCAGATACTACTCTAGCTAAACAACATAAGGTCCTAGACTTACCGATTGCACCCTCTCTATACTATTTTGCCCAGGAAAATGGTGTCAGTCATCGTGTGGAAGGAACTGAAGACAATCGTCAGATGCTTAAAGAAGCAGTTAGAGATAATCGTGTTCGTAAGGTATTGGTTAAATATGATGTTCCTGTGACTACTAGTGAAACAATAGAAGAGTTAGTAGAAAAACTTGCTGATGGATTTGATAAGTTGAAACCCTATTACGAGAAAGCTAATAAAAACTAAAAAATCTCCAGGTTCTTTCTGGAGATTTTCCTTGTTATTTTGGTGCAATCACTTCAGCACCACCCATGTAAGGGCGAAGAACTTCAGGGATAGTTACTGAACCATCTTCGTTTTGGTAGTTTTCAAGGACAGCGGCTACTGTACGTCCAACAGCAAGTCCTGAACCGTTAAGAGTGTGAAGAAGTTTTACTTTACCATCGGCTTCGTCACGGTAACGGATTTGTGCACGACGGGCTTGGAAATCTTCTGTGTTTGAACATGAAGAAATTTCGCGGTAAGTGTTTTGTGCTGGAATCCAAACTTCCAAGTCGTAAGTTTTCGCAGCTGAGAATCCCATATCGCCAGTACACAAAGTGATGACACGGTATGGCAAGTTAAGTTTTTGAAGGATGTTTTCAGCGTTAACTACCATTTTTTCCAATTCATCATATGAGTCTTCAGGTTTTGAGAATTTGACCATTTCAACCTTGTGGAATTGGTGAAGACGAATCAAACCACGTGTGTCACGACCAGCTGAACCAGCTTCTGAACGGAATGAAGGACTCATAGCAGTGAAGTAGATTGGCAATTCTTTACCATCAAGGATTTCACCACGGTAGTAGTTTGTCAAAGGAACTTCGGCTGTTGGGATAAGGACATAGTCAGTACCGTCAAGCTCGAAAGTATCTTCTTTAAATTTTGGATATTGACCAGTACCGAACATTGAGTCGTGGTTAACCATGTAAGGTGTGATCATTTCAGTGTAACCTTCTTTAGCGTGCTCATCCAACATGAAGTTGTAGATTGCACGTTCCAATTTTGCTCCAAGTCCTTTGTAGAAGAGGAAGCGAGAACCAGTGACTTTAGCACCACGTTCCCAATCTAGGATACCAAGGTCTTCCCCAAGATCCCAGTGAGGCTTAATCTCAAAATCAAAGTTACGAGGTGTTCCCCAACGACGAACTTCTACGTTTTCGTCTTCGTCAGCACCTACTGGAACAGAGTCATTTGGTGTATTTGGAAGTGTCACAACGATGGCGTTAAGCTTCTCATCGATAGCAGCAAGTTCTGCATCAATCTCCTTAATTTCTGCAGAGACTTTTTGCATTGCTGCGATTTGTTCGGAAGCATCTTCTTTGTTACGCTTAGCTTGAGCGATACCATCTGAAGCAATGTTACGTTGAGCTTTGAGTTCTTCAGATTTGATAAGAAGTTCACGACGTTTAACATCAAGCTCCTTAAGTTCATTTAAAGTTTCAGCAGCGACACCACGTGTAGCCAATTTTTCGGCAAGGGCATCGAAGTCGTTACGAATACGTTTTACATCTAACATAAGTTCCTCCAAAAAGTAAAACACTCCAGTGAAAATGTTGGAGTGACATAGGCCACGGTTCCATCCAACTTCACAGGAGTGCACTTGTTTATGTTTTTAATTATTAGAAACGGTAGAATTTCGTAGGTTAACCCTACCTGCTCGCAGCAACCGCAGGCTTTCTGTAAGGGTCTAGCTAGTACTTATCCGTCTGTTATATTATACAAAAATTATGATTTTTTGGCAAATAAACCTTTGAGTCGAGCGCCAATAGTTTGAATGAGAGTTGGTAGTTTGACGACTTTTTCATTGCCAAGGTGTTCCCTAGCAATCTTTAGAATTTTCCCAGAATCTTTAGAAGCAAAGAGGAATTTGCTCTTATCTGTCAACACTTCAAAGTGGCGGCTAATTCTCTTTCCTGAGACATTTGCACCGATTTGTGTGATGCTAGTCCATGGAATTTGAATGTATTGCTCGACATTGACATCTGGGTAGAATTCAAGAGCCACATCTCCGATTAGAAATTTACCGACTTTCCCTCCGATAGCCATGTAGGAAACGCCTGTTGTATGCAGTTCAACTGTTTTGTTTAGTGATTGTGCCATATCTATCTCGCTTTTTGATTGTAGTACCTTTATTATAGCATAAGAAAAGAGTTCAGCTTTGCTAAACTCTTACTCTTTTTACATGATTCCGAAGAAGCTTGCAACAATACCAACTACAAAGAGTCCGATGATGATTGTGATTGGTGAAACTTTCTTCTTAAGCAACCACATACATGCAAAAGTAAGGAGAAGTCCCATCAAACCTGGAATCAATGAATCCAATTGTTTTTGGAGGGTATCGACTTGAATCTTATCGAAGCTAAGTTTGTCATTAACTTGGCCGAGGATAGTCTTAAGTTGGTCACCGCTAACATTGCCTTTAGGCCATTCGATATAGGCACCTTTAGACAAAACTTTACCTGGGAGGTTTACAGTGAAGACGATAGATACCCAACGTTCAACAAGGACAGCCAAGATGAACATACCAAGGATTGATGCCCCTTTAGTAATATCTTTCAAGATACCACCAGACATGTCTTTAGTGATTTCTGAACCTGCTTTGTAACCAAGTTCTTGAGTGTACCACAAGAAGGCCATACGGATAAGGTTCCAACCGATGAAGAAGATAAGTGGACCAGCGATGTTCCCAGCTTGTGCCAATGATGCACCGAGGGCACCAAGGATAGGACGAACTGTGAACCAGAAAACAGGGTCACCGATACCGGCAAGAGGTCCCATCATACCGATTTTAACCCCTTGGATAGCAGCATCTTCGATGTCAGTACCGTTAGCTTTTTCTTCTTCAAGAGCCAAGGTAACACCCATGATAGGAGCAGCTACGTAAGGGTGGGTATTGAAGAATTCCAAGTGGCGTTTAAGAGCTGCGGCTTGGTCTTCTTTGTTAGTGTAGAGTTTTTTGATAGCAGGAATGAGTGAGTAAGCCCAACCCAAGTTTTGCATACGTTCATAGTTCCATGAACCTTGCAAGAATTGTGAGCGCCACCAAACCTTTTTACGATCCGCTTGAGATAATTGAATTTTTTCAGCCATGAGAGCACCCCTTCCTAGTAGTCTTCCAAGATATCGCCGATTGGGTCGCCTGAACCAGATGAAGTTCCGCCACCATTTCCGCCACCTTGTTTAGACAGGTTGAGGTAGATGAAGGCAATAGCGACACCGATAGCACCAAGAGCGATAAGTGTCAATTGGCTAATAGCAGCAAAAGCAAAACCGATGGCGAAGAATGGCCAAACTTCACGAGTTGCCATCATGTTGATAACCATGGCGTAACCAACGGCTACGACCATACCACCACCGACAACCATACCGTGGTTGAGCCAGCTAGGCATCAAACCAAGGGCATGTTGAACAGATTCTGCTGGGATAGCAAGAAGAAGGGCAGCTGGCACAGCGATACGCAAACCTTGAAGAAGGAGGGCGAGGTAGTGTGCACGTTCAACACCAGCAATGTTTCCACTTTCTGCAGCTTTATCTGCGGCATGAACAAGGGCAACAGAGGCTGTACGAACAAGCATAGTTAGGAAGAGACCGGCAACCGCAAGTGGGATAGCTGTTGCAGTCGCAACACCGATACCTTCAGTTGTGAAGTTACCACCTTTAACCAAAATAATGGCAGCAGCAACAGAGGCAAGTGCAGCGTCGGGAGCGACAGCGGCACCGATATTAGCCCAAGCAAGGGCGATCATTTGAAGAGAACCACCAAGCATGATACCTGCAGTGAGGTTACCTGTAGCAGCACCGATGAGGGTACATGCAACAAGTGGTTGGTGGAATTGGAATTGGTCAAGGATACCTTCAAGACCAGCAAGGAAGGCAACAACTACGACCAAAATTGCAGAAATAATTGACATATCTGACATGGTAATAATTCCTTTTCTATTGAGTTGTGATTAGCTGAAATAATCAACTAATTTTTCCGAATGAAGATTATTGAACGTTAGCTTTTTTGATAAGGTCAAACAAGTCTTTTTTAGAATCATTTGGTACCTTACGAACGTCGAATTCGACACCAAGGTCACGCAATTTTTCGAAGCAAGCAACATCGTCTTTGTCCATAGACAAAACGTTGTTAACCATTGTTTTACCAGTTGAGTGAGCCATAGAACCAACGTTAAGTTCTTTGATTGGCACGCCACCTTCGATAGCACGAAGTGCGTCTTGAACAGTTTCGAACAAGATAAGCGCGTGTGTGTTACCAAAGCGAGGGTCCTTAGAAGCATCAATCAATTTTTGAATTGGAACAACGTTTGCTTTAACCCCATTTGGTGCTGCTTGTTTGATCAATTCTTTACGAAGCTCATCTTTAGCAACGTCATCTGAAGCAACAATGATACGGTCTGCTTTAGATGCAGGTGTCCAGTTAGTTGCTACCTGACCATGCAAGAGACGTGTGTCCAAACGTGCCAAGTTAATCTTGAGTTTACCATCTCCGATAACTGTCCCTTCTGGGATAGCTCCTTGAGGTGCAGCAGCTTCTACAGGAGCTGCTGTTGTTTCCTCAGCTGGATTAAGCTCCTCTGGAAGTGCCTTGATACCACCCTTAGCTTCCTTGATGATATTAGCAGCAACTTGCTCTGCAGTAGCGTTAGCATCCATCATACGTTCAGTGTATGCTTGGATTAGCATTGGCAAGTTAAGTCCTGTGATGATAGCAATCTTGCGATCTGGATTTTCTCCAGCAATTCGGCTAGCTTGGTTAAATGGTGAACCAGACCAAAGGTCAGCCAAAACAAGAATTTCATCATCAGCATCGAATTGTGCAATAGCGTCGTTGAAGTGAGCGTACAAATCATCAGGACCTTCACTTGGCATGAAAGTTACGACTTGAACTTTCTCTTGGTCTCCAAAAATCATAGAGCCTGATTGGTGGATCCCTTCAGCGAACTTACCATGGCTGGCAATAATAATACCGATACCCATTCGTGTTCTCCTCCTTATAAATTATTTTTTCCTAGGCTTAAAAAGACTATCTCCGATTTTTATCAAGACGCTAAAAAAAGCGTCTCTCAATCTTTTTAAACATAAGAAATCAAGAACGATTATATTCTAAAACGCTTTCAAGAAAATGTCAATAGCTAGTGAGATAAAATTTCAAAAGAAGTCAAACTCTTTCAAAAATGAGCAAAATATTATAAAAAGATTGCCCAATCATTAGATTAGACAATCTTTTTATAATATTCGGAGATTATTTCTTCTTGACAATGAGTCGGAAAAGATTTTTAAAGCCTTGTTTGAGGACAGCGATAAAGCTAGGTGCTTTTCTTAAACTTTCTCGAGGAATTCTTTTTTGAATTTCTTTCAAAGTTATTCGGCTTTTTCGACTGGCAAAACGGAAACGTCCATTTTGCTTAGTGCGGATTTCAAAGCGTGGGATGAATTTACCACCGAAGTAGACATCGGCAATCACATAAGTGATTTCATCCCAAGGAATTTGAACGTAGTCTTGCAACTTCGTATCATTGTAAAATTCGAAGGCCTTATCTCCGACCATGATATTTCCGTAAATAGGCCCTTCACGAAACCAAGTTCCCTTAGTTGTGTGAGCCATTTCGGTATTGAGCGATTTAACCATACCTTGCTCCGATTAGAGTAGACCAATAATGTGGAGCACAATAGCTAGGACAAAGATACCCAAGATGATAACGATTGGAGAAACTTTTCTCTTAAGAAGGTACATACAGAGGAAAGTCAAACCAAGGGCAGCAAGACCAGGAATCAATTGGTTCAAGTTATCTTGCAAGGTTGTCACTTTGTTAACGTCAAGAGAGCGACCGGCAGCTTGTTGATGGAAGGCTTCTTTAACACCGGCAATACCTTTTGGAAGTTTATCCCAATCGATATAAGCACCTTCTTGTTGTTTAACAGTAGAGACAACTGGTGTGAAGGTGATACTTACCCAACGTTGGATAAGAGAACCGATAACGAACATCCCCATCATTGATGCGCCACGAGTTACTTGTTGAAGAAGGTTACCAGATACGTCGTCTGTAATCGCAGCACCAGCTCTATAACCGAACTCTTGAGTGTACCATTTAACGGCAGCGACCATAGCATTCCAAAGTACGAAGAAGACGATAGGTCCCAAGATGTTACCTGAAACAGCCAAACCTGCTCCTAATGAAAGGAAGATTGGGCGAAGGGTAAACCAGAAGAGAGGGTCACCGGCACCTGCAAGAGGTCCCATCATACCAACCTTAACCCCTGAGATAGCGGCATCATCGATGTCCGCCCCGTTAGCACGTTCTTCTTCCAAGGCAAGTGTAACCCCAAAGATTGGGTTAGCCATGAAAGGTTGTGTATTGAAGAATTCCAAGTGACGTTTAAGAGCAGCTACACGGTCTTCTTTTGTTTGATAAAGTTTTTTGATTGCAGGAATAAGGGTGTAAGCCACACCACCATTTTGCATACGTTCATAGTTGAATGAAGCTAAAAGAAAGTATGAGCGCAAGAAAGCTTTGAAACGATCTGCTTTTGTTAATTTAATTTTTGAATCAGCCATTTTCTTTCCTCCTAATTAAAAGTCTTCCAGAATTTCACCGAGGGGATCACCTGATCCTCCATCATTTGAAGAACCATTTGAACCACTAGCTTCAAGTGCAAGGTACATAACGGCAAGACAGAGGCCGATGATACCCAAGCTAATCAAGGTCAATTCTTTGAGGGCAGCCAAAGCAAAACCAAGGAAGAAGAATGGCCAAACTTCGCGACTAGACATCATGTTGATAACCATGGCATAACCAACGGCTACAACCATACCACCACCGATTGTCATACCTGATGTTAACCATTCAGGCATAGATTCAAGACCAGATTGTACAAGGTGTGCAGGAATCAAGAGCAAGAGGAGGGCAGGGATAGCAACACGGAGACCTTGGAGGGACATACCGATAAAGTGCCATCTTTCAATACCAGCGATATCAGCATCTTCAGCACGACTATCCATAATGTGAGCGATGAAGACTGTAGCAGTACGGACAAACATTGTCAAGGCAAGACCGGCAACAGCCAAAGGCACCGCAAGGGCGATGGCAGGGCCAATCCCTTTAGCTCCTTGACCACCCAAGATAAGGATGATTGTAGAAGCTACAGCGGCAAGTGAGGCATCTGGTGCCATGGCAGCACCAACGTTAGCCCATCCCATAGTGATCAACTGTAAGCTACCACCCAACATTACGCCGAGTTCGAGATGACCAGTAACAAGACCGATTAGGGAACAAGCCACAACTGGCTGGTATGTTTCGATTTGGTCGTTAACTGAGCTACAACCGATAATGAAAGCAACAATTACGACTAAAATAATTTGTACTAAACTCATTTATGCATCCTCCAAAATTATTTCTTCTCTGCTAATTTAGTTTCAGCTGACTTAATCAAGGCATCAACGTTTGCTGGGCTATCACTTGGTACCCCACGAACGTCAAATTTGACACCCAATGATTGCAACTCTTTGATAGCATCCACATCTGTTTGGTCAAATGAAAGAGCTTTAGTAACGTTGACTTTTCCTTCTTTATAAGCTGAAGAACCAAGGTTGATTTCTTTAACATCAACACCTGCTTTAACAGCAGCAAGAGCATCTTCAACAGATTCAAAGAGAAGCATAGCACGTGTATCTCCAAAACGTGGGTCATTGTTTGCTTTAACCATGTTTTTAATTGGGATAACGTGAACTTGAACACCAGATGGAGCGGCTTGTTTAATCATGTTTGTACGAAGTTTATCATGACAAACAGTGTCTGAAACAACGATGATACGGTCTGGGTGAGTTGAGTGAGTCCAACCAGTCGCAACCTGACCGTGGAGAAGACGTGTGTCAACACGAGCCAAAACGTATTTGATTTTTCCATCACCAAGTACTGTTCCTTCAGGAATGGTACCTTTAGGAATAGAAGGTTTAGCGTCGGCTGGTTTAGTGTCTTCTTCAGGAATAAGGCCTTCTGGAAGGACTTTAACGCCTTCTTTTGTTTCCTTATAAATGTTAGCGACAATCTCTTCAACCCCAGCATCAGGAGCTACCATACGTTCCGTATATGCTTGGATAAGCATTGGCAAGTTGAGTCCTGTCACGATAACCATCTTGCGATTAGGATTTTCTTCCTTAATTCGGCTTGCCTGGTTAAATGGTGATCCAGACCAAAGGTCTGCAAGGACTAGAATTTCGTCGTCAGCGTCAAATTGAGCAATGGCATCTTTGAAGTGAGCGTACAAGTCGTCAGGACCTTCATTTGGCATGAAAGTAACCACTTGAACTTTCTCTTGTTCACCAAAAATCATAGAACCTGATTGGTGAATACCTTCAGCGAATTTACCATGGCTAGCAATAATAATACCGATACCCATTAGTGTTCTTCCTCCTTTTATATATTGTTTCTTAGGAATAGAAAAATGATTATTGGTATTAGCATCGATCAGTATGAAATGACAACAATATTTTTTTAGTCCCTCGAAAATTAGAACACTCTAATTATAGGACGTTATCATGAATTTGTCAATGGTTTTCGTAACAAAAGTGTCATATAATTGAAAAAAACATCAAATTATTGCAAATATACTTTTTTTTCAGACAATAAGTGTTAAATATAGTTTTAAGCTATATCTAACTAGAAGAAATAGGATTAAGAAAAAATGAGATAAATGCTTGTAATAGCTGGTATTGGCTGCTATAACTTCTTCAATCAACTATTTAATGTTAAATCTATAAGAAAAGAGGGCCTCCTTATGTCAGATTTACTAAGTATTTATAAAGAATTGCAAGCAAAAAAATGGGTGGACTTGAGTCACCAAATCAATGCAGAAAGTCCACACTTCCCTGCCCTTCCTGCCTTGCAACAAGAAGACCTCTTCACATTGAAAGATGGATTCCATGTCCAAAAATTTACAGTAGTTGGTCAATACGGAACGCATATTGATGCACCGATTCACTTTGTAGAAGGTGGTCGTTGGTTGGATGAGATTGCTCTCAAAGATCTTCTTTTACCACTCTATGTTATCGACAAGTCTAAAGAAGTTGCTGCGAATCCAAACTTTATCTTGAGCAAACAAGATATCTTAGACTTTGAAGCAGAACATGGACAAATTACTGAAGGGGCCTTTGTCGCTTTTCGTAGTGATTGGTCGAAGCGTTGGCCAGATCAAGATGCTATGCGCAACCTTGATGAAAATGGGGTTCAACAAAGTCCAGGGTGGAGCCGTGAAGCTCTAGAATTCTTGATTCATGAACGCCATGTTAAGGCTGTGGGTCATGAGACTTTTGATACAGATGCTGGTATTCCAGCAGCAGAACATGGCTTGGTTAACGAATACTACCTCTTGGAACAAAACATTTATCAGGTAGAAGTCTTGAATCAATTGGATCAAGTTCCAGCTGTTGGTGCTTTGATTTCGATTGCATTTCCTCACTGGGACAAGGCGACAGGCTCCCCAGTGCGTGCAGTGGCTATTTTACCTTAATCATAAGAAAAAACACCGAAGAAATTTTCGGTGTCTTTTCTTGTTTATAAGAAGAGTTCCTGGAGTTTGCGAGCAACGCCATCCTCTTCATTAGTCCACTCAATTTGTTCGTTAGCGTGGGGGAGAAGAACAGAGCTAGCATTCTTCATGGCATAACCAGTTTTAGCAAGTTCCAACATCTCTGTGTCGTTGTGTTCGTCTCCAAAAGCAATCAGATCATCCGTTGATTTGCGCATGGCCTTAAGTAAGTAGTTTAGGGCGTAGGCCTTGTTTATGCCTTTAGGCGAAAATTCCAAGATATTAAGCGGGCCACCCCAAGAATCAACTTCAATTTCTTCCTTGAAGTCCTTCTTGATGTCATCGGCAAGTTGGTACTTATCCTCATGACGAGTTTGCATAAGGAGAGCGTTAGGGTTGCGCGTGATTTTAGTTGGTTCTAAACGCATAGCCTCAATAATTTTATCAACACCAAAGAGTTGTGGTTGAATACGCTCTGGGTGATTCATAGTGATATAGAAGTGTTTTCGATATTCACTAGCCAGAAAATCCATCTCTAATTCATCATGGCGTTGTAAGAGGCTAATCAGATATTTCTTATCTAATTTAACCGAATGCTCATAAGCCCAGTCTTGGTCTGGAAGATTGGTCAAAGAGCCGTTGAAGGTGATGAGTGGTGTTTCTAACCCTAGTGTTTTGTAATGGTCAATAGCCATACGATAAGGACGACCTGTAGCAATAACAACTTGGTGTCCTTTATTTTGTACATCTTTAATCGTTTTTTGTGTGAATTCTGAAATAGTTCCATCTGGGCGCAAGAGCGTTCCATCAAGATCTAGTGCAATCAATTTTTTTGTCATGTTCCTATTATAGCAAAAATCTGTCCTTTGTTGGTGATTGAGAAAGAGCTTTCTAAGAACGTTCGGTTTTTCATAAGAAAAGTCTCAGGAAATAAACCTTGCACCGTCAAATAATTTCATGTAGAATAGTAATGTTGCATTCTACATGAGAATGTTCCGAAATTATTCGGATTTTGACAATATTTTTTATTAAGGAGTCTAAACTTTCATGGAAAAGTTTTTCAAATTGAAAGAACATGGTACTGACGTCCGTACAGAAGTGACTGCCGGATTGACAACTTTCTTTGCCATGTCTTACATCCTCTTTGTTAACCCAGCGATGTTGGCTCAGACAGGAATGCCTGCACAAGGTGTTTTCTTAGCAACAATTATTGGTGCGGTTGCAGGGACGTTGATGATGGCATTTTATGCTAACCTACCATACGCCCAAGCGCCTGGTATGGGGCTTAATGCCTTCTTCACCTACACAGTGGTTTTTTCTTTGGGTTACACTTGGCAAGAGGCCTTAGCAATGGTCTTTCTATGTGGTGTTATTTCATTGATCATCACAGTAACTAAAGTACGTAAGATGATTATTGAGTCTATTCCAACAGCCCTCAAATCTGCGATTTCAGCAGGTATCGGTGTTTTCCTTGCATATGTGGGAATTAAAAATGCTGGTTTCTTGAAATTCTCAATTAATCCTCATACCTACACTGTAGCAGGTAAAGGTGCTGACATGGCCAAGGCGTCAATTACAGCTTCATCGTCAGCTACACCAGGTTTGGTTGCTTTCAATAACCCAACTGTAATTGTAGGTTTGATTGGTCTTGCGATTGCGATTTTCTTTATTGTTAAAGGTATTCGTGGTGGTGTTCTTCTTTCAATCCTTGTAACGACTATCATTGCTATTTTTGCTGGTGTTGTTGATCTTGGAAGCATTGACTGGCACGCAGCTAGCTTGACATCATCTATTAAAGACCTTGGTCAGGTCTTTGGTGCAGCGCTTGGATCAAAGGGATTGGGATCACTCTTTTCAGACGTTTCTCGTTTGCCTGGTGTCTTTATGGCTATTCTTGCCTTTTCATTGACTGATATCTTCGATACTATCGGTACCTTGATCGGTACTGGTGAGAAGGTTGGTATCATTGCTTCAACAGGTGATAACAACGAATCAAAAGCTCTTGACCGTGCCCTTTACTCTGACCTTGTTGGTACAAGTATTGGTGCCATTGCAGGGACTTCAAACGTTACAACTTACGTTGAATCTGCAGCAGGTATTGGTGCTGGTGGACGTACTGGTTTGACAGCTCTTGTGGTTGCTGTACTCTTTGCCATTTCTAGTTTCTTTAGTCCAGTGGTATCAATCGTTCCTAATGCTGCCACAGCGCCTATTCTTATTATTGTAGGTGTTATGATGCTCTCTAACCTTAAGAGTGTCGATTGGGAAGACTTGTCTGAAGCTATTCCTGCCTTCTTCACTTCTATTTTCATGGGATTCTCATATAGCATTACCTATGGTATCGCAGCTGGTTTCCTTACTTATACTTTGGTCAAAATCGTCAAAGGTCAAGCTAAGGATGTCCACTTTATTATGTGGATTTTGGATATCTTGTTTATCCTTAACTTCATCAGTATGGCTGTGTTCTAAAGCTTGAAAGTTAAAAGTCTGTATATTTGTCAGGCTTTTTCTTTTGCGATTTTTATCTGGAGGAATGTGAGAGAGTTACTATTGGTTAACTTTTGAAACTATAGTAAGTTTTACAAAAACATTTCTAATCTATGAGTGTTTAGCGTGCCCAAAATAAATTAAAAATTAAAATACACATCTTAATTTCTTACTTAAATGATTCAATATTTATAAGTTTCTACTGTATTTTTACAGTGGATTCTAGTCCATATTTTTATTTTTTGATATAATGAGAACATGATTTACAGTCAAAATGAAGAAGAATTGATTAGTATCGGTCAAAAGCTAGGTCGACTGCTCGATTCTGGAGATATAATTGTTCTCTCAGGTGATCTGGGAGCTGGCAAAACAACCTTAACCAAGGGAATTGCCAAAGGTTTGGATATTTCACAGATGATAAAGAGTCCAACCTATACTATTGTAAGGGAGTATGAGGGGCGAGTGCCACTCTATCATTTAGATGTCTACCGCATTGGTGATGATCCAGATTCTATTGATTTGGATGATTTTCTGTATGGTGAAGGTGTGACAATCATCGAGTGGGGTGAGCTCCTAGATGAGAGTCTGTTAGGTGATTATCTCCTAATTTCGATATCTCATCATGGAGATGGACGTCAGTTGCTTTTTGAATCTTTCGGTCCTAGAAGTAAGGAGATTCAGGAGGCAATGGTAAATGGCTGAGCAAGAATTAGTCATTGAGGAAGCCCAAAGAGAGGATGCTGCCTCTCTAGCTCGTTTACTAGAGACTGTAGCCTTAGAATCGGATTTTCTAGCACAAGATGATAGAAGTTCTATACTGAGTGCTGAACAGTTAGCCACTTATATTGAAGGTCATCAACATAGGCTTAATGAGATTTGTTTGGTGGCGAAATTGGGTCATGAGGTCATAGGTGTTTGTAATGTTACCTCGGATCAAGATACTAAGACCAGTCATATTGGTGACGTATTTATTGCGGTTTCTAAACCCTACTGGGGGAATGGTGTTGGCCAGTTTCTTATGGAAACAATGATTGACTGGGCAGATCATACCCCAGCTATCCGTCGCTTAGAGTTGACGGTTCAAGCACGTAATGAGCGTGCGGTTCATCTCTATCAAAAATTTGGCTTTGACATTGAAGGCACTAAGAAACGTGGTGCAAGAACTAAAAATGGAGAATTTCTAGATGTTTACCTTATGGCTAAACTCATAGATTAGGAAAAAACATGAAACTTGGACGAAAAATTTTATTGATGTTGTTGGCGATTTTTGCAACGACAGTAGTAGCTGCTGGTATTTACCTAACGACAACTTATAATTACGCCACAGGCGAATTGTCAAAAACGTTTAGGACTTCTAAAGCAATTTCTGGGAATAGTAAGGCTATTCAACAGACTAAGCCTATAACTATTCTCTTGATGGGGGTAGATACAGGATCCAAAGAACGTAAGGAAACCTGGGAAGGAAACTCTGATACCATGATTTTGGTAACAGTGAATCCTAAAACTAAGAAAACAACCATGACCAGTTTGGAACGTGACCTTTTGACAGATATTGAGGGGTCAGGTGAAGCAAAACTAAATTCAGCCTATGCTGAGGGTGGTGCTGACTTGGCTATTTCAACCATTCAAAAGGTTTTAGATATTGATATTGACTATTATGCACTGATTAATATGCAGGGTATGATTGATTTGGTAGATGCTGTTGGTGGTATTGAGGTAACGAATCATTTTGATTTTCCAATTTCGATTGCGGAAAATGAACCTGAATTTCAGGCAAAAGTTGAGCCCGGAACCCATAAAATCAATGGTGAGCAAGCTTTAGTCTATTCACGTATGCGTTACGATGACCCTGATGGTGACTATGGTCGACAAAAACGTCAACGTGAGGTTATTCAAAAAGTTGTAGCTAAGCTCTTGAAGATGGACTCTATTGGTTCTTACAAGAAAATTTTATCGGCTGTAAGTTCTAATGTTCAGACAAGTATCGATCTTGGTGATACCAATACTTTGCGTAGCTTGATGGGTTATAGTGATGCCCTTAAAAATATTAAATCATACCAATTGGCCGGTTCGGATGCCATGATCAATGGAGGAAGCTATCAAGTAGCCTCCACTGAGGATATTCTTAAGGTGCAAAATCGTATCAAGAAGGAAGTTGGTAAGAAAAAAGTCTCTGAATCTAATCTTAAGACTAGTTTGGTTCTCTATGGTTCTGGTAGCTCTAACTATGGCTCAGATGATTTTGTTAATTCCAAAGGAAACGTGGCTTCGAGTGAAGTATCTTCAAATTATGAGGCCTGGCCATCTGAGGCAGCAGGTGGTGGATCGGTAAGTACCTACAATGGAGGCACTACCTATAGCAATAACTATAGTGAAAACACTGGTAATTATGTTCAGGAACAAGGTACGACAACCCCTACATACAATAATAATGGATCGGGTGTGACTACTTACAGCACTGTTCCAGCGGCGCAATAAATAAGGTTGGGTGATTCCCAACCTTTTTGCTTTGAAATGATATGGTTATTCCTTGCAATGGCTTTTGAGCTATGCTATAATATAGGAAAATAACGAAAGAGAGGCGGAGTAGAAACTTCGTCTCTTGTGTGTGTAAGGAGGTCATAATGTCGCAAAAAATTATTGATCTCGTGACGGCAGTCGTAGCTCCAGCTATTCCTGAGCCATACGAACTGGTCGATATCGAGTACGAAAAGCTTGGCGGTGACTATGTCTTGTCAGTTTTGATTGATAAGCCAGGAGGTATTACTGTAGAAGATACTGCAGACTTGACTGAAATTATCAGTCCTCTCTTGGATACTATTCAGCCTGATCCTTTCCCGGATCAATACATGCTGGAAGTTTCTAGTCCAGGGTTAGAGCGTCCCTTAAAAACCAAAGAAGCTTTGACAAATGCTGTTGGTCAATATATCAATGTTAGTCTTTACAAGGCTATTGATAAGATCAAGATTTTCCAAGGTGACTTGGTGGCCTTTGATGGGGAAACCCTAACAATTGATTACCTTGATAAGACTCGCCATAAAACTGTTGAGATTCCCTATCAAACAGTTGCTAAAGCTCGTTTGGCAGTCAAACTCTAAAACTCTTAGTGTAAATAAAGAAAGGATGCCAGTTTTAGCCTTTAGAGGCTAAAACAACAAAGAATATGAGCAAAGAAATGCTAGAAGCCTTCCGTGTCTTGGAAGAAGAAAAACACATTAACAAGGAAGATATCATCGATGCTGTGGTTGAATCGCTTAAGTCAGCCTACAAGCGTCGTTATGGTCAGTCAGAATCAGCTGTAGTTGAATTCAATGAAAAAACAGGTGATTTTCAAGTTTATACTGTTCGAGAAGTTGTAGATGAAGTCTTTGATAGTCGTTTGGAAATTAGCTTGAAAGATGCCCTTGCTATCAGCTCTGCCTACGAGCTTGGTGACAAGATTCGTTTTGAAGAGTCAGTCGATGAATTTGGCCGTGTCGCAGCGCAATCTGCCAAACAAACCATTATGGAAAAGATGCGCAAGCAGATGCGTGAAATTACTTATAATGACTATAAGCAACATGAAGGTGAAATCATGCAAGGAACAGTTGAACGTTTTGACCAACGTTTCATTTATGTGAATCTTGGAACGCTCGAAGCTCAATTGTCACGCCAAGACCAAATTCCTGGCGAAAGCTTTAAGTCACACGACGTCATCGATGTTTATGTTTATAAAGTTGAAAACAACCCTAAAGGTGTTAACGTCTTTGTAAGCCGTAGCCATCCAGAATTCATCAAACGTATCATGGAACAAGAAATTCCTGAAGTATTTGATGGAACTGTAGAGATCATGAGCGTGTCTCGTGAAGCTGGTGATCGTACCAAAGTTGCTGTTCGCAGTCATAACCCTAACGTTGATGCTATTGGTACTATCGTTGGTCGTGGTGGAAGCAACATCAAGAAAGTTGTCAGCCGTTTCCACCCAACACGTTTGGATGCTAAGACGGGAATTGAAGTTCCTGTTGAGGAAAATATTGACGTTATTCAATGGGTTGAAGATCCAGCTGAATTTATCTACAATGCTATTGCACCGGCTGAAGTGGACTATGTTCTCTTTGACGAAGATGATAGCAAACGTGCGACAGTAGTTGTACCAGATAACAAATTATCTCTTGCAATTGGTCGTCGTGGACAAAACGTTCGTTTGGCAGCTCATTTGACTGGTTACCGTATTGACATCAAGTCAGCTTCTGAATATGAAGCACTCGAAGCTGAAAAAGCTGAGGCTGCTACTGAGGAAGTTGTTGACGAGATTGTTGCAGAAGATGCTACACCTGTTGAAGTCACAACAGAAGAAGTAACTGAAACAACAGAAGCAGAATAAGAAGAACATAGAGGTGTTTGATGGCTAAAACACGAAAAATACCTTTACGCAAATCAGTTGTCTCAGGAGAAATCATTGATAAACGTGATTTGCTCCGCATTGTAAAAACTAAAGATGGTGAGATTTTCATTGATCCAACAGGAAAAAAAATGGCCGAGGTGCTTACATTAAATTAGATAATGAAGAAGCTCTCCAAGCTAAAAAGAAACGTGCTTTTAACCATAGTTTCTCCATGGATGTTCCTGAAAGTTTTTATGATGAACTCATTGCTTATGTGGATCACAAGGTCAAAAGAAGAGAGTTAGGTCTTGAATAACACAGAAAAATTGTCAAATATGTTGGGACTAGCACAAAGAGCTGGAAAGCTTATTTCTGGCGAAGAACTTGTCATCAAGGCAGTTCAATCAGGACAGGCGAGACTAGTTTTTCTTGCCAATGATGCTGGTAGTAACGTGACTAAAAAGACGACTGATAAATGTAACTACTATAATATAGAAGTCTCCACAGTGTTTAACGCACTGGAATTAAGCATGGCTATTGGTAAACCAAGAAAAACGGTTGCTGTAGTTGATGCTGGATTTTCAAAGAAAATGAGGACTCTTATGGACTAAAGAATAGGAGGACATCACGTGTCAAAGAAACGATTATATGAAATCGCAAAAGAGGTTGGTGTAGAAAGTAAGGTTGTTGTTGCGAAAGCTCAAGAACTTGGTCTTTCTGTGAAGAGCCATTCCTCATCAGTTGAAGAAGCTGATGCTAATCGTATCACTTCAAGTTTAAAAGGGGGAACAGCTAAGGCTGAAAGCAAGCCAGCTCCTAAAGCGACACCAACTCCTAAAGAGGAAAAGGTAGCGCCTAAGGTTGATAAGGTACCTGTTGCCAAATCAGCTCCAGCTAAAGAAACATCAAAGGCTGAAGTCAAAGAAGCCCCTGCGACTCCGAAAAAACCACAAAGCCGTAATTTTAAGGCAGAACGTGAAGCACGTGCCAAGGCAGAAGCAGAGCGTCGTCAAAACGGCGGAGGCCGTGACAACCGTAATCGTAACCGAAATCAACAAGGGAACGATCAAGGTAAACGTCAGAATAATGATCGTCGCAACCAAAATGGAAATGGTCAAGGCAACCGTAATAATGGGAACCGCGGTAACAATAGTAATCGTGACCGTAATTTCAAAGGTAAACAGCGCAATGATCAAGGTCGAAATAAACGTAACGATGCTGCCCGTAACAATCAGGCAGGACCACGTATTGACTTTAAAGCGCGTGCAGCAGCCTTGAAAGCAGAGCAAAATGCAGAATATTCACGTCAAAGTGAAACACGCTTCCGTGAAGAAAAAGCTGCAGAGCAACGCCGTGCGAAAGAGCAAGAAAAGGCAAGAAAAGAAAAACAACAGGCTGAAGTCGCTGCTCAAAAAGCAGTTGCTGAAGCTAAGCCAGCTCCCAAACCAGCACCGGTTGCTCAACCAGCTCCAGCTGCGCAAGCACAAGATACACGTCGTAAAAAGGCACGTCCAGATAAATCACGTGATAATCGTCGCGAGAATGAAGATGGACCTAAGCAAACAAGAAATAATAAGTGGAATAATCAAAACCAAGTGAGAAATCAACGAAATAGTAACTGGAATAAAAACAAAAATAAAAAAGGTAAAAATAACCGTGGTAATTCAGCTCCCAAACCAGTAACAGAGCGTAAATTCCATGAATTACCAAAAGAATTTGAATATACTGAAGGCATGACGGTTGCAGAAATCGCAAAACGTATTAAACGTGAGCCAGCTGAGATCGTTAAGAAACTCTTCATGATGGGCGTTATGGCAACTCAAAACCAATCTCTTGATGGGGATACTATTGAGTTGTTGATGGTTGACTACGGTATTGAGGCAACTAAGAAAGAAGAAGTCGATAATGCTGATATCGAACGTTTCTTTGTTGACGAAGACTACCTCAATAAAGATGCTATGGTAGAACGTGCACCAGTTGTTACTATCATGGGACACGTTGACCATGGTAAAACAACCCTTCTTGATACCCTTCGTAACTCACGTGTTGCGACTGGAGAAGCTGGTGGTATCACACAGCATATTGGTGCCTACCAAATTGAAGAGGGTGGTAAGAAAATCACCTTCCTTGATACTCCAGGACACGCGGCCTTTACATCTATGCGTGCCCGTGGTGCTTCTGTTACAGATATTACTATCTTGATTGTCGCTGCGGATGACGGTGTTATGCCACAAACTATTGAAGCCATCAACCACTCTAAGGCTGCTGGTGTTCCAATCATTGTTGCGATTAACAAGATTGATAAACCAGGTGCTAACCCAGAGCGTGTAATCGGTGAATTGGCTGAACATGGCGTTATCTCAACTGCATGGGGTGGCGATAGCGAATTCGTTGAAATTTCAGCGAAGTTTGGTCAAAACATTGAAGAGTTACTTGAAACAGTTCTTCTTGTGGCTGAAGTGGAAGAACTTAAAGCTGACCCAACAGTTCGTGCCATCGGTACCGTTATTGAAGCGCGTTTGGATAAAGGTAAAGGTGCGGTTGCAACCCTCCTTGTTCAACAAGGTACCTTGCATGTTCAAGACCCAATCGTTGTTGGTAATACCTTCGGACGTGTCCGTGCTATGACCAATGACCTTGGTCGTCGTATTAAGACTGCAGCACCATCAACACCAGTTTCAATTACTGGTTTGAACGAAGCGCCTATGGCGGGTGACCATTTTGCCGTTTATGAAGACGAAAAAGCAGCTCGTGCAGCTGGTGAAGAACGTGCTAAACGTGCCCTTATGAAACAACGTCAACAAACACATCGTGTTAGTCTTGATAACCTCTTTGATACCCTTAAAGCTGGTGAATTGAAGACTGTTAATGTTATCATCAAGGCCGACGTACAAGGTTCTGTTGAAGCCTTGGCAGCATCACTTCTTAAGATTGATGTTGAGGGTGTTCGTGTTAATGTTGTTCACTCAGCAGTAGGTGCTATAAACGAATCTGATATTACTCTTGCGGAAGCTTCAGATGCTGTTGTTATCGGATTTAACGTTCGTCCTACACCACAAGCACGTCAACAAGCGGAAACTGATGAAGTTGAAATTCGTCTTCACAGCATCATCTACAAGGTTATCGAAGAAATCGAAGATGCCATGAAAGGGATGCTTGATCCTGAATTTGAAGAAAAAGTCATTGGTGAAGCTATTATCCGTGAAACCTTCAAGGTTTCTAAAGTCGGAACAATCGGTGGGTTCATGGTTACTAGTGGTAAAATCACTCGTGACTCAAGTGCCCGTGTGATTCGTGATGGTGTCGTTATTTTTGATGGTAAATTGGCAAGCTTGAAACACTTTAAAGATGACGTTAAAGAAGTCGGAAACGCTCAAGAGGGTGGTTTGATGATTGAAAACTATAACGATATTAAAGTTGATGACGTTATCGAAGCTTACATTATGGAAGAAATTAAACGTTAATTTTGTTAGCTTTTAAGAAAGCTTACTTAGGAGACAAAGCTAGGTCATCTGGCCTGGCTTTTGTTCCATCATAATAAGAGAGAAAGGATAAGACTATGGGAAATTCATTTCGTGTAGACCGTGTTGGTATGGAAATCAAACGTGAGGTCAATGAAATTCTTCAAAAGAAAGTTCGTGACCCACGTGTGCAAGATGTCACTATCACAGATGTGCAAATGCTAGGCGATTTGTCAGCTGCTAAGATTTTTTACACTATTCATTCAACCTTGGCCTCAGATAACCAAAAAGCACAAACTGGTCTTGAAAAGGCTACTGGGACAATCAAGCGTGAACTTGGTAAAAAATTGACCATGTATAAGATTCCGGATTTGACCTTCATTAAGGATGAGTCTATCGAATACGGTAATAAAATTGATGAAATGCTTCGTAATTTGGAGCGTAAAGACTAAGAAAAAATTCCTGCCATAACTGACAGGAATTTTGCGTTATAATAGAATAAAAAGGAGGACTTCAATGAAAATAACGGTCTATTTGGGAGCTAATATGGGTGACAGTCCTAGCTTTAAGAAAGCAACAATTGCCTTGGGTCAGTGGATTGCTAAAAATGGGCATACTCTAGTCTATGGTGGCAGTAAGATGGGACTTATGGGAGTTCTTGGTGATACGATTTTGGAAAATGGTGGACAGGCTCATGGGATTATGCCACAATTCCTCAAAGATAGGGAGATAGCTTATGAGGGGTTAACCTCAATGACAATAGTAGAAACTATGGCAGAACGAAAGACTGCTATGCTAGAGCAAGGAGATCTCTTTATCGCACTTCCAGGAGGTCTAGGGACACTGGAAGAAATCTCTGAAGCTATTGCAGCTGCTCGAGTCGGTAAGTTGGACAAACCCTGTGTTTTCTTCAATCTCAATGGCTATTATGATGCTATGAAAATGATGTTAGATACCATGGTTACTCATGATTTTTTGGAGGCTGAAACAGCAGCAAAATTCCTCTTTACAGATGATTTTTCAGAAATTGAAGCTTTCGTCCAGTCTTATGAACCACCTCAATTGAGACGTTATCGGTAGTATTGCTTTAATTTGTAAAAATGAGATGAATTAAAAAGATTCAATGACACATCATTGAATCTTTTTAATTAAATCTTTACAAATATTTCTTAGCGACTTCAATATCGCCAGCATAGTTATCACGTTTACCATTTACGATCTGGAAGGCATCAGCACCTTTACCAGCGATAACCACAGCGTCTTTAGAGTCTGTAGTCTCAGACATTGCTGTTTTGATTGCTTCCTCTCGATCGACAATGATACGAACCTCGCGACTGATGTGGCTAGCAATTTCCTGACAGATAGCAAGAGGATCTTCCTTGTTAGGATCATCAGCTGTTAGGATGACATCAACATCAGGGTAGGTATTGAGGACATGTCCAAAGTCTTTACGACGACTTTCACCCTTATTTCCAGGAGCCCCTAGAATTAGGCTAATATGGCCATCTTGATGGCTAGTTACGACTTGTAAGAGCTTATCTAGGCTATCTCCATTGTGAGCATAGTCAACAAATATCTTAGCCCCATTAGTTTGGGTTAGAACCTCCATACGCCCTGGAACAGAAGTTTGAGCGATTCCTTTCTTGATGTCTTGAAGGCTAGCTCCGAGACGTAGGCAGGCCAGACCAGTAGCCATGGCATTGTCCTGGTTAAAGTCACCGATGAGTTGGATATCATAGTCACCGGCTAATTTCCCACTTGCCTTAAAGCTAAAACCTGAGCCATGTTTAACAGCATTGTCGGAGTTTTTACCATAGAAGTCATGCTCTTTATCCGCAACTTCCTCAGCGATAAAAGCAAAGTGATCCATACCGCTATTGACGATAACAACTCGACTGTTTTCCAAGAGGAGACGCTTATGGTAGAAGTAGTCTTCAAAGGTTGGGTGTTCAATAGGCCCAATATGGTCTGGGCTGATGTTAAGAAAGACACCTACATCAAAAGTCAATCCATAGACACGCTTAGTCAGATAGGCTTGACTTGAGACTTCCATAATCAGATGGGTCATGCCATTAGCAACAGCTTCAGCCATCATACGGAAAAGGTCCAAACTCTCAGGTGTTGTTAAGGTAGACTTGAAGAAGTTTTTTCCGTCTAATGTCGTGTTCATGGTTGAAAGCATAGCAGGTTTATGACTTTGCTTGAGAATATTGAAGGCAAAGTAGGCTGCTGTTGTTTTCCCTTTTGTCCCAGTAAAAGCCAGCAATTTAAGCTTGTTTTGAGGGTATTGGTAGAAGGCCTGAGCAACGAGGCTCATAGCCTGCTTGATATCTGATACGATAATGGCAGGAATTCCCACTTGATAATCTTTTTCAGCCACGTAGAAACTCAAGCCAGCTTTGACAGCATTCTCTAAAAATTCAGGCTTGAAGGCAGCTCCTTTGGCAAAGAAGAGGGACGATGGTGTGACATCACGACTATCATAAGAAAGATGATCAAAAGTCACCCCAGTCCATGAATAGTAGTACTTGTCTTGGTCGATAATATCTCTAAAATTATGGTCCTTTTTAAGAACCTCTAGAACTTGTTCAATAGTAATCATAGTTCCTATTTTAGCCTTAATGTTCTTGTTTTACAAGTCACAGCCAAAAGTTTATAATAAACTAGATTATATTTTATTCTCTAGAAAGAAAGTTATGACTGAAACTAAAACTGATACACAGCAGCAGCAGATGCTAAGAGGGACGGCATGGATGACAGCATCCAATATTATCAGCCGTCTATTAGGGGCACTCTACATTATTCCTTGGTATGCTTGGATGGGTAAACAAGGTGACCAAGCCAATGCCCTCTTTGGTCAAGGGTATAATATTTATGCTCTTTTCCTCTTGATTTCAACAGCGGGTATTCCAGTCGCAATTGCCAAACAGGTGTCTAAATACAACACACTTGGAAAGATGGAGACGAGTTTCTTCTTACTCAAGCGTATCTTGTATTACATGATTGGTCTCGGAGTGATCTTTGGCGTTTTCATGTACTTTGCTTCGCCGTGGATGTCTTACCTTTCTGGGGGAGACGAAGATCTGGTTCGCGTCATGCGTAGTCTTTCTTGGGCAGTTGTTATTTTCCCATCGATGTCTGTTTTACGAGGCTTTTTCCAAGGCTTTAACAACATGAAGCCTTATGCCTTGAGTCAGATTGCGGAACAGATTATCCGTGTTATTTGGATGCTGTTGGCGACCTTCTTCATCATGAAAATTGGGACAGGCGATTATGTGACGGCAGTTGTTCAATCGACTTTTGCCGCTTTCATCGGAATGTTGGCTAGTTATGGGGTGCTTTTCTTCTACCTTTGGAAGGAGGGCAAGCTCAAGAGTCTCTTTGGCAAGCAGGCTGTTCATCCGGATATCAATCCAACTGCAATTGTTATTGAAACCTTTAAGGAAGCTGTCCCTTTTATTATCACTGGATCTGCTATTCAGCTTTTCCAACTGATTGATCAATGGACCTTTATCCGTACTATGGAGAAGTTTACAAGCTATAGTAACAGTCAACTTCAGGTTCTCTATGCTTACTTGTCTTCAAACCCAAGTAAGATTACCATGATTTTGATTGCCGTTGCTCTTTCTATTGCCGGGGTTGGGATTCCACTCTTGACTGAAAATATGGTTAAGAAGGATCTTAAGGGGGCGGCTAAACTGATTATTAATAACTTACAGTTGCTTTTGCTCTTTATTGTTCCTGCCATTATAGGATCAGTGATTTTAGCTAAACCACTTTACACAGTTTTTTACGGGGCACCAGATAGTCAGGCCCACTTGCTCTTTGTAGCCAGTCTGATTCAAGTTATTTTCTTGGCCTTGTATAGCGTTTTAGCACCAATGCTTCAGGCAATCTTTGAAACCCGTAAAGCTATTAACTATTTTGCGATTGGGGTTTTAGTTAAGGCTATTCTACAGCTGCCATTGATTATTTTCTTAGGAGCCCTTGGCCCGGTTATTTCAACAGCCATCGGTTTAGGTGTTCCAATTGCTCTCATGTATAATCACCTCCACACTGTTACGCACTTTAGTCGTAAGACAGTGTTTAGAAAAGCCTTGCTCATCTGTATCCTTACAGTGCTCATGGCTATTCCAGTTGCGGTCTTCTATTGGTTGTTCCAGTTTGTACTGTCACCAACAAGTCGTATGGGTAGTGTGATTTACTTGGTCATTGGAGGAGGCCTTGGAATCGGTGTCTATGGTGTTCTTGCTCTTGTGACCCGTATGGCTGACCAATTGCTTGGTGCCCGAGCAGGTAGCCTACGGGCTAAATTACATATTAAATAAAATCTAAACCAAGTCATGTGGCTTGGTTTTTTTCTTTTCAACCTTTTCTGAAAAAGGAGTATAATAGGGGTGAAAAAATGAAATCGTTTTAATGATTTAGAATCGAGGAAAGGATTATGGCTGATTCTAGACAGGAAAATATAAAATTAGGAACCTATACTTCCGAACAGGTTTACGAGGTGTTGCAAACAAGTCATCAAGGCCTAAGTTCTCAAGAAGTCAAGGAGAGGCAGGCTACGTATGGTCCTAACCAATTGAAGGAAAGTAAGAAGGAGCCTATTTGGCTGGTCTTTTTCAGGCATTTTACAAGTCTCATGGCCCTCTTGTTGTGGGTTGGTGGTTTTATCGCTATGCTTTCTCATAGTTTAGAGTTGGGGATTGCAATTTGGTTGGTTAACATTATTAATGGCCTCTTTAGCTTTATTCAAGAATATAGGGCAAGTCAGGCGACGGCAGCTCTTAATAAGCTTCTTCCATCCTATGCGCGAGTTCTTCGTGATGGTAAGGAGGATAAGATTCTAGCTCAGGACTTGGTGCCAGGTGACTTGGTTTTCATTGAAGAAGGAGACCGTATTTCTGCAGATGGACGCTTGGTCGCTGTGACAGATTTGCGAGTTAATCAGTCTGCCCTCACTGGTGAGTCTAATCCTATTTATAAGTCAGATCAAGCAGATTTGACTCCCGACAAGACTGAGTTAGAGTATGACAATATGGTATTTGCAGGGACTACAGTCTCTTCTGGTTCTGGACATTTTATAGTATCTGCTATCGGGATGAAAACTGAGTTTGGACAGATTGCGGATTTGACACAGAATCTTGCTCAGGAAAAGAGTCCCCTTCAGAAAGAATTAGACCATTTGACTAAACAGATTTCAGTTATTGCGGTGTCTGTAGGTCTCTTCTTTATGGTCGCAGCGACTCTATTAGTCCATCAGCCTTTGTCTCAAGCCTTTATTTTTGCATTGGGGATGATTGTGGCCTTTATTCCTGAGGGGCTTCTTCCCACAGTTACTCTATCTTTAGCCATGGCCGTTCAGCGCATGGCTAAGGACCATGCTTTGGTTAAGAAGCTGTCTTCGGTTGAGACGTTGGGAGCAACTTCTGTTATTTGTTCAGATAAAACAGGAACTTTGACGCAAAATGCCATGACGGTTAACCATCTGTGGACCTTGTCAGACAGTTATGAGGTGACTGGGCTGGGTTATGCATCAGAAGGACAGATTGAGCAGGAAGGGCAACCTGTTTCTCT
Source organism: Streptococcus sp. HMSC064D12 (assembly GCF_001837205.1). Taxonomy (NCBI): domain Bacteria; kingdom Bacillati; phylum Bacillota; class Bacilli; order Lactobacillales; family Streptococcaceae; genus Streptococcus; species Streptococcus sp. HMSC064D12. The sequence goes on from NZ_KV831722.1 coordinate 189,134, forward strand.
TAAAGAAAATGAGTTTCTTAATCGTTTGGTCCGATTCTCTCATTTGGCTAGTAATGCTCAAGTTGTGGCCCCTAGTGTTGATAATCCCAATTTTACAATTTTAGGTGATCCAACTGAGGCTTGTCTTAATGTTCTCGCTGAAAAAGCCGGAATTAATTTAAATGACAATCATATTTGGGCCCCTCGTATCAAGGAGATTCCCTTTGATTCTGATCGTAAACGGATGACGACAGTGCATAAGCTTGAAGCAGGATTGGATGGCAGTCATCATATCTCTATCACCAAAGGTGCTCCTAAAGAAGTGATGGAGCTTTGCTCGGACTACTATGATAATCAAGGGATGATTACATCATTGACGGCTACGGAGCGTCAGGCTATCCTTGCAGCTAACGACCAGTTTGCCCGAGATGGTTTACGTGTTTTGGCTGTGGCTTATAGACCTTTAGACAGTGAGCATGTTGGAGAAGACAAGTGGGACATGCAGACCTTGGAGGACAATATGGTCTTTCTAGGCTTGGTTGCCATGAGTGATCCGCCACGTCAGGGTGTGCGTGAAGCCATTGAAAAATGCCATAGAGCTAGTATTCGTATTATCATGGTGACAGGTGATTATGGTTTGACAGCTCTTAGCATTGCCAAGAAAATCGGAATTGTACAAGGGGACGATGCACGTGTTGTTTCAGGCCTTGAACTAGCTGATATGGATGACAATCAGCTTAAAGAAGCTCTTAAAGGCGAAATCGTTTTTGCTCGTGTAGCACCTGAACAAAAATACCGTGTGGTCAATGCCCTTCAAGAACTTGGCGAAGTTGTCGCTGTTACTGGTGATGGTGTTAATGATGCCCCTGCCCTTAAAAAAGCTGATATCGGTGTAGCTATGGGGGTATCAGGAACTGATGTTGCCAAGGAATCTGCAGATATGATCTTAACAGATGATCATTTTGCTTCTATTGTTCATGCTGTCGAAGAAGGGCGTGCAGTTTATAGAAATATTCAAAAATTCCTGACTTATATTTTTAATTCCAACACGCCAGAAGCCGTACCCTCTGCTTTCTTCTTGTTCTCTTTGGGACGCATACCTCTTCCCTTAACGGTTATGCAAATCCTAGCCATCGACCTGGGAACAGATATGATGCCCGCCTTGGGGCTGGGGGTTGAACCACCTGAAGAGGGCGTTATGGACAGACCACCAAGACGTCTTTCAGATCGCTTGCTCAATCGACAATTATTGATTAAGGCTTTTGTCTGGTATGGACTGATTGAAGCAGCCTTAGCGATGGGGGCTTTCTTCCTTAATTATTGGGTTAATCAAGGTAACTTAAACCATTTGGCCAGTTCAGGTCCTCTCTATCGAGAGGCAACTACCATGACATTAGGAGCTATTATCTTTACCCAAATTGGTATGGCTATGAATAGTCGTAAAGGTAGAGGGTCTATATTCCAAGTTAAACCATTTGCTAATCGGATTATTAGCTTAGGGATTGTTTTAGAAATTGTTCTCTTTATCATCCTGTCTTACGTGCCTTTCTTCCACACGCTATTTAACACTGCACCTATTGGACTTGATGATTGGCTCTATTTACTTGCTTGTCCGTTTGTTATTATGGCTTTGGAAGAAATCAGATATCGCTTATTTGATAAAAAGTAAGTCAGTAGCTTACTTCGGATTGCAGCGAGACTTTTAAATCATTTCTTAGTGCTTGAAACTATGATGTTTCAGGCACTTTTTGATGCTTGAAAACCTACTTTTGACAATCTCAAAAATTGGGCTTATTTTAAATTAGAGTCAGTATCTATCTGTCTTTTTAGGTTATAGAAATAAACTATAACTAACTATCAAGAATCCGTATGATGAACTTACCATTATTTTCAGAAAATAGTGATAAAATAGAGGTCATAGATATGGAGTATATCCACTTTACCATGTAGAAAGGGCACATTATGACACAAGAATATCAATTAGAAACCATTTTGGCACACGCAGGAATCAATTCGGATGAAGCAACAGGAGCCCTGGCTTCACCAATTCATTTTTCAACAACTTACCAACATCCAGAATTTGGCCATTCTACTGGTTTTGACTATACACGAACTAAAAATCCAACACGTGCAACAGTGGAAAAAACACTTGCAGCTATTGAAAAAGCAGATTATGCTATTGCGACAAGTTCAGGGATGAGTGCCATTGTTTTGGCCTTTGAAATTTTCCCAGTAGGCAGTAAGGTTGTAGCTGCGCGTGATCTTTACGGAGGTTCTTTCCGTTGGTTTAATGACAAGGAAAAAGAAGGTCGTTTCTTTTTTGAATACACAAATACAGAAGATGAGATGATTGCGGCTATTACAGAAGATACCGATATTGTCTACATCGAAACACCGACAAACCCACTTATGATTGAGTTTGATATTGAAAAAGTGGCCAAAATTGCTCATGACAAGGGTGCGGTGGTTATTGTTGATAATACTTTCTATAGCCCAATCTATCAAACCCCGATTACTCAAGGTGCTGATATCGTTGTACATTCAGCTACTAAATACCTATCAGGGCATAATGATGTTTTGGCTGGTGTTGTTGTGACTAGTAACCAAGAATTCTACGATAAACTTTATTATAACCTCAATACGACTGGTCCTACCTTATCACCATTTGATAGCTATATGCTTATGCGTGGTCTTAAGACTTTAAAACTTCGTATGGAGGCATCAACAGCCAATGCTCAAGAAGTTGTAGCTTTCTTAGAAAAGTCACCAGCTGTTAAGGAAGTCCTCTATCCAGGTAAGGGTGGTATGATTTCCTTCAAAGTGGCTAATCAAGACAAGATTCCTACCATTATCAATTCCCTAAAGGTCTTTACCTTTGCGGAGAGTCTAGGTGGTGTCGAAAGCTTGATTACCTACCCAACGACACAAACTCACGCAGATATTCCAAGTGATGTGCGTGCTTCCTATGGTTTGACAGACGACTTGCTTCGTCTTTCAATTGGTATTGAAGCAGCACAAGATTTGATTGCTGACTTGGAAAATGCCCTTAGTCTTTAAGGAGTTATCTATGACACGTTATGATTTTACAACACAACCAAATCGCTTGGATCAAAATACCATGAAATGGCACGAAGCCGAAAGTAATCCAGAACTACTTGAGCTTTGGGTTGCCGATATGGACTTCCTACCTGTTCCTGAGATTAGGGATGCAGTTATCAACTATGCTGAGACACATATTTTTGGTTATCCTTATCCAAGTGAAGAGCTTTATCAGTCCATCATTAATTGGGAAAAAAATCAACACGGTTACGTCGTTGATAAAGAGAGTATTGTTCTCATTGAAGGTGTTGTTCCAGCCATTTCAACAGCTATTCAAGCCTTTACCAAAGAAGGAGATGCTGTTCTCATCAACACACCAGTTTATCCACCTTTTGCTCGTTCGGTCCGTTTGAATAATCGTCGGTTGATTGAAAATAGTCTTGTTAAGGTTAATGGCCATTTCGAAATTGATTTTGAACAATTGGAACGTGATATCGTCGAGAATGATGTTAAACTTTATGTTTTCTGTAGCCCACATAACCCAGGTGGGCGTGTCTGGACTAAAGAAGAATTGACCAAGGTAGCAGATTTGTGTCAGAAACATGGTGTTCTCTTGGTATCTGATGAAATCCACCAAGACTTAGCCCTATATGGGAATAAGCACATCTCTATGAATACCATTTCAGATGCTTACAAGGACTTTACCTTGGTGCTTAGTTCGGCTACTAAAACCTTTAATATTGCTGGTACCAAAAACAGTTTTACTATCATTGAAAATGAAGACTTACGTAAAGCTTTTAAACAAAAGCAATTGGCAAATAATCAACATGAAATTCCAACCATTGGTTTGATTACAACTCAAGCAGCTCTGACCTATGGGAAACCTTGGATAGAGGAATTGAAAACTGTCTTTGAAACTAATATTGACCTTTTAACCAAAGAACTTAGTGAAAAGACCAATATCAAGGTCATGAAACCTGAGGGAACTTACTTGGTTTGGCTTGATTTTTCAGCCTATGATCAAGACCATAATGAACTTGGACGTTTACTTAAAGAAGAAGCCAAGGTAGTGCTAAATGACGGTATTACTTTTGGTTCCGAAGGAGAAAAACATTTCCGCTTTAACGTAGCTACGCCAACTACAGTTGTTGCAGAGGGAGTTAAACGTCTCGTTTCTGTCTTTGGAAAATAATAAAAGTGATGCGAACAGCATCACTTTTATTATTGTTATGAGTGTACATCGTAAATTTTCAAGTTTAATAGAAGATCTTTCTGAGTGGAGAAAACTTTGACATCCTGCTTGCCAGAGGTATTAAATCTGGCTAGAGTGTAGGTTTGGCCATTGGGAAAGAAGATTTCCAAGCTACGATTGTCTGTAATAAGCGTTATAGTGATATTATCAGTTTCCTTATAGTGACTGTCAGCTTTATAACCTTGACCGTTACCCAAGAGTCCATCGTAATAGTAAGAAGAGGCAGTTTGACTACCATCCATGCTGTTATTCAGTTCGGCAGCATAGGCAGAGACCTGATAGGTACCACTTGTTATTTGGTAGGCGATTTTAACGTAATCAGAGCCTTGCCAGATATCAATGTAGATATAGCCTCCTTCTTTCTTAATATTTGAAAAATGCAGTTGGTAATACCCTGCACTATTTTTTCCAGCAAGATCAAGAAGGCCATTAGCATTTTGATTGTGACTTTTATCAATCCAAGGTTTTCTATTGTCACTAGTGAGTGGTCTTTGACTTGAAATGTTGCCATTTTGATTTTTGAGGGTTAATTGTTCATTCTTATAAAGGGGAGTGGACTGAATAATATTGTTCTTATCTAGCTGTAGCTGTCTGGGTGTAGCGTAAAAACCGATAGTTTTTAGAAAATCACTCTTGGGCTCTTGGTCACTGTGAATGCCTGACGTGAAGTAATTCCAATTACCAACCCAGCCAAGACTGATAAGGTTATGATTGCTTTCTTCAATTCGATCGCTTCCAGTGAAGTTAGCGCCATAATAGTCTGAGCCTTGATCTAAGCGTTTTGTTTCTGTATCTGCAATAAATAAGCCGTTACCATCTAAATGCCCTACAGTATAGTAGGTTCCAGTTGTTTCGCCTGAAGCTGTATCCTTAGCTCCAAAAAAGAGAACTTGCTTGTCCTGACCGTCGGTTGTTGTCATTGTTTTGAGAACGGGACACTCGATAGGAGCATTGTCCTGCCACTTACGACCCTTAAAAAATGTTTCGGGTAGGATTTTGGAGACTCCCTTGCTATCTGCTTTGTTCCAGTTGATGCCATCTTGAGATTGATAAACACCTAGTGCGTCACCTTCAGCGACATACATGAGTAATTTGTCTTTGAAGTGGAAGACATAAGGATCGCGGAAGTCTTTACCGTTATAGGATTGTTCCTTTGTCAATAAAGGTTTACCATCTTTTAAGGCATTAGTAAAGCTAGCTCCCTTGTCATTTGATGCACTAGCATAGATTGCTTGGCTTCCATCATCCGTGAGTCCAGTAAAATAGGCGACAGGTTCTTCGTTTTGGATATCAGAAATCCCCTGACTATCTGTGACTACACTACCTGTCCAAGCAGAATGCCATCCTTCTTTAGAGTCGCCACCCTTTGATGGTATAGCAGTCTCTTGTTTACTATAGGTGATAAAATCTTTAGTCGTTGTATGTGTCCAATCTTGACCGTTGGGTCCAAAAGGATCAGTAGCCCCATCCACAGAGTGTAGAAAATAGATATCATAGTAATTTTTTTCTTGATTCCATACGATAGTCTGTAGGTCGTTAGACCATCCTTTATGAGATGCTAGATGAAAGGTTTGACTCACAGAAGCCTTATTTGTTTTTGGAGAAGGATTGTTAACGTTCTCATTTTTCATTATAAAAACAAAAAATAAGATTAAAAAAGCAATAATAAAAATTAGAGAAGGATATTTTGATTCCATATAGTAATATTTCCTGATTAAATTGCATGTTTTTATAGTTATTATTTTAACAAAAAAATAGTTTTTTACAAAAAATATCAATTTGTCATTAAAAAAAGATTGGAATTTAGATAAAAAAATGATAGAATGGAACATGTAAAAACCTAAAAGGAGAGTTTATATGGATATTACAGTTAATTCACAGTCAAATACAGTAGCACCAAAGCAAGCAGAGTGCAAAAAGATGCGTTATAGCATCCGTAAGGTAGCCACAGTAGGGGCAACATCAGCACTCGTTGGTACCTTGGCGTTTTTGGGTGCCACTCAGGTAAAAGCTGATCAAGTTACAGAAACAGCACCAGCGGTAGCTACTGCGACAGCAACACCAGAAACAAGCACAGCATCTCTAACGGTAGCCAGTGAAACAGCAACAAGTGTGGCAACTTCAGAAGCAGTTGAATCTTCAGTTGCACATTCAGAGGTTGCAACTAAACCAGTTACAGAGACACAACCAAGCAACACAACTCCATCAGTAGTTGAAGAAAAGGCGTCTAGCACAGTAGTGACATCTTCATCAGATGCAACAACACCTTCAGCGACTGTTGCTGCAGTTTCTGCTCCGGCTCATACATCAGAGGCTGCAGTAGAAGCACCAACTTCAACAGCAAGCTCAGAAGCAGCTGATACACACACTGAAGTAGACCTTAAAGTTTCTGAAAACAGCGCGGCTAATGCCAACCTTAGTAAACTTAATGGTCGTATCAAGTCTATTGTTGAAGAGAATATGACCTCAGATCAAATCGTTGCCTTGACTGAAGAAGAAATTAAAGCACTTAATAAGGTTGACTTTAGTGATGATGCTATCAAAGGTACAGGTACTAGCTTGACTTACCGTAACTTGAAGGATATCGTTGCTAGCTTCTTGAAGCAAGACAGCAAATTGGCTGTTCCTTACTTTAAAGCAGATACAATTATCAATATGCCTGCTTTCAACACTGTTGATGCCCAAACGATGAAAAAAGAAGAAATCGACGTTTGGGATTCTTGGCCAGTCCAAGATGCTAAGTCAGGTGTAGTTAGCAACTGGAATGGTTACCAGTTGGTTATCTCAATGGCCGGTGCACCAAATAAAAATTCAAACCACATTTACTTGCTCTATAGAAAATATGGGGATAATGACTTTACTCATTGGAAAAATGCGGGTCCAATCTTTGGTTACAATGCCCTTGAAGATGACCAACAATGGTCAGGTTCAGCGACTGTTAACTCTGATGGTAGTATCCAACTTTATTACACTAAGAATGATACTAGTGGTGGTAAATTAAACTGGCAACAATTGGCTAGTGCTACACTTAACTTGGCTGTTGAAAACGACGAAGTTGTTATCAAGTCAGTTGAAAATGACCACATTCTCTTTGGTGGAGATAATTATCACTATCAAAGCTATCCTAAATTTATGAGTACTTTTGATGATGACCATAACCATGATGGTAATCCAGACCGTACGGATAACTACTGTCTTCGTGACCCACACATCATTGAAGATAACGGTAGCCGTTACCTTATTTTTGAATCAAATACAGGTGACGAAAACTACCAAGGCGAAAAACAAATTTACAAATGGTCAAACTATGGAGGAGATGACGCCTTTAACCTTAAGTCATTCCTCAATATTGTTAATAATAAACACCTTTACAACCTTGCATCATGGGCAAATGGTTCTATCGGTATCTTGAAACTTGATGATAATGAGAAAAATCCATCTGTAGCTGAACTTTACACACCGCTTGTCACTAGCCACATGGTTACTGATGAAGTAGAACGTCCAAGTGTTGTTAAGATGGGTGGCAAGTATTACCTCTTCACTGCTTCACGTATCAACAAATCTACGGATGCTGAAGGTACTGTAGCAGCGCGTGAAGCTGTCGGTGATGATGTTGTCATGCTTGGATTCGTATCAGACAGCCTCCGTGGGAAATACCGTCCACTTAACGGCTCAGGTGTGGTCTTGACAGCCTCTGTACCAGCTGACTGGCGTACATCTACTTATTCTTACTATGCGGTTCCTGTTGAAGGCTCATCAGATACTCTTTTGGTAACTTCTTACATGACTAACCGTGGTGGAATTGCCGGTGCTGAGAATAAATCAACATGGGCTCCAAGCTTCCTTATCAAGATGAATGCAGATGATACTACAGAAGTTCTTCCTAAGATGACGAATCAAGGTGACTGGATTTGGGATAAATCTAGTGAAAGCTTGGTACACGTAGGCGATCAAAACAGTGCTAAATTGCCAAACGAGGACTTTAATGTAGATTATTATGCGGTATCGGGTTATGGTCTTAAACCACATACTTATCCTACAGTTGATGGTTCAACAGGCGTTTCTGAAGCTCACGGTGTCTTGACTGTAACTGTTAAAGATGGTAAAGACAAGAAGGCAGATAAGCCAGAAACACCAGTAAGTCCAACAGAAGGTAACCATTCTGTTGATGATAAGACTAATAAACCAGGCACTTCTAAACCAGCGGACAATAATCAACCATCAGCTGATAAAGAAGATAAACCAACAAATCCTACGAATCCGGATTCTCCAGCTCGTACTCCTTTCCCATATTATGGAGACCACTCTAATGATAACAATTCTTCAAATGATCATCATGTAGCGGTCCCTGTGAAACCTTCGACAGGAGATTCTGTGGGTGATCGTCGTCCAGTAGCTCAAGCCGCAGAGATTGCGACACCAGTACCAAAGACTATTGTAGCAACTGGACCAACTGTTCCAACGAATACTGTTAAAGAAGAGTCTGTGACTGAAACAGAAGCTCCAAAACCAGTTAAGTCTGAAGAAAAAGTTCAGTCTCACGGAGTTGATAAAGCTAATGAAGTAACTAAGTCTGATGAGTCAAGTAAAGGCAACAATACTAAAGTTGCTGCCAAACTTGCTACGACTCCTAAGACACCAAGTGATTCAGAAGGTTCAAACAGCAACATTCTTTCAATCTTGGCGACTATCTTTGCAGCAATTGCTAGTCTAGCTCTTCTTGGCTATGGTTTGGTCACAGGAAAGATTCATTTACCTAAAAAATAATCCTTTTCAAAAACGTTTGCAGAAAAGCAAGCGTTTTTTTTGCCTTTTTGATATAATGGAGTGAGTATAAAGCAAAGGAAGAAACTATTATGGGTAAATTTCAAGTTATTTCACATCCACTGATTCAACATAAACTTTCAATCCTCCGTCGTGAGGATACTTCTACTAAGGACTTCCGTGAGCTAGTTAATGAAATTGCTATGCTTATGGGTTACGAAGTATCTCGTGACCTTCCTCTCGAAGAGGTTGAAATTCAAACACCAATTACCAAAACAGTACAAAAACAACTTTCTGGTAAGAAATTAGCGATTGTTCCAATCCTTCGTGCGGGTATTGGTATGGTCGATGGTTTTCTTAGCCTTGTACCAGCAGCTAAAGTTGGTCATATTGGTATGTATCGTGATGAGGAAACTCTTGAGCCGGTTGAGTACTTGGTTAAATTACCAGAAGACATTGATCAACGTCAGATCTTTGTAGTAGACCCAATGCTTGCGACTGGTGGTTCAGCAATCTTGGCAGTAGACTCACTTAAAAAACGTGGCGCTGCTAATATCAAGTTTGTTTGCTTGGTTGCAGCACCAGAAGGTGTCAAAAAATTGCAAGATGCTCACCCAGATATCGATATCTACACAGCATCTTTGGATGAGAAACTTAATGAAAACGGTTATATTGTTCCAGGTCTTGGAGATGCAGGTGACCGTCTCTTTGGTACAAAATAAGTTGAAAAGGGAAAATTTCCCTTTTTTTACTAGATTAATAAGTTTAAAGTGAAATTATTTTAGGGGGGGTTAGCACTCTTTCCAAAAGAGTGCTAAGAATGATGTTTTTTATTTGACCTAATTTGACTAAAATCATATAATAGCATCAAGACAATATTAAAAGGAGGATTCATATGATTCCTGTAGTAATTGAACAAACATCACGCGGTGAGCGTTCTTATGATATTTACTCACGTTTGCTCAAGGATCGTATCATCATGTTAACAGGTCCTGTTGAAGATAATATGGCAAACTCAATTATTGCCCAACTCTTGTTTTTGGATGCTCAAGACAATACAAAAGATATCTATCTTTATGTTAATACACCAGGTGGATCCGTTTCGGCTGGTCTTGCCATTGTTGATACAATGAACTTCATCAAGTCTGATGTTCAGACTATCGTTATGGGGATGGCAGCATCTATGGGAACAGTTATCGCTTCCAGCGGTACCAAAGGTAAACGTTTCATGTTGCCAAATGCAGAGTACATGATTCACCAACCAATGGGCGGTACTGGTGGCGGTACGCAACAAACAGACATGGCTATCGCAGCTGAACACTTGCTCAAGACACGTAATAATTTGGAGCAAATCTTGGCAGATAATTCTGGACAACCAATTGAAAAAGTTCATGTAGACGCTGAACGTGACAATTGGATGAGTGCTCAAGAAACGCTTGAATATGGTTTCATCGATGAAATCATGGCTAATAACCAATTAAAATAAACTGAGCTTGTCTTAAACAAAAGTCAGATGCAAATCGGTTGTATAAGGACCGTTTCATCTGGCTTTTTGTGTTATAATAGAAAACATGTTAATAATCAATGAGGAGTTGCTTGTGATTGATCAAGCTATAGAGTGTCTTGTTTCGTATTTTCTAAAGCTACCTGAGGTAGAGAATTATCGTTTGAAACGCCAGAAATTCGAAAATGACAGAGGACTTCAAGAGCAACTCTTTGCATTTCAAGAATTAAAAGATAGCTATGATGCTGCTAAGGCGTATGAGGCTTTTAGACCAGATGTGAGAGAGTTGAAACGTCAGGTTTTGCGAATGAAGCGCCAAATTGATTTAAACGAGGTGGTTATTGGCTATCGTCAGGTAGAGTTCGATTTACAGACTATTTTAGCCAATCTTGGTGAGGAGATTGCCCAAGCCGTTTCAGACCAGATTTTTATTGATACTGGCCTACCTCTTGCCCCTCATAAACCACATCATAAAAAGGGAGACACTAACATAAAGGAGAAGATGAGTCATGATTAAGCGTCAAGGCATTATTGTTTATTTATATTACAATAGAGACTTACGTAAAATTGCCAAGTTTGGAGATGTTGTCTACCATTCTTATAAGATGCGTTATGTGCACCTTTATGTAGATGAGGACAAGGTCGAGGATATTTTGAAAGAGCTCGATGGAATGAAAGCAGTGAAAAAAGTTCTGCCTTCCTACTATTCTGATATTGATATGGACTTTGTAGGTAGTCTGGAACGTTACGACACCTCAGTCCCTGAACCGTTTAAGAACTTTTCTCTTTAATGAGAGAAAAGTTTTTTTCTTTTTAAAGAGTTATTCTTAAAGTAATGGAAACGATTACTGTCGCTAAAGCTTAGTTTTGTGTAGTTGACAATTGTCTGATAATTCTGTAAGCTATAAGATGGACTTTTTTAAGAAAATATTAAGGAGAAATCTTATGTCTAAAAAGATCACACTTATTGTGTTAGCCTTTTTTGCTTCCGTTTTCTTGGTTGCCTGTGGCAAGTCACCAGATGTGACTGCTAATGCCAATGGTACTAAGATTGGCGATACAATCAAAATTGGTGTTAACATGGAGTTGACAGGTGCCGTTGCAGCCTATGGTAAGGCGGAGCAGAATGGTATTAAGTTGGCTGTTGACGAAATTAACAAAGCTGGTGGCGTCGATGGCAAAAAGCTTGAGCTTGTCACAAAAGATAATAAATCTGAAAATGCTGAAGCTTCAACATCTTCAACGAACTTGGCTATTCAGAATAATGTAAATGCTATCGTTGGTCCAGCGACATCAGGTGCTGTTGCTGCGGCTAGCCTCGTATCACAAAAAACAGGGGTTCCTTTGCTGACACCTTCAGGTACGCAGGATGACCTTACGGTAGATGCTAATGGTACGAAGAAATTCGTTTTCCGTACAACCTTCAAGGATAGTTACCAAGGTAAAGTTTTGGCAGCTTATTCTTACAATAATTTGAATGCTAAGAAAGTAGTTCTCTACTATGATAATGCTTCAGATTATGCCAAAGGTATTGCGGATGAATTTAAGCGTGAATATAAAGGTCAAATCGTTACTGAAGCTACCTTTGCTTCAGGGGACAAGGACTATCAGTCAGCCTTGACTAAATTTAAAGACCTTGATTATGATGCTATTGTAATGCCAGGTTACTATACTGAGACTGGTATTATTACAAAACAAGCACGTGACCTTGGAATTGATAAACCAATCCTTGGACCTGACGGATTCAGTGATGCGAAATTTACTGAGCTTGCAGGTAAAAAGAATGCTTCAAACGTCTACTATGTATCAGGATATTCAACAAATGTTGCCCTTTCTGACAAGGCATCAGGATTCATCGAAGCATATAAGAAAGCTTACAACACTGACCCAAATATGTTTGCTGCTCTAGCTTACGATTCTGTTTATATGATTGCAGAAGCATCAAAAGATGCGAAAACATCAGTTGATATTGCTGATAACTTAGCACATTTGAAAAACTTTGTCGGGGTTACAGGTAAAATGACGATTGATAAGGATCATAACCCTATTAAAGCAGCTCTTATGGTTAAAAGAGATAATGGTGAAGAGGTTTCAGCGGAAGCCGTTGAAATTGAAAAATAATCTGTTATCTATACTAAAAATGAACTAGAAAGTTTGGTTAAATATGTTTTTTGAACAACTTCCCCAACAACTAGTCAATGGTATCATCTTGGGTAGTATCTATGCCTTACTTGCCCTTGGATATACCATGGTTTATGGGATTATCAAATTGATTAACTTTGCCCATGGAGACATCTATATGATGGGTGCCTTCGTTGGTTACTATGCGATTAATAGCCTTGGAATGAATTTCTGGGTTGCCCTTGTCTTTGCTATGCTTGTCTGTGCGATTTTAGGGGTTGTCATTGAGTTCTTGGCTTATCGCCCACTCCGTAATTCGACACGTATTTCTGCCTTGATTACGGCTATCGGTGTCTCATTCTTCCTTGAGTACATCATGGTTCTCTTTGTAGGTGCAGATACACGTTCATTCCCTCAAAAGATTGCAATTAAGACTTATCATCTTGGATCAATCTCTGTAACAAATGTGCAATTGCTTATCTTGGTAGTTGCCCTTGTCCTTATGGTTGCTCTTCAATTGATTATTAAAAAGACTAAGATGGGTAAAGCTATGCGTGCCGTATCTGTAGACAGTGATGCAGCTGAATTGATGGGTATTAATGTTAATAACACTATCAGCTTCACTTTTGCTCTTGGATCATCACTAGCAGGGGCAGCGGGTGTCCTTATTGGTCTTTACTATAACTCTATCGAACCTCTTATGGGTATGACACCAGGTATTAAAGCCTTTGTTGCTGCCGTTCTTGGTGGTATCGGTATTATCCCTGGTGCAGCACTTGGTGGATTTGTTATCGGTATTTTGGAGACATTATCAACTGCAATTGGTTTGTCAAGTTACCGTGATGCCATCGTTTATGGTGTCTTGATCGTTATCCTTTTGGTTCGCCCAGCGGGTATCCTCGGTAAAAATGTGAAAGAGAAGGTGTAAGACATGAAGAAAAATCTAAAAGTAAACCTTATTTGGTTTGGTCTTATCATTGGGCTCTTCCTTATCTTGAAAGGTCTTGAACTTTCAGGTATCATGAACCTTTACTACATCCAAATCTTAATGGGAATTGGGATCTCAATCCTTATGGGACTTGGTACTAATCTGGTTCTTGGTTTCTCAGGGCAATTTACACTTGGACAAGCTGGTTTCATGGCAATTGGTGCCTATTCATCAGCTATCATTACTGGTATGATGCCAACATATGACGGTTTCTACCTCTCAATGGTTGTCGGTGTCATCATCGCAGCTATTGTTGCCCTTATCTTTGGTCTACCTACCCTTCGTTTGAAAGGGGACTACCTTGCCATTGCAACTCTTGGTATGGCTGAAATCATCCGTATCATTATCGTTAATGGTGGTGAATTGACTAATGGTGCTGCTGGTTTGACAGGTATCCTTCCTTATACAAGTTGGCCTGTAATTTATTTCTTTGTGGTAATCATTACAATTTTGGTACTTAACTTCTTGCGTTCAGCAACTGGACGTCAAGCAATCACTCTTCGTGAAGATGAAATTGCTGCTGAGTCAATGGGTGTTAATGTCACAAAAATGAAGGTTCTTATCTTTGTTATTGGTGCCATGATTTCAGCGATTGCTGGTTCACTTTATGTCAGCTACATCGGTACAGTTGTGCCAAAAGATTTCACTATCATGAAATCAATTGATTACCTTATCATTGCCGTTCTTGGTGGTCTTGGATCTATCACAGGTACTATTATTGCTGCTGTTGTTCTTGGTATTATCAACATGTTCCTCCAAAACGTTTCAAACCTTCGTATGATTATTTACGCCTTGGCTTTGATTCTTGTAATGCTCTTCCGTCCAGGTGGACTTCTTGGAACAAAAGAACTCTATCTCTCAAAATTCTTCAATAAATCTAAGGAGGGCAAATAATAATGGCACTTCTTGAAGTTAAAAATCTAACTAAAAACTTCGGTGGTTTGACTGCCGTTGGTGATGTTTCAATGGAACTCAATGAAGGTGAGTTGGTTGGGCTTATCGGACCAAATGGTGCTGGTAAAACAACCTTGTTCAACCTTTTGACAGGTGTCTATGAGCCAAGTGAAGGAACGATTACACTTGATGGTACAGTCCTAAACGGTAAAGCACCTTATAAAATCGCTTCACTCGGTTTGTCACGTACATTCCAAAATATCCGTCTTTTCAAAGACATGACTGTGCTTGAAAATGTTCTTGTTGGTTTGTCAAATAAGCAACCTTCAAATTTCTTTGCATCTCTTTTGCGTTTGCCTAAGTACTACTCAAGTGAAGAAGAGTTAAAAGCAAAAGCTATGGAACTCTTGGCTATCTTCAACTTGGATGGTGAGGCAGATACGCTTGCGAAAAACTTAGCTTATGGGCAACAACGTCATTTGGAAATTGTTCGTGCACTTGCAACAGAACCAAAAATTCTTTTCCTTGATGAACCAGCTGCGGGTATGAATCCACAAGAAACAGCTGAATTGACTGCTCATATTCGTCAAATTCAAAAAGACTTTGGTATTACAATCATCTTGATTGAACATGATATGAGTTTGGTCATGGATGTTACTGAGCGTATCTATGTTTTGGAATACGGACGCTTGATTGCAGAAGGAACACCTGATGAAATTAAGAATAACAAACGCGTTATTGAAGCTTACTTGGGAGGTGAAGCATAATGGCTATGTTGAAAGTTGAAAATCTCTCAATTAAATATGGATCTATTGAAGCTGTTAAAAATGTTAGCTTTGAAGTTAATGAAGGTGAAGTTGTAACTCTTATCGGTGCTAACGGTGCAGGTAAAACATCAATTCTCCGTACAATCTCAGGTCTTGTTCGTCCAACTGAGGGAACCATTTCTTATCTCGGAAATGAGATCCACAAAACACCTGCACGTAAGATTGTTGCTGAAGGTTTAGCTCAAGTACCTGAGGGACGTCATGTATTTGCAGGATTAACCGTAATGGAAAATCTTGAAATGGGAGCTTTCCTTCATACAAATAAAGAAGAGAACGCAGCTCTCTTGAAAAAAGTCTTCCAACGTTTCCCACGCCTAGAAGAACGTAAGAATCAGGATGCAGCGACACTTTCTGGTGGTGAACAACAAATGCTTGCAATGGGCCGTGCCCTTATGAGTCGTCCAAAACTTTTGCTTTTGGATGAGCCTTCAATGGGACTTGCTCCAATCTTTATTCAGGAAATTTTTGATATTATCGAAGATATTAAGGCACAAGGGACTACCGTTCTTTTGATTGAGCAAAATGCCAATAAGGCTTTGTCAATTGCAGACCGTGGTTACGTTCTTGAAACTGGTAAAGTGGTTCTTTCAGGTACTGGTGAAGAACTTCTTGCATCAGATGAAGTTCGTAAAGCCTATCTTGGAGGATAAGAAAAAGCGCCCGAGGGCGTTTTTCTATCGTCTCATACTGATTGTAAAATACGAATTTTTCAGTAAAATATTGCAATCGGTTACAATTAGTGTGGTATAATACAAGTAAGAAATCATTCGGAGGAAAATGAAACATGGCAGTAAAAGATTTTATGACGAAACGTGTGGTTTATGTCTCACCAGAAACAACAGTTGCAGCAGCTGCAGATATTATGCGTGATAAAGAATTGCGCCGTTTGCCGGTAATTGAACACGATAAACTTGTTGGGCTTATTACAGAAGGTACAATGGCAGAGGCTTCACCATCAAAAGCAACAAGCTTGTCAATTTATGAAATGAACTATCTCCTTAATAAGACAAAAGTAGGAGATATCATGATTAAGAATGTCCTCACTGTTTCCAAATATGCTAGCCTTGAGGATGCAATCTATATCATGCTTCAAAATAAGGTTGGAGTTCTTCCGGTTGTGGACAATGACCAAATTTCAGGAATTATCACAGATAAAGATGTCTTTCGTGCTTTCTTGGAAATTTCTGGTTATGGTCAAGCTGGAATTCGTATTGGGTTGGAAGTTCCAGATACTCCACGTGTTTTGGAAAAAATTGCGAACCTTATCGCTAGTGAGAATCTCAACATCGAACGTACAATTGTTGCACCTAAAAATGACACCGTACTTCGTGTCGAACTCCAAGTTGAAGGAGAGATTGGAATTGAACAACTCAAGAAAGTTTTTGTAGAAGCAGGATTCACAGTTACTGAAATTGCAGAGACAGAAGCAAAAGAGTTAGACTAATAAAGAAGATAAAACAAATTCTTTAGACTTCAGTTATCCTAAAAAATAGAAAGTTTGTAGGAACAGTTCAGTGGAAATGAGATTATAATCCTTGCTTTTTCTAGTAATTAATGAACTACAGGCTTGAACTTTATACAATAAAAAAGAGGCTAGAACATATGTTCCAGCTTCTTTTTTATTAGTCTTGAAAATCATAAAGTGTTGTAGAGAGGTAGCGTTCACCATTGTCAGGCAAGAGTGTCAAGACTTTCTTACCTTCACCAAGTTCAGCAGCAATCTTAAGGGCGGCAGCAATAGCAGCACCTGATGAGATACCAGCTAGGAAACCTTCTTGGCTACCCAATGTACGTGATGTTGCGATAGCTTCATCAGAAGGAATACGCACAACACTGTCATATGATTTTGTATCCAATGTGTCAGGAATGAAACCAGTTGAGATACCTTGGATTTTGTGTGGTCCTGGTTTATCACCATTCAAGACAGCAGATTCGTCAGCTTCAATACCGTAAACCTTGATATTTGGATTAGCAGCCTTAAGGGTTTTTGAAACACCTGAAATAGTACCACCAGTACCGATACCAGCAACAAAAGCATCCAAACCTTCTGCACCAAAATCTTCAAGGATTTCTTGACCAGTTGTAGCCGCGTGGACAGCTGGGTTTGATGGGTTGGCAAATTGAAGTGGTACCCAACCGTTGCGTTCAGCAGCAACTTCTTTAGCTTTAGCAATCGCACCTTTCATTCCTTCGCTACCAGGAGTCAATACAAGTTCAGCTCCATAAGCTTGGATGATTTTACGACGTTCAACACTCATTGTGTCAGGCATTACGATAACAACTTTATAGCCTTTAGCAGCACCAACCCAAGCGAGACCAATACCAGTGTTACCTGAAGTTGGTTCAACAATGGTATCACCAGGTTTAATAGTACCAGCTTTTTCAGCATCTTCAATCATACGAAGAGCAATACGGTCTTTTACTGAAGAACCAGGGTTAAAGGCTTCGAGTTTAACGTAAACATCTGCTGATCCTTCTGGAACAATAGAGTTAAGTTTAATAACAGGTGTTTTTCCAACAAGTTCAGTGATTGAGTTGTAAATTGTCATATTTAAAATCCTCTTAATCTTTGATTGATGGTTTTAAGTATACGACGGTAGGCTCAACTTGTAAAATACATCTTCTTTATCACTGTGATAACGTTTGACTATCAGATAGGAATTTCAACGATTTTCTTTCCAGATTTTTCATAAGTGACTTTCCCTTGATAGAATTCGGTTAGTTCCTGACCGAGTCTTTTAATCTCAGACTCTTCGACAAATAAAGTAGTAGAAACATCTGATAAGAAAGTTGTATCAAATTCTTGGAGTCCTTCTTTTTCAAGGAAGTTGGAGAAGACTTGGTACTGAGAGTAGGTTAACTCTACGGTTAGTCCTGTTAATTCCTTGACTTCCACTCGACCAATTTCTTCAATAGCATGGGCAACGCTACCAGAGTAAGCGCGGATAAGACCACCTGCCCCAAGTTTGATTCCTCCAAAATAACGAGTCACAACAGCTACGACATTAGTAAGTCCTTGTTTTTCTAGAACAGTCAGCATAGGCACTCCGGCTGTTCCAGAAGGTTCGCCATCATCACTCGAACGTTTAATTTGACCATCATCTCCAACAATCATTGCAGAGCAAGAGTGATTGGCCTTGTGATGCTCTTTCTTTATCTGAGCGATGTACTCTCTTCCTTCCTCTTCACTACTAATACGTTTCAAGTGACAAATAAAACGAGATTTTTTTATTTCTTCTTCAACGATTCCATCGTTGGCAATAGTTTTGTAATCCATAAAAAAATTTTATCATAAAAAGATGAATTCAAACATATTTTCGAATAGAAAGATATGGTACCTAAAGAATATTATGGACGACTATTTACGAAAGAACAGTTGTCAGTGGACTATCACTCAGAGGCTTTTACATTAGAAAGCATGATAAAGGTCGATAAACAACTTAGATGTAAAAGATGTTACAGTCAGATAGGGGAAGATTGGCAATTACCGGAAGGTCAGTATTATTGCAGAGCGTGTATTGTCTTTGGCAGAAACCAAGAAGGAAAAGAACTTTATTATTTTCCTTCAAAAACATCTGAAATTGAATTTCCTGCTTTGAAGTGGTTGGGGAAACTGACTCCCTATCAAGCTGAGGTCTCAGAGAAGCTTTTAGAAACATATCAAAAACAGAAAGACAGCCTCGTACATGCTGTGACTGGTGCTGGGAAGACCGAGATGATTTATAAAATCGTTGCCTATGTTCTTGAAGGTAAAGGTAATGTAGCTATCGCAAGTCCTCGGGTTGATGTTTGTCGAGAGTTATTTCTTCGTATGCAGAGGGATTTTACTTGTAGTATTTCTCTGCTTCA
The DNA here is from genome assembly GCF_001837205.1 of Streptococcus sp. HMSC064D12. Lineage (NCBI taxonomy): Bacteria > Bacillati > Bacillota > Bacilli > Lactobacillales > Streptococcaceae > Streptococcus > Streptococcus sp. HMSC064D12. The sequence goes on from NZ_KV831722.1 coordinate 208,351, forward strand.
TGCTGAGAGTGAACCATATGATGGTAGTCCGCTTGTAATAGCTACCACCCATCAACTACTAAAGTTTTACCAGAACTTTGACCTAGTTATCGTTGATGAGGTTGATGCATTCCCTTTTGTAGGAAATGTCATGTTAAATCATGCTGTGGAGCAGGCAAAGAAGGAAACCGGTCGCTATATTTACTTAACAGCGACTTCTACAATATCTTTGGAAGAGCAAGTTCGACTTGGAACTTTAGAAAAGCATCACCTTGCCAGACGTTTCCATGGAAATCCTTTAGTACTTCCTAAATTCTGTTGGCAGGGAAGACTACAAAAATCTCTAATGAGAGGCAAGCTTCCAAGACCTCTTGTTTATCAGATTAAAAAGCAACGTAAATCAAAGTTTCCTCTATTAATCTTTTTTCCAAATATAGCGATAGGTGAAAAGTTTACTAGCATTCTGCAAAAATATCTTCCAGACGAAAAAATGGCCTTTGTTTCCTCAAAAAGTGAGGAGCGTTCAACTGTCGTAGAGAAGTTCCGAGAAAAAGAACTATCCGTCTTAGTGACAACAACTATCCTCGAACGTGGTGTGACCTTTCCACAAGTAGATGTTTTTGTTTGCATGGCAAATCATCACTTATACACTAGTTCGAGTCTTATTCAGATAGGAGGTCGAGTTGGAAGATCCCCAGATAGACCGACAGGAAAGCTTTATTTCTTTCATGAAGGACTATCCAAATCTATGCTTCGTTGTCGAGAAGAAATAAAAGTTATGAATAAAAAAGGAGGATTTAACAATGAAGTGTCTACTATGTAATGACTGGATTGAATCAGTGCCAAAATTAAGAGACCTGATTACGTTTAACCAGAGAGAAGAGTACTCCTGCTTATCTTGTAAAAATCAGTTTAAAAAACTTTCAAAAGAAAGATGTCAAAATTGTAATAAGGAGTTACATAGAGATACCTGTATTGATTGTAAACTTTGGATGAAAAAAGGCTATATTCCTAAGCACCTTGCCATTTATCACTATGAAGAAAACATGAAAGATTATTTTAGCCGCTATAAATTTATGGGAGACTATTGTCTTAGAAAAACATTTCAAAAAGATATAAAAAATAAGTTAAAACCATTTTTGACGAAAGGTTTTACCATAGTGCCGGTCCCATTATCGGAAGAACGCTTGGCAGAAAGAGGATTTAACCAAGTTGAGGGATTGATAGAGGGAATTCCCTATCAGGATATCTTTGAGAAAAGAGATATTGAGAAGCAATCATCGAAAACACGCAAGGAGCGTTTAAGTCAAGATAATGCCTTCTGTCTCAAGAAAGGTATAGATGTACCAGATAAGATTATTATAGTGGATGATATCTATACAACAGGATCTACTTTATATCAGATGGTTCAACTATTAGAAGGTATAGATATTAAAGAAGTTTTGACCTTTTCACTAGCTAGATAATAAAAATCCTTGCAAATTTTCATGAAAAGGATATAATATAGATAAAGAAAACGCTAACAAGCGAGAAAGAGGTCTTTTATGATTAAATATAGTATCCGTGGCGAAAACATCGAAGTAACTGAAGCACTTCGTGACTATGTTGAAAGTAAACTTAGCAAAGTTGAAAAATACTTCAACGAAGACCAAGAATTGAATGCACGTGTAAATCTTAAGGTTTATCGCGAAAAGACAGCTAAAGTAGAGGTTACTATTCCAACAGGTTCTGTAACACTAAGAGCAGAAGATGTTTCGCAAGATATGTATGGTTCTATTGACCTGGTGGTTGATAAGATTGAAAGACAAATCCGTAAAAATAAAACAAAAATTGCACGTAAGCATCGTGAAAAAGTTCCAACAGGAGAAGTGTTCTCAGCTGATTTTAATAACGAACAAGTTGAAGAAGCACCAGCTGTTGAAGTTGTAAGAACTAAAAACATTGAGTTGAAACCAATGGATGTTGAAGAAGCCATCCTTCAAATGGAGTTGTTGGGTCATGACTTCTTTATCTATACAGATAGTGAAGATCATACAACTAATGTTCTCTATAAACGAGAAGACGGAAACTACGGTTTGATTGAAGCTAAATAATTAAAAAATAAAGGAAGTAGGTTGAGAGACGTGCTTCCTTTATTTTTTTCAAAAACCCTATTGACAAGAATTTATTTGGGTGATAAGATGT
>NZ_KV831723.1:0-2240 GCF_001837205.1 Streptococcus sp. HMSC064D12
TTTGTGAAGTTTAAAATGTACTTTCTTTTCCATGATAATTCTCCTTTCATTTTAAACTGTCGTTATTGAGAAGGAGTCTCTATAACTTCATTAACTAATGAGTGTTCCGTTTCCGTCCGCATCAAAATGATAGGTTTCCCCTTTAATAGTAATGTCAATATTTGACAAACGGGCACCTGAGTTAGCATCGTAGTAGTGGATTTTACCATCAACGGTGACTAGTTCTCCCTTGGCTTGTTTACCGTTACTATGGAAGTAGACAGGAACATTGTCAATGGTTTGTTCACCGGTCAAGGCGTACCAGTTTGGACCAAAGTAATACCAACTACCTTCCCATTCATGGTATTGATTTTTAAGAGCAGCGCCTGTTGCTTCATCCAGATAGTAGATGTGGCTACTGTTAGGGATAGTATCACTGTAATACGCATAGATGAGCTCATCTCTACTTTGCATTCCGTAGTAGTATTTACGAGTAGGAAGTCCAAAGTAGTAGAGTTCGCCATCGATAACTTGAACGGAGACTAATTTGTTTCCCTTACCGTCTAAATAATACCAGTGATTATCTTTGGTTTTAACGAAACCAGCTTTTGTGACTTTTTTACCATCAAATCCGATATAGTCTCCACTATCTCCGTGGCCTGTGAATTCTCCGAAGGCCTGATGACCATCTCCAACGATAAGATTCACTTCTTCACCATGAACAATATGTGTTCCTGAGTAAACTTTTCTACCATCTTGACCAACATAATAGCGTTTGCCATCGACTTCGACGATTTGGTCTCGGACAGCAGCACCTGTGTCTTTGTCATAAAAATGATCAGCATTGGCAAAAATACCTTTGGCTTGGACACCGTCTTTATCAAAATAGACTTCTACACCACCTATAGTTTGAGCACCAATTAATTTATCGCCCTTATCATTGACATAGTACCATTTGCCATCTTTTTCGACATAACGGTTGGTAACGAGGGCTCCACTATCTTTATCATAATAATGGCCGTTTGGCGCAAAGTCCCCTTTAACTTGAGAATAGTCATCACGGAAGAAGACATTGACATAATCTATCACTTGTTCACCCTTTAAAGGATAACTAGATTTATCAACATAGTACCATTTACCTCCAGCAGTAACATAACTATTTTTGGCTGTAACTGGAGTCAATTTACCATTTTCATCTGCAATTGATGTTGGGTATCTATCATCTACAGCAATAAAAGTGAAAGCATTGGTGAGGATAGCACCTCTTACGCCGTTAATGTATTTAGAAAACTGAGCATAGTACCAGTTTCCATCAACTTGGAACAGTGGGTTTGGGCTGCCAGGGACATCATCTCTTAGTGAACCAGATTCATCAAAATAGTAGAGTTGTCCATTAATTCGCTTGAATCCATGAACAACATGTCCATTTTCATCAGCATAAACGGAAGGTGTCCAGAGGTATCCTCTCAGGTACATGTATCTGATTTTACCCCAGCCATTATAGACTTTTTGTCCCTGTTCATTGTAATAACTTTCAGTACCATCAGGATTCTTGAATTTAGAATAATAGACCATGTCTGGTTGGAAGTAGTACTCTTTACCGTCGATGGTTTTAGGGCCAGTGTAAATATTACCGTCATTGTCATAGTAGTAATAAATGTCGTCGCTGGTTCCGTTAATGTAGCGAGTACTATGATAGAGGGCAATCTTATTATTCCAAAGTTCGCCATTTTCAGGATGGAAATAATATCCTTTACCCTCAATAACTACTCTTTGTCCTTTTGTTTGAAGCCCCTTGTCATTAAAGTGGTAAGTTTTGTCTCCAATTTCTTGAAGGCCAGTCACTTTTTCACCTGTCTTATCTACATAATACCAGTGGTTATCGCCAGTAGTAACAAAAGATTCAGTTGTTAGATGTCCAAGTTCACCATCATAATAATGTCCATCTTGGGCAAAGTTTCCTTTGACCTGTTTACCATCCTTGTCAAAATAGACATGCTGTCCATCAATTAGGTTTGGACCTGTCAGATCCTTGCCATCTTTTTTGTAATGCCAATTGCCTTGTTCATCACTATACCATTGACCACCCGTGATATTCTTTTCAGCAGAGGGAACTTGAGAATTAGGGGTATCAGTATCACTAGTTGTTGGTGACGAATTCTCAGTTGTAACACTCTCACTAGTCGTTGCACTTACCTCAGAATGTGTAGTTTCAGAATTAGCTACTTCCGAACTAGCTGTACTTGTGACTTCAGAGCTTG
>NZ_KV831724.1:0-5047 GCF_001837205.1 Streptococcus sp. HMSC064D12
AGACCTTTGAGAACTGAATAAGAAACCAAGTGCAGGGTTATGATAGAAGAATTATAACCTGTCAATTTACAAGAATAAATCGTCAGACGACGGTAATGAGTTAACGCTCGAACAATTATTAAAGTTTTTAATGAGAGTTTGATCCTGGCTCAGGACGAACGCTGGCGGCGTGCCTAATACATGCAAGTAGAACGCTGAAGAGAGGAGCTTGCTCTTCTTGGATGAGTTGCGAACGGGTGAGTAACGCGTAGGTAACCTGCCTTGTAGCGGGGGATAACTATTGGAAACGATAGCTAATACCGCATAACAATGGATGACTCATGTCATTTATTTGAAAGGGGCAAATGCTCCACTACAAGATGGACCTGCGTTGTATTAGCTAGTAGGTGAGGTAACGGCTCACCTAGGCGACGATACATAGCCGACCTGAGAGGGTGATCGGCCACACTGGGACTGAGACACGGCCCAGACTCCTACGGGAGGCAGCAGTAGGGAATCTTCGGCAATGGGGGCAACCCTGACCGAGCAACGCCGCGTGAGTGAAGAAGGTTTTCGGATCGTAAAGCTCTGTTGTAAGTCAAGAACGAGTGTGAGAGTGGAAAGTTCACACTGTGACGGTAGCTTACCAGAAAGGGACGGCTAACTACGTGCCAGCAGCCGCGGTAATACGTAGGTCCCGAGCGTTGTCCGGATTTATTGGGCGTAAAGCGAGCGCAGGCGGTTTGATAAGTCTGAAGTTAAAGGCTGTGGCTCAACCATAGTTCGCTTTGGAAACTGTCAAACTTGAGTGCAGAAGGGGAGAGTGGAATTCCATGTGTAGCGGTGAAATGCGTAGATATATGGAGGAACACCGGTGGCGAAAGCGGCTCTCTGGTCTGTAACTGACGCTGAGGCTCGAAAGCGTGGGGAGCGAACAGGATTAGATACCCTGGTAGTCCACGCCGTAAACGATGAGTGCTAGGTGTTGGATCCTTTCCGGGATTCAGTGCCGCAGCTAACGCATTAAGCACTCCGCCTGGGGAGTACGACCGCAAGGTTGAAACTCAAAGGAATTGACGGGGGCCCGCACAAGCGGTGGAGCATGTGGTTTAATTCGAAGCAACGCGAAGAACCTTACCAGGTCTTGACATCCCGATGCTATTTCTAGAGATAGAAAGTTACTTCGGTACATCGGTGACAGGTGGTGCATGGTTGTCGTCAGCTCGTGTCGTGAGATGTTGGGTTAAGTCCCGCAACGAGCGCAACCCCTATTGTTAGTTGCCATCATTCAGTTGGGCACTCTAGCGAGACTGCCGGTAATAAACCGGAGGAAGGTGGGGATGACGTCAAATCATCATGCCCCTTATGACCTGGGCTACACACGTGCTACAATGGTTGGTACAACGAGTTGCGAGTCGGTGACGGCAAGCTAATCTCTTAAAGCCAATCTCAGTTCGGATTGTAGGCTGCAACTCGCCTACATGAAGTCGGAATCGCTAGTAATCGCGGATCAGCACGCCGCGGTGAATACGTTCCCGGGCCTTGTACACACCGCCCGTCACACCACGAGAGTTTGTAACACCCGAAGTCGGTGAGGTAACCTTTTGGAGCCAGCCGCCTAAGGTGGGATAGATGATTGGGGTGAAGTCGTAACAAGGTAGCCGTATCGGAAGGTGCGGCTGGATCACCTCCTTTCTAAGGAAAAACGGAATGTACTTGAGTTTCTTATTTAGTTTTGAGAGGTCTTGTGGGGCCTTAGCTCAGCTGGGAGAGCGCCTGCTTTGCACGCAGGAGGTCAGCGGTTCGATCCCGCTAGGCTCCATTGAATCGCAAGATTCAAGTATTGTCCATTGAAAATTGAATATCTATATCAAATTCCATATGTAATTAATTACATATAGATAGTAACAAGAAAATAAACCGAAACGCTGTGAATATTTAATGAGTTAGGTCGAAAGACCAAAATAAGGTTAAGTTAATAAGGGCGCACGGTGGATGCCTTGGCACTAGAAGCCGATGAAGGACGTGACTAACGACGAAATGCTTTGGGGAGCTGTAAGTGAGCAATGATCCAGAGATGTCCGAATGGGGGAACCCGGCAGGTAATGCCTGTCACTCATTACTGTTAAGGTAATGTAGAGGAAGACGCAGTGAACTGAAACATCTAAGTAGCTGCAGGAAGAGAAAGCAAAAGCGATTGCCTTAGTAGCGGCGAGCGAAACGGCAAGAGGGCAAACCGAAGAGTTTACTCTTCGGGGTTGTAGGACTGCAACGTGGACTTAAAGATTATAGAAGAACTACCTGGGAAGGTAGGCCAAAGAGAGTAATAGCCTCGTATTCGAAATAGTCTTTATACCTAGCAGTATCCTGAGTACGGCGAGACACGAGAAATCTCGTCGGAATCTGGGAGGACCATCTCCCAACCCTAAATACTCTCTAGTGACCGATAGTGAACCAGTACCGTGAGGGAAAGGTGAAAAGCACCCCGGGAGGGGAGTGAAATAGAACCTGAAACCGTGTGCCTACAACAAGTTCGAGCCCGTTAATGGGTGAGAGCGTGCCTTTTGTAGAATGAACCGGCGAGTTACGATATGATGCGAGGTTAAGTTGAAGAGACGGAGCCGTAGGGAAACCGAGTCTTAATAGGGCGTATTAGTATCATGTCGTAGACCCGAAACCATGTGACCTACCCATGAGCAGGTTGAAGGTGAGGTAAAACTCACTGGAGGACCGAACCAGGGCACGTTGAAAAGTGCTTGGATGACTTGTGGGTAGCGGAGAAATTCCAAACGAACTTGGAGATAGCTGGTTCTCTCCGAAATAGCTTTAGGGCTAGCGTCGATGTTAAGTCTCTTGGAGGTAGAGCACTGTTTGGGTGAGGGGTCCATCCCGGATTACCAATCTCAGATAAACTCCGAATGCCAACGAGATATAATCGGCAGTCAGACTGCGAGTGCTAAGATCCGTAGTCGAAAGGGAAACAGCCCAGACCACCAGCTAAGGTCCCAAAATATATGTTAAGTGGAAAAGGATGTGGGGTTGCACAGACAACTAGGATGTTAGCTTAGAAGCAGCTATTCATTCAAAGAGTGCGTAATAGCTCACTAGTCGAGTGACCCTGCGCCGAAAATGTACCGGGGCTAAAACATATTACCGAAGCTGTGGATACCTTTATAGGTATGGTAGGAGAGCGTTCTATGTGCGAAGAAGGTGTACCGTGAGGAGTGCTGGAGCGCATAGAAGTGAGAATGCCGGTATGAGTAGCGAAAGACAGGTGAGAATCCTGTCCACCGTAAGACTAAGGTTTCCAGGGGAAGGCTCGTCCGCCCTGGGTTAGTCGGGACCTAAGGAGAGACCGAAAGGTGTATCCGATGGACAACAGGTTGATATTCCTGTACTAGAGTATATAGTGATGGAGGGACGCAGTAGGCTAACTAAACCAGACGATTGGAAGTGTCTGGCCAAGCAGTGAGGTGTGATATGAGTCAAATGCTTATATCTATAACATTGAGCTGTGATGGGGAGCGAAGTTTAGTAGCGAAGTTAGTGATGTCACACTGCCGAGAAAAGCTTCTAGCGTTAATTATACTCTACCCGTACCGCAAACCGACACAGGTAGTCGAGGCGAGTAGCCTCAGGTGAGCGAGAGAACTCTCGTTAAGGAACTCGGCAAAATGGCCCCGTAACTTCGGGAGAAGGGGCGCTGACTTATGGTCAGCCGCAGTGAATAGGCCCAAGCAACTGTTTATCAAAAACACAGCTCTCTGCTAAATCGTAAGATGATGTATAGGGGGTGACGCCTGCCCGGTGCTGGAAGGTTAAGAGGAGTGCTTAGCAATAGCGAAGGTATGAATTGAAGCCCCAGTAAACGGCGGCCGTAACTATAACGGTCCTAAGGTAGCGAAATTCCTTGTCGGGTAAGTTCCGACCCGCACGAAAGGCGTAATGATTTGGGCACTGTCTCAACGAGAGACTCGGTGAAATTTTAGTACCTGTGAAGATGCAGGTTACCCGCGACAGGACGGAAAGACCCCATGGAGCTTTACTGCAGTTTGATATTGAGTATCTGTACCACATGTACAGGATAGGTAGGAGCCTATGACCTCGGGACGCCAGTTTCGAGTGAGGCGTTGTTGGGATACTACCCTTGTGTTATGGCTACTCTAACCCAGATAGGTTATCCCTATCGGAGACAGTGTCTGACGGGCAGTTTGACTGGGGCGGTCGCCTCCTAAAAGGTAACGGAGGCGCCCAAAGGTTCCCTCAGAATGGTTGGAAATCATTCGCAGAGTGTAAAGGTATAAGGGAGCTTGACTGCGAGAGTTACAACTCGAGCAGGGACGAAAGTCGGGCTTAGTGATCCGGTGGTTCCGCATGGAAGGGCCATCGCTCAACGGATAAAAGCTACCCTGGGGATAACAGGCTTATCTCCCCCAAGAGTTCACATCGACGGGGAGGTTTGGCACCTCGATGTCGGCTCGTCGCATCCTGGGGCTGTAGTCGGTCCCAAGGGTTGGGCTGTTCGCCCATTAAAGCGGCACGCGAGCTGGGTTCAGAACGTCGTGAGACAGTTCGGTCCCTATCCGTCGCGGGCGTAGGAAATTTGAGAGGATCTGCTCCTAGTACGAGAGGACCAGAGTGGACTTACCGCTGGTGTACCAGTTGTTCTGCCAAGAGCATCGCTGGGTAGCTATGTAGGGAAGGGATAAACGCTGAAAGCATCTAAGTGTGAAGCCCACCTCAAGATGAGATTTCCCATGATTTTATATCAGTAAGAGCCCTGAGAGATGATCAGGTTGATAGGTTAGAAGTGGAAGTGTGGTGACACATGTAGCGGACTAATACTAATAGCTCGAGGACTTATCCAAAGAAAGTAACTGAGACATATTGACAACGATTTGGTTTCTTGATACAGTATAGATATTCAATTTTGAGTTGAGAATACTCAGAGTTAAGTGACGATAGCCTAGGAGATACACCTGTTCCCATGCCGAACACAGAAGTTAAGCCCTAGTACGCCTGATGTAGTTGGGGGTTGCCCCCTGTTAGATACGGTAGTCGCTTAGCG
>NZ_KV831725.1:0-10501 GCF_001837205.1 Streptococcus sp. HMSC064D12
GTATAACTTCTGAGGACTTTGTCTTCAATCTGAACTTAGAAGCTTTCATACTTCTAAGTTTTTTCTTCTTACATAGCCTTTTCAACGTTTTGATTTTAGCTAAATAGCCATTTTGTTAAAAAGTGCCATGTTTCTTTGGCAATACTTGCAAGGAAGGTTGAGAGACTAAATGCGTTGAATTTTTTGAGGAGATTCTCAACAAGTGGAGCGACAGTCTTAGGTATTTCCACTGGAGCCTTACTTTCTTCTTGCTTACCCGTATTATCCTGAGATGGATCTGGCACTGTGTTTGTACTATCGTGACCATTATTTTGTCCAGTTGGCTCAGTCTCTGGAGCAACCTCTGGTTGATGCTCAGGCTCAACTGGTTTATTTTCCGGATTTGGCTCTGGACTTGGTTCTGGCTGAGGATCAGGTTTGATTGGTTCGTCAGTAGTGTCACTGCTTGTGTTTGTCATTTTTTCAGTTACGAAGAAGTTTTTGAATTCTACTGCTCCATCCCAGAGACCGACACCTACATGGGCTTGATTGAAGTAATTATCCACAGCATCAAATTGATGATGGAGCACTTCCTTGCCATCGACATAGACTGTCATTGTGTCCTTGCCTTTCACAACCTTGACATGGTGGTACTGACCGTCATTGATAGCCTTATCCAAATGAGCTTCAGCGATGGTTTCACCACCAAAACGGAAGAGACGAACAGTATCATTGTCAGCAAATTGAACAGAGTAGGCACGACCTGGTTCTTCACGTTCCGCAGCTACAAAGAGGTTGACCAAACCATGTTGGTATTTGACATCGATATCATAGTCAAATTGCTTGAAGCCATTACTTTCATAGGCCATGAAGAAGTCATTGGCACTGACATTGCTATCGTAAAGGGTATCGTCATCAATATACCAATTACCAGTAACAGCCTTTAAGCCTTTAAGGTTGGTCGCAAAATTGTTGAGCGTAATGTCAATATTAAAGGTCTTGGTCAATGATGGGTTTTCAACTGAAGTTGCTGTGACAGTGAGATGACCTTTGTGAAGGGCTTTAAGAGAAAGTTTATTGTCATGTTCAGTATAGGACACCAAACTTGGATCACTTACTGTCCATGTCACATCTTGCTCTTCAGAAGCCGGTGCGAGGTAAACCTGCAAGTCCTTACTTTGACCAACTTCAAGAGCCAAATGACCTGCAACTGTGGTGTTCATAGCAACAGCCTTTGTAACTTCCTTCTTGTCAGTCCAAGTACTCTTAATTGGGTAGATAGCAATATTTGCTTTGGCTGGACCACCTTCAACCAAGACACTTGCTCCAACGGCTCTTGGGCTTGGGAAAATCTGATTAGCACCAGCTACCGTATTTCCCTTAGCAAAGACTTCTACACTCGCACGGTCCACATAAAGATGCAAATCAATAGAACCATCTTCATTGCGAGTCACTTGTTGACTATTAACCTTAGCAAAAGCATCAGAAAGGATAGTACCAGATTGGCTACGGTCAATAGACAAAGTTTCCTTAGTTAAATCGTAAATGACCTTAGTAGCTTGACCATCACCAACGCGAAGATTAAATCCAACTGCTGTCGTGTCCTTACCTGGTACAAAGTGAGAAACCACTTCATAAGTATCGCCTTTGAAATCTTTAAGCAATTCATTGTCAGAAGCCACTGTGACATTTTCAAAATACTGGGCATTGTCTGTGTCACGAAGGCTTTCGTAGGCCTTAACAGGGGTTTGGGTCAAGAGGTAACGGTCGCCTGATTTAACCAAACCAAGGTCAAGGTTAAGGTTAAAGGTACCATTAAATTTTTGACCTACAGTATCTGCAACCAGATTACAATAATCTTCCCAAGTGTTCATCCAGTTGATTTCAGTCAATTGTGGGATGTTGGGATGGTCAGCTGTTCCAAAATCATGAACATAATAAGTCATAGCAGCATAGGAATCCTTACCAAAATTCATGATTTCGTCATGGTCTTGGTAAACATCATCAGCTACAAAGGCCCACTTGCCATCCACTTGTTTAAAATCGCCAACCTTGTAAGTACGACCACCACGTGAGAGGACCCACTTGAGTGCTCCATCATTGGCCACAATTGGATAGAGGTCAGGACATTCCGTATGCAAATCTTTATAGGTTGTTTCCACTTGCCAGTTCTTCAAGTCTTGTGAAGAATAAATGCGGAGTGGACCACCAGCAAGGACCATAAACCATTGGTTATCCCAGCGGAAGACCTTAGGGTCACGGAAATCTTGGTTTTGAAGTGGGTCCTGAGACCAGTCGGCAACTACCTTGTCATATTTTTGCCAAGTTCTACCCTCGTCCTCACTATAGGCGATTTCAATCCGTTGCCCATTACCATTTGAAGTAATAATAGCTACCAGGCCACCTTCCGGAGATTTGAAGAGGCCGGAGCTATTGGTACTATCAACCACGACAGAGCCTGAGAACATGTGACCCGTCGCATCTGGATAAAAGGCTATCGGCTCTTCATCCCAATGAAGCAAGTCTCGGCTGGTCGCATGGGCCCAGTGCATTGGTCCCCATTTGGTATCATCGTAAAATTGATAGAAGAGATGGTAACGTCCCTTGTAAAAGACCAAGCCATTAGGGTCATTAGCCCAGCCATCCTTGACAGAATAATGATACTGATTACGATAAAGCTCGTTGTAATAGACATCATCACTCTGTCTGCGGTGGATATTAACACGGTAAGTCAAGGTCACTGGACGACCAAGCGAATCGGTCACACTACTTTCAATAGTAAAGTAATTGGCACCTACAGCCACTGGCAATTGTGAAATATCTGTGTAGACATTTCCCTTGGCATCTTCTACCTTGATAACAGCATTTGGATTATGCTTAGTGATGTCAAGTCCTACAGTCTCAGCATTGTGTCCCACATATTGGATATGGAGTGGTTCTTCAGAGAAGAATTGGGCTTGTTTTTCAACAGAACCTGTCTTTGAGGTCACCACAAGATTGTCAATCAAAGGAAGACTGGCATCGTCGAGATTAACATAGCGGGTATTTTTGAAAATGACATTGGCATTCCAATTAAGAAGTCCAAAGTAGCCTTCTGGAAGGACTTGAGGTTGACCCTTGTCACTTTTTTGAAGGACAGCATCACCTGTACTTGCGACAAGCACATCATTGACATAGTAAGATAGCCACTGATTAGCCGCAACTACTCTAAGATTGTAGGTTTCATCAGCAGTTGGTGTCACATCTTTCTCATCTACAAGTTGAATATCATGATTATTGACCCAACGCCAAAACTTAACCTTATGGTTACCAGAGTCTACGTTGACCCCGTACATATTTTTATCACTACTATCATTGTTACCACGGAAAATGAGGGCAGCTGCACCACCAGCTTCCTTGAAGGTTACATCCGTTGAATAGATAAAATTCTTGCCCTCGGATTGAGAATAAAGGAAAGAGTCTCCCTTGTCTTTGGCTTCTGAATGAATACCGTCAGCCTGCATTTCCCAGTGGCCATTTTGGTCTGCGGTCATCCCTTCTAGATTGGTAACCGCTTCATTATTAGGCAAATCGGTTTTTTCCGCTGTCACATGAACAGGACTGGTGCTATTCGTTACAACTGGAGATTGTTCTTGACTGGTCTGATTCAAATCGGCTTCTTGCGCTTGGTTAGTTACTTTCTCAGCCTCACTAGCCTGTGTTTGTACTTCTTTTGACTGGTCAGGGATAGGCTGAGTGGGATTCTCTTGAGCTGTTTTAGCAGATTCGGAAACAAGAGACGGGCTCGGCTCTACCACTTGGGGGACTTCCTTGGTCGTGCTAGGAGCAAGCTCCGCTTGAGGGGCAACTTGATAATCAGTTTGAGCTACCACTTCTTGAGGTACTTGGCTCACAGTTGCCTGTTCCACTTGGTCCGCATAGACAGGACCAGCCAGGGCCAAACCTGCAAAACTTACCAAGGCACAGCCGTAGACCCAAGTCTTCCCACTTTTACGCATAAACCAATTTTTACAAACAGTATCATTCATGACTCTTCTCCTTCTTCAGAGTAACATTAAATGTTAACTCATTTTTCATGAAAATTCAAAGTCAATACATTCGCCTTTATTAATAAGCCTATCAAAGTTTCCGGAAATATCTCTAGGATTTAAATTAAAACGGTAAACGCTTACTTTTAATATCATTATAGCACTATAATCTGAAAATACCATCTTTTTCTGTAATATTTTTCATATAAATGAAAAAACTTCCGAATTTGCCATTCGAAAGTCTCATACTTATGCTTAATCTGAGCCTGTTAGCAGGCTATTTCCAATAATACCAATGGTTACAATAGCAATCCCAAAGAATCCCAAAAGGCTAGGCAAAAGCAGCCAGTAAAATCAAAAGGCTAGCACTCCACATCCAGGACCCACCCGAAAGATTCATATTTCGATTAAAAATGATAAATTACAAGAATAAGTGCAACATTTAGTCAAACTCATCCTCTAGAGCTTCACAAGCAGTTCTGTAAGCTAAACATTTTCGCGGTCGGTGATTGATATCATATAAGGCTTTGTTCAAAGCCTCCTCAGAGATAGCGGCTAAATCTGTTTTCTTTGGGAAATATTCTCTTAGTAAGCCATTTGCGTTTTCATTGCTTCCTCTCTACCAGGAAGAATAGGCGTCCGCAAAGAAAAAGGGAATTCCTAAGTTCTCCACCAGAGGATAGCAGGCAAACTCTTTTCCCCTGTCTGAAGTGAAGGTTTTAAGAGTCTCTTTTGGAAATAGCCTACAAAGTTGTTCGATAGCTGAAAACATGGCTTTGGCTGTTCTATCTGGTATCTTGAAAGCTAAGTAAAAACGAGTTTTTCGCTCTAGAAAGTTCGCTAAACAGCCCTTACTTTTGCCTCTGGAAGACACCACAGTATCGAGCTCCCAGTGGCCAAAAGTCTCACGATTCCTGACCTCTTTAAGACGTTTGGCAATCGACGTGCCAATCCTAAATGTCCCACGTGTTTCTTTGGGCTGTCGACTTTTTCCCTTTCGGCGCAGGACGCTTAAATCCGGATCAATCAAACCAGCATAGAGCCAATTATAGATGGTTTTAAAAGCTACCATTGGCTTTTGTTCAAGCTGATAGCGACCACAAATCTGTTCAGGTGACCAAGAGGCTTTTAACCCCTTCTCAATTTTCTTTTTCAACTTTGGTGTCAAACAAGACTTCCGACCCTTTTGCTTAGCCCTGTGGTCGTACTGTTCCTGTGCTAAGACGGCGGAATAACCATTTTGGCATCGTCTTAACTCTCTTGAAATGGTAGACTTATGGACACCAAGTTTACTTGCAATTTAGCAAGATTTCAAACCTAAATCCAAGTAAGTTTCTATCTTTATTCGGTCGGTTATGGTAAGATGGGAGTAGCTCATAGTTTTTCCTCGGGTTCTGTTTGTGTGGTTACTTACAGTTTACACCAATGAAACGCTATGAGTTTTTTTGTTGCACTATATTTTACAATTTATCAAAAAGAAAAACTGCAATTTCTACTTTACAGTTTTCTTCTTTCCTATAATTTTTAGCTTTTCACTATTTTGAAAAGATTAACACTTATTTGTACTTTTCTATCTCCGTTTCTAATAGACTGAGCATGCTAGCATTGTGCTCTTTGACACTGTTATTATCCCATTTTCGATCATATTTCTTGAGCAGGTCACTCATCGCCTTCAACTTGGGACTTTGCTCTATTATATTTGGAAAATGCTCAACCTTCTCAATTGGAAACCGATTCGAAAACTTTGAATTGGCTGAAACAGTGATGAGAGCAAGATTCCCCAACAGATCTCTATTTTCAACAGTCACTGAATTATCAGCGTTAATAGGGTGCTGAGGGAAGAAATGTTCGATAGAATTTCTGAACTGGAATTGGAAATTGCTAAATTCAGATGCTCTATCCCTCGCCAACAGATAATCCAAATAAGTAAAGACAATCCGATCGATACCAAATCCACTTCGATTTCGATAATCTGAAGATTCAATTTTTTTGCAGCAATACTTTTCTAAGGTAGGGATAAGGAGTTTGCCATCTTGCTCTTTATTCACATTCGTCAAGACTCTAGCAATCCAGTGCATGGTCTTAGGGGAAGTATAGGTCACGCGCAGGCAAGATTCTAGGAGTCGTAATTGTTGATTATCCGTTCCTTCTTCTTGATCCATTGAGTCTAAAGTAGATTTATAGGATGGTTTTCTCCCCTTTTTATCCTCATACATGACGAGCTTTTGTAAAGACCATTTCCCTTCGACCTTGTATTCACCGATATATTCTCTTTTAATAATATAACGATCAAATAGATACCGATACTTCAAAAGAGCATAGATAAACTCCAAGGCCTTTTCTTTACTAGCCCATCTGTCCTTTAATAAGTCAAGGAATCGCTTATCATCTAATCCACTATCACGATCCGTCTCAGTCATCTCCATGGCTTCATTGACCTGCAAAAGAAAATTTGGAAAGTTAATGATAGACTCAAACCGTTCATTTTCTTCTTCCCTATCATCAATTTGATTAGACACAGTAGAATCCGGCGCTTGCAAGATAGTTTTTAAGGTAAATTGAGTCTCATCACTGTTATTTTCTGCATTAAAAATGTCACGAAGATCTGAGAAGTCAGCCACCCTCAGCATATCCCAATTTGCACTAAATAGTTTTTCACGTATTTTTACTGGGAGAACCATCTGAAGATAGTTGTCCATTTGTGCACAAGCATCCCAAATCGTAGCTGCAATTAGTTTATCTTTTTTGTCCTCTTCACTGAATCCATTTTCAGACTTGATAGCACCCAAAATCTTTGCTTTCACAATTTCATGGAGCTCCAATTGCTCTCCACGAGTATTCATGATCTCAAAATAGTGATTCAAATCGATATTTTGAGGAACCTGGGTTCGGATGATTGTTACAGTAGAAAACTTATCTCTAAACCGTTTTTTATAATCATCATTAGCGTTTTTGCTCTGGAAATATTTCTTAATTATTTCATATCCTTCTACTAACTCTTCTGAATAAAGAGAAGGCTCTTTACTATCCATTACAGTTTCGATCTCACCTAGAGTGATGTTCGATTTTTCTCTAGCTTCAAATTTCAAAGGATTTCTTTCTACAGAAGGATGATCCAGATAACGAAGAAGCAAAAACAAAGTAGTTAAGCGTTGCTGGCCATCGATTACTTCATAAACTCGAGGTTGGACTTGATTGACCACTAAACTGCCAAGGTAATATTTACTTGAATTAGTTTCGTCAAGATCATCAATATCCATTAGCAATTGCTCAATTTCATCTTTTCTCCATGCGTAATTTCGTTGATAGATTGGGATGACATAGTTGACATTTTCAAAAACATTGTCCACATTCAATTCATCTGGTTGAATATACTTTTCACTTCTCATTAGACTAGTCCTCCTCTCCAAATACTTTATCATAGAGTTTTTGATAGCGTTTTTTATTCACGTTGGAATTCTGGAAAGCTTCCTTTGAGATAATATCTAAAACAATGGTATCCAACCCTATCGGATCCTGCATTTCAGAAATCAAAGCAAAGAGATTCAATCCCTTATTGATACGATCTGATTGTCCTTGTGCGTACTTATTTACCGATTCTCTATAGACTGCTTTCATGATCAATCTTAGAGAATAAGCCCATCTATGTAGAAAAGACAATCTTGCAGGTGTCAATTCCTTCATACTGAATTTATCGACAAAGAAGATCAAAATATTTATGAAGAGATTATAAACATAGAGATCACCAGTTCCGTTTTTTATGACCTCTTCTTCATTAAATCTACTATCGACCAAGTTCACAATCTCTCTATAGAGGTTGGCATAATGCAAAGTGTATGAAAAGAATCTTTTTCCAGCAATCAAGGGTTGGGTTAACTGGAATTGATTCAAAGGAATTCCAGTTGTTAGCTCATACACTTTGTCAGCATTAAAACGTTCCACATAAAGATGAGAGGCTTTAGCATAAGTCGCAAAATGATGGGGATTCGAAGGTTTAATTCCCTTAAAAGTTTGAATATCTTTAGTAGAATAATGAAGGCCATTTTTGTTCTTATACCATCTCACTAAGGGGAAGAGATTGTCTGCAAAGAGATCCTCCAGTTCGCTTTGATTTTTATTTTCCCAAGCTTGTATGATCTCAATCTTATCACTTTCAGATTCATCATTCATTTCTCTCAAATGATAAGATTTCAACAAATCATGTGGAGAGAGAGCCTTCCCCCGAGAATTCTGGGAGTCAAAGAATTGAAAAGCTTCCTGCTCATCATTCGTGATAATCTTTACCAAAGAACAGTTATCAAGAAGATAATCAGCATACTTTTTAACTTCTTGTCCGTCAAACTCTCTTAGCTTGCGCTTGATGATTTGGAAATTATGCACGATCGCTTCTCTAGATAGTTCATTATATTCCTCATTCAGCAAGGATGAAAGATTAGCATATGATGCCTCTTGAAGTATCTCATACACCACAAATAAAAGAATAGAAAGAGTTGTTAAGCGCTGCTGGCCGTCGACAATATTAAGTTTAGAAGATGCGTCATTTATGTTTTCTCTGTGGAGTACAACAGACCCCATTCGATATTCTGGAATTCTATTCTTAAACGCCTCATAAGTATCTGTGATCAGTCTAAGTGCTGATTGTGTTCCCCAACGATACGGTCTCTGATAATTAGGAATCGCTAACCTTTCTACCATCATTTCTCTAACACTGACAATGCGCAAATTTTCATTCAAGTTTGACATTGAACAACTCCTCTATCTACTTCAATTTCTTTAAATACGGTTTTATATCACTCATTATAACATTTTAAGAAGTCAACTCAAGATTGATGACGAATTTTTATTTATGACAAAGAAAAACAGCCAACCATTGGGTTAACTGCTAAAAAAAGTTATCAAGTTAATTATTAAAAGAATCAGTATCCAAATTCACTTTAAATCGTACTTCCAGTCTTCTCCATCTTGGTAGTAGAAAAATTCAGACAGGTCTTCTTCAAGAAAGATACGAAGCATATCCTCCATATCTAGAGAGAGGTCTAGATTTGGCAATTCTTTCAGGTCCTCCCACCAGACTTCCCCCTCTTCAGAGGATATTAATTCTCCGTCAAACTTTTCTGTCTTATAAAAGAGAACTACATAACGAATGCCGTCTTCTACCCAATCTTTCATTCCACAAATCCGGGGAGAAGCAATCCTTAAGCCAGTTTCTTCCTTCACTTCACGGATTACTGCTTCCGTAAATGATTCTCCCGCTTCGACATGACCACCAGGAAAGGTTATGCCTGGCCAGTCCTTTTTTTTACGATCAATAACAAGAACTCTATCGCCGTCTCTTACCATACAAAGATTTGTAAACTCAACAGTCTCATTCATACAAATACTTCCTAACTATGTTTGTCTTTTTCTTTAAGGATAGGATAAACAATCTCTACCCTATTCTTCTTTTAGTTGCACTTGTGTACGGGCTAGTAGGTCTCCTAGATGCCTCTTATCTTTCCTAAATATCGTCATTGCCAGTAGCAAAACTGCAAGTAGAGTCGCCGAATTAGAAAGGATAATGGATACCACATCAAAATCACTATATAAGCCATGAATCGTGCCCATATGACCGAGTTGCCAAGGTAAAAATTTGATGACATTTCTAATCAAACTAGCCTGCACTGTTTTTTTCTGGTAGACAAGTTCAAGTCCCGCTTTTACCTTCCCAAAACTGCCATCATTTTTATAATCCAAGAATGTGAAAAGGAGCATGATTGGCAAAACAGAGGTGAAAAATACAAGCCACTGCGACTGAATTTCTGTAAACTCTGGGACACCATTAAAAAAGATGATGTAAATAAGCATCGAACTTAAAAACAGAAGAACTAAATAAGCTAGAATGAAAAGATAATCAAAGAGAAATTCAATCATTCTTTTTTTAAACGGAATAGGGTTTATTGCTATAATTTTCATCATCGTCTCCCCCTTTCTCATCTCCTATTATAACATTTTTAATATTCTAAATAATATTTGAGAAGAATATCCGCTGGCTAGCGCCCTCGCAAATCAAGATTGTTTCATAATTGTAAACTCCTTTAGATTCTACTATACACTACTTCTATTATGGCTTTTGGACTTTATTTCAATTTTACGTTATATTATTATTAAAAAACTAAATCATAAGGAATTATGTATGTCAGAAGATATTAAAATCGAGATTGGAAAAAGAATTCGTGAAGAACGTGAACGTCAAGGGTTAACACGTGAGCAAGTTTGTGATACCGAAGAAGAATTAACCGTCAAACAACTGATGAGAATTGAGCTTGGGCGTTCTTTACCAACTATTGTCAAACTTCAATACATCAGTGATAAATTGAGTGTTTCCCTCAACTATTTGTTAGGTGAAACAAAACTAGACATTCCTGAAGACTATTACAAGGCTAAATATAAACTTATGAAGTCTCCTGTCTATGGTGACTCGGAACGTATCAAGAAAAAGCTAAAAGATATTGAGG
>NZ_KV831725.1:10601-13033 GCF_001837205.1 Streptococcus sp. HMSC064D12
AGATATTGAGGAACTCTACGACAACTATATTGATGTGCTACCAGAGGACGAGCTTTTAGCTATTGATCTCATTGAAAGAACCCTGAATTTTATGATTAGTGAGGAAGAAAGTCTTATTGAATCTATATTTGAAGACTATTTGGTTCAAGCTTTGAAAAAAGAAGCATATTCCTTAAATGACCTTCTATTAATTTCATACTATGCATTTCGATGTCAGGATTATGACTATGATAAAGAGAGAATTGAAAAATTTAGACGAAAATTAATTAATCAAGAATTACAAGGTGAAGAGCTGTTTAATGTTGAACTGATAGGTGCTTTATCAGCTATAGCTGGGATATATGTAATGCATCATGACTATAAAGAAATGAAGTGTGTTGTTGATAAAATGTATGTTCTTATTGATAAGACACTTCAACAAGCTTATAAACCCGCAGTACTTGTTTTTGAAGCGAAATATTATCTATTCTATGAGAACAATAGAGATAAAGCAACCGAGCTCTATAATACAGCTACCGTACTAGCCGAAGCTTTTGGTGACCAAGTCTTCATCAAAAATCTTAAAATGGAAATGGAAAATGATTTAGATACAAGTAACGAGTCAAAGTGACATAGATGTCCTTTTGATTCGTTATTATTTTGTTTATACTCATTCATATAATCAAATAGGAGAGAGCAAGATATGACAAACCTTATCGTAGCAAAACAGTTAAGCAAAGAATTTCAAAAATATAAAGCAATAGAAAATCTAAACTTCACAGTTGAAAAAGGTGAAATTCTAGGTTTCCTTGGACCATCAGGTTCTGGTAAAACGACAACAATCAATATCTTAACAGGTCAACTCACTCCTAGTCAGGGAGAAACTTATATTTTGGGCAAATCATCCCTTCAGTTAAAAGAAGATGATTTGTCAAAGATTGGTTTAATCACTGAAAATAGTGGTTTTTATGAAAAATTGACACTTTATGACAATCTTCTATTCTTCGCAAAACTCTATAATGTTTCGACAGAGTATGTTGATGATTTGTTAAAACGTGTAGGTCTTTATGACCATCGTAAAACCTTGGCAGAAAAGCTCTCTACAGGGATGAAACAACGGATGCTTTTAGTGAGAGCTATCATAAACAAGCCAAAAGTTCTCTTTCTTGATGAACCTACTTCTGGACTAGATCCATCAACGTCTCAAACCATTCATTCTCTTATTGAAGAACTAAAACAACAAGGAACAACCATTTTTCTGACGACACATGACATGCACGAGGCTACAATTTTGTGCGATAAGATTGTACTTCTAAATAAAGGTAAGATTGTCGAAGAAGGTAAACCTGCTGAACTTATTCAGAAATATAATACAAATAAGATGGTAAAAGTTACATATTGTTCAGGTCGTGAAAACATTCTGCCCTTTTCTGAATTGAATAATCTTAATGTTACTCCTAATCTACAGACCATTCATTCATGTGAACCAACTTTAGAAGACATCTTCATTCAACTCACAGGAGGAAAACTTAATGCTTAACCAAATGAAATCTCTGATCTGGCTTAGAAAAAAGGTCATTAAATCTAATAAAAGTATGGTTCTTCAGGTTATTCTTCCTTTGGGATTTGCTTTTCTATATAAACATATCTATGAGATTCAAGGTACTCTAACAAACTCAATGAAAGTCAATCTATTAGGCATATGTTTAGCTTTATCTTTGAGTTTATCAGTTGGAAATCCAATCAGTACTATTGTTTCCGAAGAAAAGGAAAAAAATATTTTAAGAACTTTGCTTTTAAGTGGTGTTAACAGTAAAAACTATATTCTTTCAGTTTTATTTTATCCAGTGCTTATTAGCTTAGTTATGACAACTGCTATTCCGAGAATACTCGAACTTAATATTGAAAATAATTATGGTCCTTATCTTATCATCTCGCTTGCTACAGCTTTAGTAATGATGCTGATTAATCTTTTCATCGGATTAATCAGTAAAACTCAAGTATCTGCCCAAGTAATTAGCCTTCCAGTATCAATGATTAGTATGTTTATTCCAATGCTTTCAGGGATTAGTAAAGATTTCGATAATGTCACGAAGTACAGTTATATGGGATTGTTCACAAAATCTATAAGCCAGCTTGAAAGCTTTAAGTGGCAAGACCAAATAGCAAGCTCACTTTCTCTACTAGCCTGGTTGCTCCTCTTTGCTACACTGACCATTCTACAATCTAAGAGATTACGAAAAATATCCTAATTCCAAACCACAACCATCTAAACTGAGTGTTAGATGGTTATTTTGTTTATTCCCCATCTTTTTCTCTAACCATAAAAAGACAAATCCCTGGAGTCTTTTCATTCACATGATTTTAAGGTATATTATTATATAATTAAAACTCAAAGGAAATACAGATGTCTGAAGAGATTAAAATCGAGATTGGAAAAAGAATTCGTGAAG
>NZ_KV831725.1:13133-140334 GCF_001837205.1 Streptococcus sp. HMSC064D12
GTGAAACAAAACTAGACATTCCTGAAGACTATTATCAGGCTAAATATAAACTCATGAAGTCTCCTGTCTATGGCGACCTCGAACGTATCAAGAAAAAGCTAAAAGATATTGAGGAACTCTACGACAACTATATTGATATTCTACCAGAAGAAGAACTATTAACCATTGATATCATTGAAAGAACCCTGAATTTTATATCTGAAGAGAAGAAAGAAGATCTTGTTGAGATTGTATATGAAGACTATTTGAACCAGGTATTAAAAAAAAAAGAGTACACCTTGAATGACCTTCTGCTAATAAAATACTATACCTTTCAATGTCAAGTTGGTGACTATGATGAAGAAATTGTTGAAAGTTTTCGATGTAAATTAATTAATCAAGAATTACAAGGGGAAGAGCTAGTTAATGTTGAACTACTAGGGGCATTGTCAACTATAGGTGGAATCTATGTGATGCATCATGATTATAGAAATATGAAAACTATTGTCGATAAAATGCATACTATTATTGATAAGACGCTACAACATGCTTACAAACCCGCCGTACTCATTTTTGAAGCGAAATATTATCTTTTCTATGAGAACAATAGAGATAAAGCGACTGAGCTTTATAATACAGCTACCGTACTAGCTGAAGCTTTTGGTGATCAAGTCTTCATCAAAAATCTTAAAATGGAAATGGAAAAAGATTTAAACATAAAATAGAAAATATATCATCAACATTTTAAACATGATTCATTCCAAATGTAATAACTACCAAAGAAGCATCTGAAGTTAAACTCAGATGCTTCTTATCTTTCCTGAATATCGTTGAGTAAACGAAAGTTTTTCGGCAACGAATTTTTGAGTGAAATCATTGTCTTCTCTCAAATCCCTTAAACGTCGGTACATCAATCTTTCTCCTAAGGAAAAGTATAGAGGAAAAATTTTATGTATTGTCCTAATTGGACAATATGAAATATACTCAATAATATCCACTAGTATTCAAGTATATTGATTGATGCTTTATTGTTTGAAACAGAAAAATAATAAAGTATATTCCATTTATAGAGGGTTGATATGTCTTATTTATATTATTTGTAGGTATTTATTTACTTTATTTGATAATAACTCTTGATCCATGTTTAAAGTACCAGTTATGATAAGAGGTTCCAGAAATGTTAGACCTGTCAAATACTGAATCATAGTGATAGGCTTTAAAATCTCTTCAATTGTTACATGGAAGCGGCCGTTTCTCGTGTAGTCATCTTGCCCAGCTCCAAAACTAGCTACCAACATGACTTCCTTGCCTTGTAAGGCAGTACCAGTCGAACCATAGGCCCAACCGTATTCAAAAACAACGTCAAACCACTGTTTCATGAGGGCTGGCGTTTGGTACCAATAAATTGGGAACTGGAGTACAATGCGATCACTTACCTCTAGAATCTTTTGCTCCGTTTTGACATCAATGTCAAAATTGGGATACAGTTGGTACATATCTCGCACGTCATAACCAGCTCCAGCAGCAGCTGTTGCCAGTTCTTTATTAATGCGTGAGCCCGTTTTTAATTGAGGGTGAAATG
The DNA here is from genome assembly GCF_001837205.1 of Streptococcus sp. HMSC064D12. NCBI lineage: Bacteria > Bacillati > Bacillota > Bacilli > Lactobacillales > Streptococcaceae > Streptococcus > Streptococcus sp. HMSC064D12. Next base: position 14,695 of record NZ_KV831725.1, read on the forward strand.
TAAAAATTGTGGTTTTCATATCGTTTCTCTTTCTTATCTTAATTATGCTTGACCTTCCTTAGACACAAACCATACATCAAAAACGCACTAGAAACACATTACTCAAATGCAAAATTGGAGGGGACCAATAAGCTTATCAAAGACATCAAACGTCTGGGCTTCGGTTTTAGAAACTTTATTAACTTTAGGAAGCGTGTTTTCATCACTCTGAACATACAAAAAGAGAAAACCTATCAGGTTCTCTCTAGATGTTAGCTTTTCGTCACCCACTACAGTTGACAAAGAGCCATATTTAACCTGTCTACTTGACAGGGGGCATATCAATCATAGCGGGTGGTTTATTTGTTTCGCACCTTCGGAGCGAAACGGACTAATAGTCACATAATAAAAAGGAATTAAGCAACCAAACGCTACTTAATTCCTTGAAATTATCTCATCACCTCTATTAGCCTTTAAATTTTGATAGACTCTATTTTCTAATTAATATGACCAATATTATCAATACTAACCCTTTCAATCAATTCATTAGTTGTCGAAACTAAGTACATTAATAAATCCAAAAAGAGTATCAATAGTAAAGTAAACTAAATAATTGAGTTATAAATGGCTATTTTCACAAAACTGTTTCATCATCACACTATCTCAGTACACAAACCATTTTTCTATAGCTTTGTCTTAATCTTGATCTTTTTTCTTTAATCCAAGAAACGCACCTAAGGTAAACATTATTCCGGCAACTAATGACATGAAGACTTCGCTAACTGTTCCGGTTTTTGGCAACCTATCATTGTTAGTAGTTGATTTACTATCAATATTGGTATGTTTATTATCTATGTTGTCTGGTTCATTAAGATAAACTTCCTTCTTATTTTCAAAGTTTTTATCATTTTCATCAGGAACTTTAGCTGTGACATCCTTAGTTGAATCAGATTTGTGTGAATGATTTTCTCTTTGTAAATCCTCCTTTTTGTAATTTTCATCTAAGTGACTATGATTTTCTTGCACGTTATCTTTCTTTTTCGATACATCAAAAGTAGGTTTATTTTCCTCCTCCTTTTTCTCCTCTATTTTCTTGAATACAGGTTTTATAAGAGTATCTTTTGATACATTAATAACATAGCCAGCATCTTTTTTCCCTTCGACACCAGAAATTTCCCAGCCATCAAATTGATATCCTTTTTCTAATTCACCCTTATAGACAGGTAAAATGAAATCTTCTTCCGACACTATCGTTGAACTCATTTCTTTTCCATTTTGAATGGTCACAGTTACCGTATGAGGTTTTAGTTCGCTTACCTCTCCCGTATCTTTGTTTAAAATGAATTCTTTTACGGTTGTATTTCTTGCAAAATCTTTTACAACAATCTTAATGTTTAGTGTCTTATCTGTTAGTTGTTTAATATCATCAAATGATTTATATTCTTTTCCATTTACATAAATATGTTTGTCTTGAATCTCACCATCGAATCCATTATTTCTTTTATCATTGATATTAAAGACTACAGATTTTCCGTCAGCATATTCAATACTAGTATTTCCCTTAGGATCAATGTTTACTTCTGGTTTAACATTATCATATAAAAATTGATAGTGTACTCCAACCGCTTTCGCATTCAAATCGCTATAGCCAGTTTGAAGATAAACATTTCCATCCATATCTGTTACCTTATCTGGGAATCCGTTTGCTTTATAGTCTTTCATTCCCCAGTCCATGATGTCACCGTCTTTAACATTAAGCTTAATATTAAAATCTCTAGTGTTATCAATGTGTAAATCTCCGTAGATTAAATAATTATCTACAACCGATTCATTAACTCTCAACTCCCAGTTAAAACCACCCTTATCAGAAATCTTACCTCTTAAATAAAATTCTGGATTTCGTACATAAATTTTATTAGATTTAGATGGATTAAAGTAGTTCTTGTCCATTGAAAGATTTACTGGTTTTGCATCAATAAATAACATAGAACCATCTTCTTTTATAGCTTCTACGTTGGACTCATCCTCCCCATGATACTCTTTATCATCTTTACCAAATAATACCAGTTTAGAAGAATCTGTTACAAGATTTCCATCTTTATCGATTGCCTCCCCTTTATCATTCATTTTAAAGGTAAACACTTGATATTTTACAATGTTAAAGCCATCCAAAGCCGACATTAATACTGATTGAGTACTTCTTCCATCTTCAACATTTCTACTATCAGCATAAATTATTTTTTCTGATAGGACTCTTAGATTAGGATTGGCCTTTTGTATTTTTGCTATATCTTCCTGGCTATAAACTCCATTTCCTTCTAACATATCCGTTTTTCCAGGATTATAGGTAGTCACTTTTAGTGCATAGCCTTTTCTTAGAATGATGTTATCCTTTAACAGATATTGTTGTTTTTCTGAATCAGAATAGATTTTACCAGATTCCATTTCCGTTAAATTGTTTGGTTTGTTCTTTGAAAGATCACCTTCTCCTAATTCTATTACATTCCCATAACTTGATGTATAGGGATATTCTGTTTTAGTTTCCTTATTTTTTTCAGGCATTCTAATTTTAGTTTCAGCTTTTATCTGATCATCATCTTTAACAAAGAATCTCATATCTCCTGCAAAAGCTAATCCATCCACAATATCATTAATATTAGCGTATAAATCAAATGTCATCGTTTTTGAGTGGGAATCATACTTAGTCGTTTTGATTTCTACAGATCTATAGTTATTGCCGTAATATACCTTGGCATTTTTAGAAACATTACTTATCTTTCCAAGAATTTCAAAGTGTCCATCTTTAGACGGGCTTAGAACACCATAAATTTTTGATTTGATTTCGTCAAGTTTTTCAGTTTCATATTGTAAGGCACTACCATCGTCATAAGCAATGATATTTCCCTTATCATCGTATTTATAATCGTATTCCTCTGTTCTCTTACCAGTTTCACTTGTAAAGTCATCAACTTCTCTAAATTTCTTTTTAATGAGTTTCTTTAAGTCTTTACTTTCAAAATCTCTAATTGTTGAAATAGTTTTATGAATAGTCAAGCTTGATTTTTCTTCGATAGACTCTTCATTTTCTTGATGATTTTCTTCCTCAGTTGTATCTTTTTTAAGACTATCCTCTTTTCTATTTTCTAAATTTTTAAATTTAGATTCGGAAATCTCGCCAAGCTTTTGGTATTTAGATGAATCTTGATCAGGATCTACTAGATAATAGGAAATCATCCCCTTTTCATCAGCATGATCAGCAAATTTAATTCTATGAATCTTTGTGAAATTGCTAGATCCATCTAATGCAATGACTTCAATGATTTTTCCTCTTAAATCTCCTGCACCATTAATTTCATAAATAGTATTTCCGTCTTTGTCTAGTTTCCTATTTCTTCCTTGACCCTCACCTGCATAAGTTACTTCAAGATTTTTCTCAACCTCTCCATCTTCATTAACCAGAGCAGCGCCTGCATACCAAACTTCGTTTGCAATCTCGTCAAATTTTTCAGGATGTTCTTTTTGATCTCTCGCAAATAAGGTTTCATTCTTGTATTGATCTTTTACCTTGTGATAAGTATCCTTTGTAATCAACTTAATTTTTTCAGGATTTGAAAAATCAACCGAAACAATCTTAGGGGCTGTATTATCAATTTTTACAGGAATATAGGAAACCTGCCATGGGTAATCTTTAGTTAATCTATATTTAAATTTATAGAAATATTGACCTTCTGCAATCGGTTCAAATTGTCCTCTTATCTTAGTAGCAGGATCTTTGGTATCCTTGCTTTCTGGTGCATTTTCTTCTCTACCTCTAGGGTTATAGATGAGTCCATCCCATTTCAAGTCGCTCCAAACTTTTAGCTTAGAAGATTTGATTCCCTTTGCATCATTTCTCTTAGAGTTTAAAATTCCTCTAATAAAGTGTTCTCTCGAAATGACTTTTAAGTCTCTTTGATTTTCTCCCTCTTTATTTGTATTTACTATTGAAATCAATCCTTCTTCTGCACTTCTTAATACAAGTGGAGAAGGTGTTAATCCTCTCCCAAGTTGAGCATCTTGAGGATTTCCATTTGAATCTAAAGGATAAATTTTAGCAATATTAGAACCACTTGATGATGGTGCGTTGATCCCTTCGTTATTGAAAGCAAACAATTCTGGATTTTGATCTAGGGATGTTGTATTTTTATCTTTTCTATTTTGTATAACTCCTGCTGGATTAAATTTATCTATACCTTCTCCACCAATCCCCTTATTTAAGGTTCCTGGAATTTTCGGTTTGCCATCATCATCATAACCTTCCATTGTTTTTGATTTTGAACCTTCTTCCCAGGCCCATTTATCAAGGATTGGTTCGTGGTTCCAATTCCCAGCAAATCCCATTAGAGGCATCGATAAAGAAGGTTGGAAGTTTATTTTCTTCCCGTTGGAGTTCAGAGCTTCCATTTCTTCCACTGACTCAAAATGAATAAATGATTCTACAAATTTATTTTTGTTTTTAGCCTCCCCAACATTTATAACCGCATTTAAATCAAAGCTAGAATTTGGACCTATAGTGAAAGTGTCATACTCAAATGTAATATTTGCTCCTTTGATTTTTTCTGGGTGGATTTCTGGAACAATTTGCTTACCATCTGGAGATTTTTCATCTTTGTATGTTTCATCTAGTTTGAGTCTGTCAGTTAGAGCATCTGTAGTTATAGCAGATGCTGAAACTTTAAAGGTTAAAGGTCTGTTTGATGTATTGTGAAGCTTAATTGTAAAATATTTTTTATCTCCTTTTATTTCTTTAAGAGAAATAGAACCATAAGAGTTTACCAAACCTTTAGAATCCGTGTTTTTAAAAGTAGCTACGACTTCATTTCTCAAAGCATTGGCAACATTAATTAGCCCTGCTCCCTGTTGTCTAGGTGATGCAAAGTATTGACTTTTTTCTTTCCAAGAAGTTGCATCCATCATAGGGCGTGCAGTATTTTGTAGGGCTATTTTTGTAAGACTTGTAAGATCTATTTTGTCATCTCCCTTAAGATTTTTCAACACAGGTCTTTCAAGCATTTCCTTTAATTTTGGTCTAATCAAAACAGTAGAAGCTGCCACGATTGGAGTTGCCATACTAGTCCCTGACATATAACCATAAGTTGATTTCCCATTAATGACATTGAGAGTGGATTTAATATTTTTACCGGGTGCTGAAACATCTGGTTTTAAAAGTAAATCTATTCTTGGTCCCCAAGATGTGGACCCTGCTGGAACGATGATCTCTTCTTTATACAGTTCTTTGTCTGTGTCAGGTGCAAACTTAAAGTCAATCTCTTTTTCGTCACCTACATTCGGTTTATTAGAATTATAGCTTGCCATATCAATTGGATAGTATTGCTCCAATTTATCTTTAAAATCTTCTTTATTATTCCTTTTAACCTCAGTTTTTTTATCAGGGTTAATCATGTTCCATAACTTTACACCATCATCTCCTGAAATTGAAAAAACTTGACTAGTAGTTCCTTCATCCTCCTCATATCCCATAGCTGGAAGCTCTGTCCAATTATCTCTATTGTAGTAATTTACAGTATTTACAACCATAATGCCACGTGCACCCTTATCCGTTGCACGTTTAAAAGCATTTTTTAACTCCTTTGTATAAATTCTATCCATTACTGCAATTTTGCCTCTAAGATCCAATCCTATCAAATCTTTGTCTTGCCCCTTGCCTATATATACAAATTTTAATTTACTAGAAGCTTTTGATCCTTCTTCATTTGTTATGATTTTATTCTTATCGAAAAAGGCACCTATATTTCTATATTTAAAACTTTCTCCACCTATGTTAACTTTATCAAACTCAACTGTTTGATTTTTAGCAGATGCGACTGCTATCGCATCTTCATGTGCTGCAGTTCGTGTTACATTTCCAGTGTCGGTCATTTTCAGATTATTATTTGCCACTAAATCCCATGAAGAACTTGAAGCAGAAGTCGCATAGTTACCCGTAGCTACAACCATTGGAATGCCTGCTTTTCTTAATGCTCTAATAGCTTGCCAATATTTCTCACCTACAAGACCTGTTCCTGTAAAGCCAGATGATATCGAAACAACATCGACATTGTGTTTGATCGAATCTTCAATAGCATGAAACATTGTTTCATCTCCTGCGAAGCCAGATCCTGCGTCAGAGTACATTTTATAAGAGAAAATCTGTGCATTAGGAGCAATTCCATCTATTCCGTTAAAGTTTTTAATATCTTTTTCAGTATCATTTCCCGCAAGAATCCCTGCAATATGCATCCCATGTGGATCAAAATAATCGCTTCCATCATCAGCTTTTTCTACAGTAATTTTACCACCATTATAATAATTGAAAGCATGAGGGATTTTATCACTCAACCAGAAATTTTTATCAGTACCTTTTAAGTCTTCTTTTTTAAATCTCATTGAGTCTTTAGCATCATCATCAATCCTCATGGCCTTATGCCTATAATCCGTTCCCGTATCGATATTTGAAATGACCATACCTCTACCATCAAAGTTTTTCCCAAATGGTGCATTGATAGATTTTAGGTAATCGATTGCCTCTTCAACTCCAATTTCTTTTCTAGCATGATTCATCATAGGTTGGACTTTTTGTGACCTTTCAACCGATGAAATACCTTCTATTAGTTTAATTATGTCCAGAGTATCTTTGGTTGTTTCAATAGCACTACCGTTAAAAATTCTATCATAAGTATATAAAACTTTTGTATTCTTAAGATTTGATAGTTCCTTGATTGCTTTTTCTCCAGATTCTTTATCTTTAAATTCAGCAATATAGACAAGTTTATCCTCTTTTTTGGGACTTTCTGGGTCTTTACTTGCAGACGAGTCCGCTTTATCTCCTTGGGATTGATTGGAATTTTCTTCTTTGATTTTTGCTTCTTCATTGCTAGTGTTATTGTCTATCACAGGATTTTTACTAACAACTTCTTTTTCCTCAATAATTGTTGTTTTCTTTTCTTCAGTATCCTTTGAAGTTTCTATAACATTATGAATATCTTCAAGTTTTTCTTTGTTTTCGTTTTGTTTACCTACTACTGTTTCTTTATCAGATATTTTTAAAGAATCTTCAGAACTAGGTGTATCTGCTAGGATTACCTCATTAGGGACATATGCTGCTAAAATAACTGCAGCTGTGGTTAATGACAATACTGTACTTTTTTTCATTTTAATTCCTTACATATTTATTTAACTTCCAATAGATAGTAAACTTTAACTTTGCTAGCATTTGTTATAAAAAGTTTTACTAATACTCTTCGAAGATCGCTTCAAACCGCGTCAACGTCGTCTTAGCGTATGTATGGTTACTGACTTCGTCAGTTCTATCTACAACCTCAAAGCAGTGCTTTGAGCAACCTGCGGATAGTTTTCTAGTTTGCTCTTTGATTTTCATCGAGTATAAGTATTATCTAGGAAATAGAGTAGTACATTTATATATAATTGTTAGCTCTCCAGAAAAATAGTATATCATTTAAAAAATTTAAGTCAAGAAAAATTAACCTACATTAATTTATTTTTTAATAAGCGTTAAAAACATAGAGTCAAAAACTTTCGTAGTTAGCTGGGGTACATTATCAGAACATTCACACCATCAAAAATAGTAGCAATCAACTTAAAGCACTAGCAACATCACAAAGTCAAACATCATTAATGAAATATCAGCGCTATTAAACAATATAAAAAACCGCTAAGAATAAGACTTAACGGTTATCTTCTACATATCTATTTTTTCAAATCCTCAGTCGTTTATCTACCTATAACCTAGACTTTACGAGTGCCTTGCTCTACCAACTGAGCTAAATTGGCTAACACTTTTATAGTATGGCACTCTCAATTTTTTGTCAGGAAGTTTTAAACGATTTTCTTTATCAAAATCCGGCAAGGATTCTGGGGATCCCATAGTTGAGGAAAAATCTCTAATTTTTTAAAACCAACACTTCGATAAAAGACATTTGTTCGATCATAATCTTTATTAGAGCCTTCTGCTACTGTTTTTACCTGTAGGTAGTCTACTTGTTTGCGTGCTTCACTTTCTAAAGTAGCAAGCAATTGACTCCCAATTCCTCTACCTTGATTAGCTTTTTTTACGCCGAGACAATCAATCTCTGCACACTCTTCACTAGAATAGGACAAGCTTACAAATCCAGTCAAATCACTCTCCTGATAGGCTGCCCAAACTTGCAAATCTTTGGCTCCTTCGATGTAGGCTTGCGTGCTTTCAGGTACTCCAAACCATTCTGGCAAATCCTTTAAAACCTCATCAACAACTGCCATTTTTTGATCTTCATCCTTGACTTCTTCAATTGTAAACATCATAAGTTCCTTTCTTGATTTTAGTCTTACTTTCCCCCTTACGAGCCAGCACTTTCGTAGGCATTCAAGCCCCTATCCCAGAGTTTGAGGGAAATGAAAAAGAAGACAAGGGAAATCAGAATCAAACCACCGATATCAAAGAGCCCATTCTTACCCTGCAAGAAATAACTGGCAGGATAGTAAGCCGTAAAGGCAAATGGCACGATAAAACTGATCAACCAACGAAGGAGCGAATTGTAAATGGAAATCGGGTACTTGGCAAAATCATTGAACATATAAAAAATATAAATCATGGCGCCTGACTGTTTAGTCCAAAAAGCGATACTGGCTGTCGCTATTTTCAAGGAAGTATAAATCAAGGTAGCAAATGGAATACAGACTAGGAAAATCAGGAATTTGGGAAGCGTCCAAGCAATGCTTGATACTGTTGTTCCCAATAGAATGCAACCGACCAAAAGTTCCCCCAAGGCATCAATCTGAAAGGTCTCAACCAGAATATGAAAGAGAGGGTTGATAGGACGAGTCAAATACTTGTCAAATTCCCCTTTTCGGACTAGTCGTTGACCTAAGGCCCAGAGATTGTCAAAAAAGAGATGATCTAATCCCTTTGGAATTAAGGAAAATCCATAGATAAAGGCAATTTCTTGAAAGGTCCAACCTTCTAGCGAGGGGATGTGTTGAAAGATGACATTGAGAAACAAGAGGTTTAGGCCTTGAGTCAGAAAGACTCCCAACACACCTACCACAAAATCCACCTTGTATTCCATGATTTGCTTGATGTATTGTCTGATAAAAATCAGATGCATGCGTTGATATTTTTTCATACTAACCTCCTTGAATAGTGATAAATGACTGGACTCGTTTCCAAATCAACTGAGACAAGCCCACCATCACTATAAGCCAGAAAAACTGAAGCAAAAGTGCTTGAAGAATCTGACTGGCATCGTATTTCCCAACAATAATCATGACCGGAGTGTAAATTAAGGATGAAAAAGGCAAGAAGGAGAGAATAGCTGAAACCACCTTTGGAAAGAAAGCCAAGGGAATCAAACTTCCAGACATAAAGGCCACTATGGAAGTCTTGAGTAGATTGGAACCCCAAAGATTTTTAAAGACAAATGCTGAAAATCCAAAGCAGATATTAAAGAAAAAGTTAATCAGATAAGCCAGAGTTAAGCTAAAGAGATAAAGGACAGTTAATCCCAGCACTTCTACAATTCCTTGCCCAGACAGGATTTTCATCAAAATAATGACACTTAAAAATGGCAGGCCAACAGAGATGAAAATCAACCACTTGGAACCAAGCTCGGTGAAAAGGTAAGAGGCCGCAAAATGCACTGGTCTCAGCAAGCGCATGATAATGGAGCCATCCTTGACCTCCTCCCCAATCATAAAGGAGCTATCAGACCTCGTCAAAAGATTGGTCACAAAACTCATGATGATGTAGAGAGTGATATCTGCCATACTGAAGCCCTGAATCAAAGGCTCCTGGGAGGAGTCAAAGACAGCCTTCCAGAGATAGAAAGCGACAAAAGCCCCCATGACATCACCAATCCGATAGAGAATAAAGTTGACTCGATAGGTAATCAACTCCTGAATCCCTGCATTGATAAAGGGTTTATAACGTCTCCACAATTTGACCATCTTAGAGCTCCTTTCGATAGAAGCGACGGATAATATCTTCAATATCCGTATCTACCATCTTCAAATCACGAACTTCAAAATCAGATAAGGTTTGCTTGATAATATCGGCCGACTGGTAGCGGAAACTATCGAATTCAATATTGAGAGTATTTACTTGTCTATCAATGGACATATCAGGCAAGCCCTCATAATGAGAGACGAGATGACTTTGACCTGGCGTCAGATCGAAAGAGAGAGTCTTCATCTTTCCAAAGGTTTCCTTGAGCTGGCTAACCGTTCCATCAAAAATCTCTTGCCCCTTGTCAATCATAAAAATCCGATTACAGAGTTGCTCAATGTCACTCAGATCGTGAGTGGTCAAGAGAATAGTTGTTTCTTCTTCCTGATTAATCTGAGTAATGGCCCGACGAATGTTGTCCTTGACCGACACATCCAAACCAATGGTCGGCTCATCTAAAAAGAGAACCTTGGGATTGTGAAGCAAGGAAGCCGCAATATCCGCCCGCATCCGTTGACCTAGCGAAAGAGTCCGCACGGGATCCTTGATAAAGTCCTTCAAATCCAAGACTTCATTCAAAAAATCCATGCGCTTGTGGAAGAGCGAGTCTGGGACATCGTAAATCTCCTTCAAAACCGTGTAAGTTTCTTGCAGGGCCAAGTCCCACCATAGCTGGGTGCGTTGTCCGAAAACGACTCCAATATCCTTGACATAATCTTGGCGATTATCCTGTGGAATCTTGCCATTAATCCGACAAAAACCAGATGTCGGTTTCAAAATTCCTGTCAGCATTTTAATGGTGGTCGACTTCCCAGCACCATTTGCCCCGATAAAACCTAGAATCTGCCCCTTGGGCACCTCAAAGGTCAAATCCTTGACCGCTTCAAAGGTCTGCTTTTCAGGATGAATAAAGGAACGCAAAGCCCCCTTCACCCCCGGTTCCTTGACTGTCTTCACAAAATTTTTCTGAAGATGTTTCACTTCTATCATTGCCATATCTATCTCCTACAGTAAAAAATCAACAAACCGTGTCCTCTAAACACAAAAAGCCAATTTCTCATCTCCTAAAATCTCCCTTCTTTATCACAGCAGAAGACCTTAGTATTACTCTATTATAAAGCAGTTAAAAAAGGAAACCAAGTGTTATTCTCTCAAAAGAGAAAATAGTTTTGATACTTGAAAAAATCAAAAAAATCTGTCTAATTCACTAAACAAAATGACACAATTCAATAATTCATCAAAGCCTCTACATATTCCTGTAGAGGCTCATTTAAACTTCTCTCATTCTTGCTTGTGAATGTTTAGATAGATTATAAGCCACAAAAAAGCCACCATATGGTGACCCTTAATTAATAAAATTTCTTTTATAAACTTCTCCTCACCCCAACCAGTCTTTTTCTTTGGCAATGCGGACGGCTTCTGTTCGGTTGCCTGCATCGAGTTTGGTCAGGATGGCTGTCATGTAATTTCGGACGGTTCCGTTTGAGAGAAAGAGACTTTCGGCGATTTCTTGGTTGGTTGACCCTTGGGCAACCATGGCCAAGACTTCTTGTTCGCGTTGGCTGAGTGGATTATTGTCAAAGGCGACACCTTCAACCAGCTCTGGCGAGTACTCCTTTTGACCTGCTAGGACGGTATGAATGGTCGCCATGAGGTCACTGATGGAACGCTCTTTGAGCACGTAGGCATCCACGTGGGCTGCAAGGGCTCGTTTGAAATAGCCTTTTCGTTTGAAGGTGGTCACTATAACGACCTTCGTTTCTCTTTGGTTGGCACGGATCCACTCAAGAACATCAAGGCCTGTTTTAACTGGCATTTCAATGTCTAAAATGGCCACGTCTACCTCTTCTTTTTCCAAGAGAGCAATGGCTTCTTGGCCATCACTGGTCGCATGGACCTCCTCGACATCGTCCTCCAGCATGAGAAGTTGGCAGAGGGCGTCCCTCAACATTGACTGGTCTTCGGCGACTAATAATTTCATGCTTTTCCTCCCTCTTTCAAATGCACACGAATGGTTGTTGGATGCGATTGAGACAGAATTTCCAACTCTCCATCTACCAAACTGAGGCGCTCTCTAATACTGTGTAGTTCTTGTCCAGTGACTTCCTCAAAGCCACAACCATCATCTTCAAACTCTAAAACAATCCCATGATGACGACTTAGACGAATCTGACAGCTATCAGCCTGACTATGTTTAATGACATTATTGGCCAGTTCACGAAGTACCATAGATAAGGTAGACTGAGTAACTGGTGACAGGCTGTCTAAGTCAAGACTGCTGTCCACGGTCAAGACGATATCCGATAGGTCAAAGAGCCGCTCAAGTTCTAGCAACTCCTCAGCTACAGTTCGGTACTTGAGCTGATTGACAATCTCACGCACCTCGTACATGGAGTCACGGCTAATTTGGTTCAATTCTTCCAGATTCTTTCTAGCAGCATCATACTGCTCCTTGTCCATCTGTTTTAGAGCCAACTCGGTTTTGAGACTCATCATGGCAAAGGTGTGTCCCAAGGTATCGTGCAAGTCACGACCAATACGATTACGTTCATTTTCAGCTGATAGGATATTGATGGTACGGTTGGCTTCTTCCATCTTTCTCTCCTGACGTATACGGTTTTGAAAATAGTACATTCCCAACGAAAAGAGGAGAATAGCCATAGACATGAGGTGAGTACTCAAGTCGTCTCTCAATAGGAAGGATGATGACGTCAAAATCAAGAGTGTCACTAGAAAGGAAAAGAAACGATAAGATGATATACTATCCTCAAAGCGCCAAACGAGAAGATTGACGTTGAAAAAAACAAACCACATCATGCCCCCCTGGAAGGTTATGGACATAAAGATAATGTAAGCTAGAGTGTAAAACCACAGAAAGGGAATCCACTTGCTATAGGCCTTTTTCAAATACACCATAAGGAGATAAGCGATGGTAAACAGTCCTGTCAAAACTAGGGTCCAAACTGGATAATACCCACCAAGGACTCCCAATACTGGGAAGACAAGGAAAATAAGACTAACAAAATAAGCGAAATCATTTTTCTGGTAAGTTCTAAACATGGTCACTTTCTCTGTAAGATTTGATAAAAAGGGCTAAGCCTGTAGCTATTGTAGCATAGACCAAGATAAAAATGAGTGATTTCCATGAAAATTCACCTTTTTTCGCAAAATTGACTACCAATTGATTGATATGATAGATGGGTGTCCACTCAGAAATGTGCTGAACCCATTTTGGAAACATGGTTACTGGCATCCAAGAGCCACCGATAATAGCGAGCCCAAGAAAGACGATATTTCCGACGATAGCCATGATTTGTTGAGATTTAATTTGGGCCAGGAGCAAGCCAAAGGATAGAAAGACTAGACTCGACAAGAGTAACAGAGCACCTGAACCGAGCCAATGTGAGAATGGCATCTCAACATCACGCACAAAAGCTCCCACACAGAAAGTCACTAGGATAGCTACCATAAAGTTCATAAGAACTCGAAAGATTTTAGAGAGGTAATAGGATTGAATACTGATTTTTGAATGTTCGATGTAAGTTAACCAGTGATCGGTTTGATCCTCTCTAAGCATGTAGGGGAAGGTAAAGAAACCAAAGCTAGACATAGAAAATCCAGTCATGGTCAACATATAAGACAAGATAAAGGCTTTTTGTGATTCAGGGTCAGGACTCATTTCCATACCTGAATACAAGAGGAAGAATCCGACGGGCATTCCGATGGACATGATGAAGACTGGCCAACTGCGCCATGTTTTTATCCATTCGATTTTAAGTAGTGCTTTCATGACTTGTCCTCCCTTGTGCTATCAAATAGGCTATCTAAAAGTGTCTTGTTTTGAATTTCAATGTCAGAAATGCGACAGCCTAGAGCTTGCAAACTACTCCAAATACTTTCAATATCTTTAGTCATAAAGATTACTACATCACGTTTTTCAGTCACATCATAAATTGCTGCCAGTTTGTCAAGACTTGGCGCAAAGCGACTTGGTAAGGTGACTTGCTTTTCCTTTTCCTCACTACGCATAGCATGTGGCGTAGTATCCCTGATGAGTTTTCCCTGATGAAGAACCAAAATGCGATCAGCTGTGTGCTCGACTTCTTCGATATAGTGGGACGAATAGAGAATGGTCACACCTGACTTTTTCAAATCATTGATGATTTCCCAAAAGCGTTGGCGTGTCGTAGTGTCCATCCCTGCTGTCGGCTCATCTAAAAACAGAATGTCAGGCTTGCCAATAAGACAGAGAACAAAGGCAAGAAGACGTTTTTGTCCGCCCGAGAGTTTGTCCGCAAACTGCTGATACTGGTCGTCTTTGAATTGTAAGAGTGCTTGAATCTCTTCTTTGGATAAGCCATTTTCAGAAATATCTTGGAAAAATGCAATCAGTTCCTTAACTCTTAATTGTGAGGGAATGGTATTTTCTTGAAGGAGAACAGCAATTTGATCTTGTGCTTTACCCTTTTTGCCCTTGATAAAGACTTGACCGCTACTGGCTTTCTTATCACCAAGAATGCAGGACATTAAGGTCGTTTTACCAGCACCGTTGGGCCCGATTAAGGCAAGACAGTCTCCTTGTCCCACCTCAAAGCTAATATGGTCTAAAATTGTTTTTCCTTTGATTTTTTTGACAAGATTTGTGACTTGAAGGATTGCTTCACTCATGTGTGTGATTTCCTTTCTTTTGGTAAAAGGCTAAAAAGACATAACAAGCTGCAACAGATACCCCCATGACACTGTAGAGAATATCACTGCTGCCATGAAGTAGGACATAGGCAAAGAGGATGGTCCAAATTACCGCTAGGAGTATGATGCTTAGTATTTTCAATAATTTCATACTGGGCCTCCTAGTTTTTCAATTCATTAATGACAAGGTCGATAAAACTTTTAGCCATAGTGATAAGAATGTAAGCTGAGATAGACAAGCCAATAATCATACCCAAATTTGAGAAGATAGCTTCAAAGTTCCCTTTTTCAAAGATGTCAGTAAACATGCTAAGTCCAGCAAAGACAGTTCCGATAACAGCGTAGATAAGGTAAGATGTTTTGATTTTCATGAGATGACCTCTTTCGTTTTTTATTATTTCTAAGTTATGACTAAAGTATATCTTTTTGGTCATTCTCTTTTTAGCACCAGATGTCATGACATGACATGACATTTGTCATGTGACGTAAAAAAGCCGACCTAAGGTCAGACCCAAGAGATAGATAAACTATTTCAAATGAACCATGAGCTAAAAATTCTTCAAAGCATGACATAACAATCTTTTTGGAGAAAATCTTAAAATTCTGTATCAAGAAAAAAAGCCGACCCAAGGTCAGCTTTTCATTATCTTATTAATTATTTTTTGAATGGTTCTTCCACCATGATGAGAGGATGGAACCTGAGATATTGTGCCAAATACTAAAGATAGTTGATGGGATAGCAGCTTGTGGCACGAAATATTTCATAGCAAGGGTTGCTCCAAGACTTGAGTCTTGCATTCCCACTTCGAAGGTAATGGCTTTTTGTTGGGGTTCTTCCAAACCAAGGATTTTTGAAAATCCAAAACCAAGGGCATAACCACAAAGGTTATGGAGCATAACGACTGGAATGACAAGGGCTGTCGCTGCTGTAAAAATATTAGCATGGTTGGCAGAAACCACTGCTCCAACGATCAATAGGATGGCAGCTTGAGAAATCAAAGGCATAATTTTGATGATGGCATCAATTTTTTTACCAAAGATTGAGTGAACGAGTACACCCAAGATAATAGGGACAACCACGATACGCAAGGTACTAAGGAAGAGGCTTTGGGCAGGGACACTCACGTACTGACCAGCCAAGAATGACAAGAGGGTTGGAATCATGAGTGGTGCCAAGAGAGTTGAGAGGGTTTCAATAGAGACATCCAAGGCAACATCCCCACCTGAAAGGAAGGCCATGACACTAGATGAAGTCCCACTTGGACAAGAGCCAACAAGTATAACCCCTGCTGCTGTCGCACCCTTAAGATGGAAAATCATACAAAGCAACCAAGCCAAACCAGGCATGATGACATAGTGGGCAACAGTCCCAAGGACAACTGGAATTGGACGCTTAACAATACGTTTAAAATCTTCAGTGGTCAAGGTAAGTCCCATACCAAAGAGAATCAAACCAAGCAGATAAGCCGTATTTGGAATGACCCAACTACTAGTTGCGGGAAGGGCATAGTTAAAGGCCGCCCAAAGGATAACAGCTACAGTAAACCATTTGCTGAGCCATTTACTAAAAGATACAAGTGACTCCATAATGAAACCTTCTTTCTATTTTCACAGAATAGTATAGCACTTTCATTTTGAATTTCAAGGTAAATTTTGAATTTTCTGAAATTAATTCCAAAAAAATAAACCCTCACACTTAAGATGTGAGGATTTTGTGATTTCTATAAACGTTAAGCCTTGTCTTGCGACTTTTCTTCAAACTGTTGAGCCCGTTCTTCTCCCCACCATAGTGGCAATAATTCACCCAAAGTAATGGTTTGACGCGTTTCGTAGTCAACCATAAATTCCAAGTTACGATTGTCGGGGTGCAGTTCCATTAGAAATTCGCGACAAGCCCCACAAGGCATGCCAGATGGTCCACCATGAGGTGGTTGGTCACGAAAGGCGATAATTCGCTTAACCTTAGTTTGACCAGATTCTTGATACATATTGAAAAGGGCAGCCCTTTCAGCACATAGATGGAAAACACCACAAGTCCCTTCCATACAAAAGCCTGTGAAAATTTGCCCATCTTCAGCCTCAACAGCAGCCACAACGTGTCTAGCATAGACAAAGTCTGAGACTTCCTGTGGCTGATACAAGGATTGAGCCTTTTCATACATTTTCTGCCAAATATCCATTATTTCTCCTTTAACCTCGATCACTTTCTCTATGAGACTTGATAAAGAGCGCAAGCCCTGTTGCTACTACAGTATAAGCCAAAATAAACAAAAGTGATTTCCATGAAAATTTCCCGTCCTTTGCAAAATTAACAACCAACTCATTGACATGATAGACAGGCGTCCACTCAGAAATGCTCTGAACCCACTTTGGAAACATGGAAATAGGCATCCATGACCCACCCACGATAGCCAGGCCAAGATAGGTGATGTTTGCTACGACAGACATAATTTGTTGAGATTTAATCTGAGCGATAAGCAAACCAAAAGCTAGAAAAACCAGACTTGACAAGAGTAAGAGAGCACCTGACCCTAGCCAACCTGACAAAGGCAACTCAACATCTCGAACAAAAGCTCCCACACAAAAGGTCACAATGATAGCAACCATAAAATTCAGCAAAACACGAAAGATTTTAGAAAGATAATATGCTGAGATACTGATTTTAGAATGCTCGATATAGGTCAACCAGTGCTCCGTTTGGTCCTCTTGCAACATATAAGGGAAGGTAAATAAACCAAAGCTAGACATGGAAAAGCCAGTCATGGTTAACATATAAGACAGCAAAAAATCTTTTTGAGCCTCGGGATTTGGTGTTGAGACAATACTTGAGAAAAGTAGGAAAAAGCCAACAGGCATGCCGATTCCCATGATAAAGACTGGCCAACTTCGCCACGTTTTAATCCATTCAATTTTTAGTAATGCTTTCATGCCTTGTCCTCCCTTGTTGAATCAAATAGGCTATCCAAAAGTGTTTTATTTTGAATTTCAATATCAGAAATTCCACAGCCCGATTTTTCGAGTATTTGCCATACCTTTTCGATATCTTTGGTCATGAAGCTGATGACATCCCTCTTTTCAGTAATTTCATAGATGTCTGATAGTCCGTGAACAATGCTAACAAAGCTACTTGGAAGAGTGACCTGCTTCTCCTTTTCTTCGTGTCGCATAGCGTATGGCGTGGTATCTCTGATAAGTTTCCCTCGATGGAGGACTAAGATACGGTCAGCCGTGTGTTCCACTTCTTCGATATAGTGAGAGGAATAGAGGATAGTTGTCCCAGCTTTTTTCAAGTTATTGACAATCTCCCAGAAACGCTGACGAGTGGAGGTATCCATACCCGCTGTCGGCTCATCCAAAAAGAGGATTTGGGGCTTATCTATCAAACAAAGGACAAAAGCCAGAAGACGTCTTTGCCCACCAGAGAGTTTGTCCGCAAACTGCTGATACTGGTCTTCCTTGAATTGCAGAAGCTCTTGCACCTCTTGATTGGTCAAGGGATTATCAGAAATAGATTGGAAGAAGGCAATTAGCTCTTCCACTTTCAAACTATTTGGAATGGTATTTTCCTGAAGTAGAACCGCAATTTTATTTTTGGCCTTACCTGCCTTACCATCAATGAGGACCTGACCACTGCTCGGTTTTTTATCGCCAAGAATACAGGACATCAAGACAGTCTTACCTGCCCCATTAGGTCCAATCAAGGCCACACAATCGCCCTTGTTTATTTCAAAACTAATCTCCTCTAAAATGGTCTTTCCCTTGATACGTTTCCCAAGAGAAGAAACCTGAATAACTGTCTCACCCATCAATGCTTTCCTTTCTTTTATATAGATGCCATGCTTGACAATATCGCTGACATCATTGGACTTCCCTTAATACTCCACTTCCAACTCCGTACAGAAGAGACTTCCGCTCAGATGAAGTCTCGTTTCAACTTGCTCGAAATCAGATTCGAAACGATCCACCTTCACAGATGACAGAGGATGTGAAATTCCAGTGGTATCCATGACACAGCCGTGAGGAAGTCGGATATGAACTTCACCAAACTTTGCATCAAGATGAACAGCTACCCGATCTGACGCAAATTTGGCCTGACTCAAATCCAACCAAAGCTCACCAAAAGCTAGATTCATATCAATCGTTTCGACTTCTTGAGAATAGATACGATACCTATCCTCAGCCATATAGGTCTTAACAGAAATATGAGGTCCCTCTTGGTCATTCTTATTAACCTTATAGTCTTTAGTGAGACCCTTCTTTTGACTACGACCATAAAAAAGCTCTAAGGCCAAACCAATGAGAAAGATACCGCTAAAGAGATTCCACTGTGCAAAATCAAGGTTTAACAAGTCATGAACATAGGGTGATAAGAAGGCCAAACCAAGAAAAACGAGGAGAGGCCGCCTATTCAGGATACCAAAACAAAAGAAGGCCACGAAGAAAACCAGATTATAATTGACCATGATCCAAAAATCTGGAATAAAGGCACTAGCGATAAAACAAGCTGCTAGTAAAAGCAATAAGAAAGACCGAAGATTAAACCGTTGCATAAGAAGACTCCTTTCTAAAGAAATGATTGCAATTTTCCAATTATTTTCACTATCAGTATAGCACTATTTGTAAACGTATTCAATGTTATATAAGAAGGAATTGCAAGAAAAAAAGAGCTTTCGCCCTTTCATCATTTTTCAATGTTTGACAGTTACCTGTCCAAAGGATACTGAGCCTGTTAGAGAAACTGTAGTGCTAGACAAGTCTCGCTCTCCCAGACTATCGTAGCCTTTCACTCCTGCTAGGCTTGTATGAAGCCCATGTGTATCCACTTGCCAATCCTTAGGCACTCGAATGACAACATGAGAAAAATTGGCCTGAACCACAATCTGAGGTCGGTCCGTCATAAACTGAGCCTGACGCAAATCTAAAGTCAAACGTCCAAAATCGGCATTGGCATAGACAGTTTCGAGGTTTTGTGAAGTCACCACCTGAACAGACTCTGAAAATAAGGTCTTAGCAAAAATCTCTCGCTCATGTTCTTTAGAAACCTTGTAAGAGAAGTTCTTTTTATAACTTGGCTTGCTCAAACGGTCCACTGCAATTCCCAAGATAAGAATCCCTACAAAGAGGGTCCATTCTGAATAGTCCAATCTAAAGAGGTCATGGATATAGGTCGATAGAAAAGCCATTCCCAAGAAAAAGAGAAATTTCCCCTTAGATTGCCAACTCAAAAGCACAAAAAGCAAGGCCAAAATCAACTTATAATTAAAGGCCAAATAAAGATCTGGAATAAAAGCTGTCGCGATAAAATAGGCAGCAATGATAATTAGGGTGATAACACCTGCATTAAAGCGTCTCATAACAGTTCCTTTCTAAATCCTATCCTTGAGTTTTTCCACAAAAAGGTAGGCTGCTGGACAGAAAAGCGTATTTTTAATAGTCAGATGATTGATCTGATAGATTTTCTTACGATCCGTGTGAGGAAAGGCGGCACAAGCCTTAGGACGGACATCATAGATGTCACAGAGATTATCAGGCCCTAAGAATGGACAAGGCATAGACTTGAAGACCTTGTCGCCATCCTCATCTACCTGCAAGTACATCTCCTCAAAGGCAGGTAACTTCATCCGAAAATGCTTGGCGATACGAGTAATGTCCTGCTCTGTGAAATCTGGTCCTAGCGTCTTACAACAATTGGCACACTGGACACAATCAATCTCTTGAAAAACTTCATTGTGTACCTGCTGAACAATCTTATCTAAATTTTTAGGGGCTTTCTTCTTGAGTTGTGCTAGAAATTTACGGTGCTCCCCCTGCTTTTGACGTGCCAATTCCTCGTAACGTTTGACATCAATGGTCTGTGACATGTGTTTTCTCCGATGATTTATAATTCTGTCATCTATTATAGCATAAAAAAATAGAGCCTAGTTTGAAGCTAGACTCTAGGTCAGTTACATTGATACGATTCTACGATATGAACGTGAAGTAAGGGCAAAAACCAAGACATAGGCTAGGAAGAAGACGCCACAAACAATGATTGTGACCACTAACATAAGACTTGGGTTGAAAACCCCAATAATACGGACAATCAAACTGAGCATATGATAGGCAAAGGCCAAGTGAATAAAGGCAAAAATCAAAGGAAGGAAGAAGACGGTAAGAACTTGCTTACGAATGGTTTTCTTGACTTGTTGATCATCCAAACCAATCTTTTGAAGAATAACAAAACGCTCACGATCCTCATAACCTTCAGAAATCTGTTTATAGTAAATCACGAGAACTGTTCCAAGCATGAAGATGATGGATAGGAAGATGCCGATAAAGAAGGTTCCACCAACAAAGCCATTTACCATGCCTTCTGCATCATATCGGCTATTTGCAGTGAAGTAAGACTTAGGGAGGCCAGTAGTTTGTCCAGCTAACTGTTGTGTTTCTTTATCCGTGATTTTGTCTAACAAATCTGAATTTTTCTTGGCATCATGTGAAGGGTCTTTGACATTAACACCAACATAGGTAGCTTGAGTGGTTGCTGTTCCTTTGATACTTTCTTTAAAATCATCCATATCAGGAACGACAAGGTAGTTATAATCAGAAACTATGATTGTAAAGATATTGGGTACTTTACCCTTAATAAAGTCATTAAGGTCATCCTGAATCTGGTAGGTTTGACCATTGAAAGACAAACTCTTTTGATCCTTCAACGTTTTACTTTTACTGTACAAGCCGACTTGGTTTGAAGCCAAATTGAGGTCTTTACCTGTTAATTGTTTATAAGTAGCTTGTGAGAAGACAAGAAAAATTGATTTTGGTAAAACTTTTCTTTCATTCTCAGGAAAGATGGTTAGCTTATTTTTTTCTTGTTCTTTGATACCAAAGTAGAGGTAAGTTACTTCTGCTTTTTCATTTACCTGATTTCCCGACTGTGCTAAGAAATCATCCATAATCTTCTGTGTGCTTGTTAAATCTACATTCGTCCCTGTAACTGAGTAATCATGTGGAGCAACACTCGCTATATAGTCTTTTTTCCCAGCATAGATACTTGCAGCTCCTACAAGCGTCACCAAAACCATACTTGAGAGGATAGCAATAGTCGCCAGACCAACTGCATTTTTCTTCATCCGAAAGACAAGGTTGGAAATGGAAATCATATTATTAGGCTTGTAATAATAGCTTTTCTTCTTTTTCAAGAGTTGCAGAACGACTGTTGTCCCGGCATTAAAGAGAAGATAAGTTCCTAGAATAACTAGTAAAACAGCCAAGAAAAAACTCATAATAGCTATTACTGGATCCTTAACAGAGAGAGCAAGGTAGTAACCATACCCCATAGACCCAAGCCCCAAAAAGGTCTGAATAACTAGTAACCGTCCCTTTTTTTCACCCTTAAGGCCATCTTTAGTTAATTGTAAAGGATTTAGCCGTAGCAATCGTAAACCATTTATCAAAACCAACAAACTAAAAATACAAGCAAAGATGACAAGAACAATAGGAATTGTCATTACTTGAAAGGTCGAAACCAAACCAGTACTTTCACCGATAAGCCTTTGAAGAAAAGCATAAATGAGTTTATCGAATAGTGCCCCCACACCAATACCTAGAAGCAGAGTCACAAAACCCAAAATCACCGTTTCTTTTAGAATCATACTAAAGAGATGACGTTTCTCTAAGCCTAGCACACTATAGAGACCAAGCTCCTTTGAACGATTTTTCATGACAAAGCTGTTGGCATAAAGAACAATAATTCCAGAAGATAGGGCGACAATTCCAAGTCCCATACCCAAAACCGCCTTGATAGAATCTGCCCCAGTTAAGTCATCCAGATGTGGATTAAGCGTTAAAGATGTAAAAATATAGGTAATGGCAATAGTCAGAATTGTTGCTAAAGCATATGGATAATAAAGCTTACGATTTTTTATGAGATTGGACAAAGCCAGTCTATTGGTCAGAAGAAACATATTAGTTCACCTCACTTGCCATTACTGTCAGTGTATCGGAAATTTCTTGGAACATTTGATGTTCAGACTTATTACCTTTGAAGATTTGATTATATAGAATACCATCCTTAATGAATAGAACACGCTGTGCACGACTGGCAGCCGCTGTCGAGTGAGTTACCATAAGAATGGTCTGACCACTGTCATTGATAGCATCAAAGACATCCAAGAGAGCTGCTGAAGATTTGGAATCCAGGGCACCTGTTGGCTCATCTGCTAAGAGGATTTCTGGTTTAGTGATGATTGCACGCGCAACCGCCACCCTTTGCTTTTGTCCACCTGAAATTTCATAAGGGTACTTCTCTAGTAGGGAATGAATTCCCAATTGACGACTTATAGCTTCTACTTGTGTCATCATTTGCTTAAGTGGGCGTCGAGAAAGGACCAAAGGTAGTAAGATATTATCTTTAACAGATAGGGTATCCAAAAGGTTGAAATCTTGGAAAACAAACCCTAATTTTTCACGACGAAAACTGGAAGCATCCTTATTTTTGATGGTTGCTGTGTCCATACCACTAAGATAGACACGCCCTGCTGTTGGTTTATCAAGCATGGCAAGGATGTTGAGCAAGGTCGATTTTCCTGAGCCAGATTCACCCATGATTGCAACATACTCACCCTTTTCAACCGTGAAATGGATATCTTTAAGGGCTTCAACCTGATTTCCTTTGAAACGTGTTTTATAGATTTTTTTAACATGTTGAACATCTAGTAACGCCATAATAAGCTCCTTTATTTAATAGATTTGGAAGAGATTTTAGGAACCTCTTACTTAACTTCTGATACCATTTTATAGAAAAAGCAAGGTCTCAACCATAACCCTTGCTTTCATTTGTGGTCATATTTCTTACACTTTTGTAAGTTATTAATCAATAGCCAACTTCTGCTTTTGAAAATGAATGGAGACTGTGGTTCCTTGGCCTACTTGGGAGCTAATACTAATATCATGTCCAAGCTGATCAGCAATTTTCTTAGAAAGATAGAGACCTAACCCAGAGGACTGCTGAGTCAGTCGGCCATTATAACCTGAAAAGCCACGCTCAAAAACCCGTAGAATATCACTATTTTTAATACCAATCCCAGAATCTTTAAGATGAAGCCAGTTATCTTTGAAGTAAATTTCAATACCACCACTTTTTGTGTACTTCAAACTATTTGACAAGACCTGCTCTATGATAACCAAGAGCCATTTTTCATCTGAAACGACCTTAACATCTAAGTCATGTAGATTAATAGTCAATCCTTTTTGAATAAAGAAAAGACTATGTTTTCTAACAACTTCTTTAACCAAGGGTTCTAATGTAACCTGCCTCAACTGCAAATCATCATGGAAATTCTCTAAACGTAAATACTGCAAAACCAAATTGGTGTAAGAATCAATCTTGAATACCTCTTGCTCCAAGAGAGCCCTCGTTTTACTATCCGTAACATCCTGAAGCAATAATTGACTGGCTGCTATTGGCGTCTTGATTTGATGTACCCAAAGCGTATAGTAGTCCATCAAATCTGTATAGCGCTTGCGCTCCTCCTCAGTCTGAGACATCTGGCTCTCCCTAGCACTTTCCAAAGTTTGGGTTAGGTAAAATTCTAAAGGACTTGATGGTGTGATTTCCTCATAGAGAAAGGCTAAGTTATAAGAGTGATAGGACCTAACCAAGTCCCAAATAACCATAATGATAGTCACAAATGTCATTATGGTCAAGGCGTAATAAAGAATATCTGCCTCCTCTTCAAATAAAAAGGCAAACAAGACCAATATGATTCCATTAAAGGCTAACAAAAGATAGAAAGTCAGACGAGACCTAATATGGTATTTGATAAATTGACACTTACCCATCATGACGCAACCCGTAGCCAACACCTTTCTTGGTTTCAATAAAATCCTTCAAACCCACTGCCTCTAACTTCTTACGTAAACGAGCTACATTTACAGATAAGGTATTGTCATCAATAAAGAAGTCACTATTCCAAAGCTCCTTCATGAGGTCTTCCCGACTAACGATATTACCAGCATGATCGAAAAGAACTTGTAAAATCTGAAACTCATTCTTTGTCAAAGAAACGACCTCTCCCTGATAAACCAAATCCATGGCCTTAAGGTTCAGAATCACACCCATATATTCCAAGAGACTCTGATCCTTACCAAACTCATAAGAACGACGCAAAAGCCCTTGAATTTTTGCTAGGAGAACATTTTGGTCAAAAGGTTTAGTCACAAAGTCGTCCCCACCCATGTTGATTGCCATAACAATATCCATGGCCTGATCTCTGGAAGACAAGAACATAATAGGCACCTTGGAGACCTTACGAATTTCCTGACACCAATGATAACCGTTGAATAGAGGTAAACCAATATCCATAAGAACCAAGTGGGGTTCTACTTTTACAAAAATAGATAATACTTCCATGAAATCTTCAACAAGAACAACTTCGTAACCCCACTGTTCTAGTATTTTTTTGACTTGTTGACGGATAACCTCGTCGTCCTCCACTAATAAAATCTTATGCATAACTCTACCTCTTTCATTTCCCACTATTATAACAGAAATGCTATAAGAAACGACCATTATCAGCAAATCTTACAATAATGTTAGATTGAATTTTCCAACTTTTAAAATAGTGCGTTTTCATAGGAAAAATCCTTTGAGTCTTCAAAGAAAATATAGTATTATAATAGAGTTGATGTTGGTTTATCATCAACCAACGACAGCTTCATCGAACAATGAGAACATTACTTATTTATGTCACGAATCGGCGTGACGTTTCTACAAGGTGCCGTAACACCTAACAATGAGTAAGTCAGAAAGTCATAAAAAGATTTTACCGTCTTTTTATGATTTTAAAGGCTTGCTTTGCAAGCCTTTTTCTGTTATTCGATGGTTTTGATCTTTGTCAGAGTCTTAATAGAATCTGGGAAAATCAAAATACACTTTAGTTATATTTTTTATAGGAGGTAATATGAAATTACTGGAAGACCGCATTCTCAAAGATGGGAATGTCCTTGGGGAGAACATCCTCAAAGTTGACTCTTTCCTCACTCACCAAGTGGACTTTGACCTCATGCGTGAGATTGGAAAGGTCTTTGCTGAAAAGTTCAAGGATGCAGGCATCACCAAGGTGGTGACTATCGAGGCATCTGGTATTGCTCCAGCCCTCTATACTGCTGAAGCCTTGGATGTCCCTATGATTTTTGCGAAGAAGGCTAAAAATATCACCATGAATGAAGGGATTCTCACTGCTGAGGTCTACTCCTTCACTAAGCAGGTGACTAGTACTGTCTCTATCGCAAGCAAGTTCCTCACTCCTGAAGATAAGGTCCTCATCGTTGATGACTTCCTAGCTAACGGCCAAGCTGCCAAAGGCTTGATTCAAATCATCGAAGAAGCTGGTGCACACGTCGAAGCGGTTGGTATCGTTATTGAGAAATCTTTTCAAGATGGTCGTGCCCTTCTGGAAGAAGCTGGCTACCCAGTCGTTTCACTTGCTCGTTTGGATCGTTTTGAAAATGGTCAGGTCGTATTTAAGGAGGCAGACATCTAATGCAAAATAAAGAGAAACACTCGCAGGCAGCGGTCCTAGGACTGCAACACCTACTTGCCATGTACTCGGGATCAATCTTGGTTCCAATCATGATTGCTGGTGCTTTGGGATATTCAGCTCATGAATTAACCTACTTGATTTCAACCGACATTTTCATGTGTGGTGTAGCAACCTTCCTCCAACTTCAACTTAATAAATACTTCGGTATCGGTCTTCCAGTTGTTCTTGGGGTTGCCTTCCAGTCAGTGGCACCACTGATTATGATTGGTGAGAAGCACGGTAGCGGTGCTATGTTTGGTGCCCTTATCGTTTCAGGGATTTATGTTATCCTCGTTTCTGGCGTCTTTTCAAAAGTGGCCAATCTCTTCCCTTCTATCGTTACGGGATCAGTCATCACAACTATTGGTTTGACCCTCATCCCTGTCGCTATCGGAAATATGGGAAACAATGTTGATAAACCAACTGGTCAAAGCCTCTTCCTTGCCGCTATCACCGTTCTTATCATCCTTGTAGTTAATATTTTCACTAAAGGATTTATCAAATCTATCTCAATCTTGATTGGTTTGGTTGTCGGTACTGCTATCGCAGCAAGCATGGGCTTGGTTGATTTCTCACCAGTAGCTGCGGCACCTATTGTCCACGTGCCAACGCCATTCTACTTCGGGGTACCTAAGTTTGAGTTGTCATCAATCATTATGATGTGTATTATCGCTACTGTGTCTATGGTTGAATCAACTGGGGTTTACTTGGCCCTCTCTGATATCACCAAAGAACCACTCGATAGCACTCGACTTCGTAACGGATACCGCGCTGAAGGTTTGGCTGTTCTCCTTGGTGGACTCTTTAACACCTTCCCATACACTGGTTTTTCACAAAACGTTGGTCTTGTGAAGTTGTCAGGTATTAAGACTCGCTTGCCAATCTACTATGCAGCTGGTTTTCTTGTTCTTCTTGGACTCCTTCCTAAGTTTGGTGCCTTGGCACAAATCATCCCAAGCCCAGTCCTTGGTGGCGCTATGCTTGTCATGTTCGGTTTTGTTTCTATCCAAGGGATGCAAATCTTGGCGCGTGTTGATTTCGCCAACAACGAACACAACTTCTTGATTGCTGCGGTATCAATCGCTGCAGGGGTTGGTCTTAACGGCAGCAACCTCTTCAACAGCCTACCAAATGCTTTCCAAATGTTCTTCTCAAACGGTATCGTGGTCGCAAGCTTGCTTGCCATCGTCCTCAATGCCATTTTGAACCATAAGAAAAAATAAAAAAATACAAGAACACCTGAGTCGCTTGACTTAGGTGTTTTTCTTTGAAATTAAAATCTTCAAGTTTGTAAATCGAAAGAAAAGACTAAGCAACTACTCTGTCTAACTTTTACTGAAAGTAGCTCGTACTATTTAATTCTTACGATTGACTTATTTTCAATTCTATAGACAGCATCGTAATCTTCCAGATTGTAATGATGGGCAATTTCAATAAGACTATTAGGCAACTGTTTCAAGACATTTCTTATTTCTCTAGAACTTGCTGCATCTAAAGAAGCCATCATCTCATCCGCAAGTAAAACCTGCTTGCCTCTCAAAATAGCACGTGCAATCTCCAGTTTTATGATTTGACCACCTGAAAAGTTATCTCCAGTTAATTCATAGTCTAATTGGTGACAACAAGCCTCCCATAGTCCAACCTTTTTTAGTGTTGAAATGAGTACTAATTCAGAATAATCTTGATAAAGAGTTAGATTATGTCGCACACTTGTATGAAAGACATAGGGATTTTGATGAATAATTGCAATATTATCTAAATTTGGAGTCAGCTCCCTTCCATCAATGCTTTTAAAAATGATTTCCCCACTATATGCCTTATCTTGCCCTGATATTAACCTAAAAAGTGTTGTTTTCCCAATACCACTATCACCAACTATAAGATTATGCTGAGACAATGAAAAAGTAACCGTAACATCTCGAAAAATCTCTTGATTATCATAAGATTTAGTGACGTTTTTTAACTGAATTTCTTCTAAAGTATGTATGTGATACCCTTTTGAGGGAATTTCTGTCTCACTTCCAAATGTCAATAATTTATCTTTTATCACTTGACTTGATTGAATACTTGCAATAGCCTCCAGAATTTGTTGTAAGGGGTTAATAAGATATGTTGATGCAGACATCATAGCAATAAGTGTAGTGATTGAATTTTGTTTCATTACAAGACCAATCACAAACGGTCCAATCAAGCCGATAGCTTTCAGAGGTCCTGTCCAAAACATAACTAAATTCTGAAGTGTATAATATTTAAATTGTGTCTTCTCCATCTCACCAAGGGTTACGAGAGTTTGCCTTACATTTTCTTTTTCTGCCTGGTTGCAAATAATCGTTTCAATCCCCTTACCAAAGTCTGTGATAGCTCTTAAATGCTTCTCTTTTGAGCTACTTAGTAATTCTCCCGATTCTTTTAATTTTCGCTTAAATATAAACTGAGGCAAAATCATCAGAAAAGCACCTACAGTAAAAAGACTACCCACAATAAGATTTTGTTTGAGCAGATAAATAACAGATACTAGGACAGAGGCACCCCACACTGGTGAAATAAGAAATGATTGAAGGAACTCCTGGTCTACGATTCCAAGATCTTGTGTCAAGAGTGAGCAAAGCTCAGAATCAGAGTTCTTTTTAGGAAAGACAGCATAATTCTTCAAAATATTCCCTGATAGTCTTACATTAAACGCCCTAATAATAGAACGAAGCAGAATATTCTCTATATACATAAAAGCGTACACAGCCACCCAAAGAGAAATACCCGAAAAAGTAAAAACTATTAAATCCCGACTATTACCGCTATCTAAATGACCTGCCATCTGGATAATTACAGGAATAACAATTCCTTGACAGGAATAAAGAAGTGCAAAAATGATATAAAGTACAATGCCCTTTTTAGGAAGTAGCTTAATAAATTTAACCATCATTGTGACACAGCAACTGATTTATTTTTTCAATAATCATTGCTTTTACCTCCTTCCATTTGATACTATTATTTTAGTTTATTAATGCTACTAAACTATTGAAATTTCGGAAATCCGATAAGGAAATTTTATATGGAACTAGGTCAAAAATTTAAGCAGATTCGAAAACAGAGAAAATATACTATCCAGAGACTCGCTCAAGTGGCCGGATCTGTAGCGAGTATTTCGGACTTTGAAAATAACAAAACATCACTCTCAAATGATATTCTTTTCAAACTTTTAAAACACCTAAAAGTCGAATATAATGAGTTTTTCGGACAAGAATATCTTGTGGACGAAACCTACATAAAACTTGCTAATCAATACAATCAAGCCTCAAATAATCTAGATTTTGAAGCACTGAAGCAAGTCGCAGAAAGGTTTCGCATTTTAGGAGAAACTAATTATAGCGATTATCTGATTAGTCTTTGTATTACCTGTCAGGTTTCAAAACTTCAAAACCAGCTAGTTAAGCAAGATATTGCTACAGAACTTCAAAACTACTTCTTTTCGATTGATATTTGGACACTTCTTGATATTGATTTACTGGATATGGTAAAGGATATCTTCACAGAAGATGCGCTAAAAATCTACATTAAAGAACTTCTATCAATTCTCGGTAAAAATCCTAGAAATAATTTAGATCGAATCACTTTAGATGTTATCAGTCGTTGTATTTTCCAAATCATTCTTTACGGAAATCAAGAAGATAGTGATTACTATCTAAACGAACTAAAAACTATTCAATTCCCAGATTATTTCATGTTACAAAAACTCTATCTTAAAGAGCTAGAAGCCGCATACCTTTATAAATTTATCGATAATAATATGGGAAAGACTTTACATAAAGAAATTCTCCAATACTTGGCTTTTATTGGTGATGACGATAATTTGAGAGAATGGGACCAAACTTTCCGTCTATTATAGACTTTATTGGATAACAGTTGTACAATAATTATATAATTTGAAAAATTTAGAAAGGAAAACAGAATGCACGAAACACATTCTCTCCGTGAGCGATTTCTTGTTTTCTTCAAGATTTTTGTGCCCATACTTATTTATCAGTTTGCCAACTTCTCGGCAGCATTTGTGGACACTACCATGACTGGCCAATACGATGCCCTACACTTGGCGGGGGTAGCCATGGCAACGAGTTTATGGAGTCCTTTTTTCACCTTTTTAACAGGTATCGTCTCTGCCCTAGTTCCTATTATCGGACACCATCTAGGGGCAGGTCGCAAGGACCGAGTGGCACCTGATTTCTATCAATTTCTTTATATGGCTTTGGGCCTATCACTTATCCTCTTTGCCCTCGTTTTTCTAGGAGCACCATTGGTTTTGAATCATTTAGGTTTGGAGCCTTTGGTCAGAAAGGTTGCCCTTGGTTATCTACGCTTTCTAAGTCTTGGGATTATTCCCCTTCTACTCTTTAGCGTGGTTCGCTCCTTCCTTGATGCCCTTGGCCTCACGCGCCTCTCCATGTATCTCATGCTTTTGGTCCTACCTCTCAATGGTTTCTTCAATTTCCTCCTTATCTATGGCATTGCTGGTCTACCACAGTTAGGGGGAGCAGGGGCAGGTTTGGGAACTTCAATGGCTTATTGGGCCCTTCTCCTCATTTCCATTGCGGTTATCAGAAAGCATAAAAAGGTTAAGCCCTACCACATTGAAAAGGTTCAACCCCTTGATAAAACAGCTCTACTTGAGGCACTTAAACTGGGTCTTCCTATTGGTGGAACTGTCTTTGCAGAGGTCGCTATCTTCTCAGGTGTTGGTTTGGTTATGTCTAAATATCCGTCCCTAGTGATTGCCAGTCACCAGGCGGCCATGAATTTCTCAAATCTCATGTACGCCTTCCCTCTCAGCATTTCCAGTGCCATGGCTATCATTATTTCCTACGAATTTGGGGCTAGACGCATGGATGCGGTCAAGAGCTACAGCAAGCTGGGACGATTGACAGCCCTAGGATTTTCTATCTTTACCTTGATTTTCCTCTACTTCTTGCGCTATGATTTGGCAGAACTCTATGGGCATGAGCCTGACTTTTTGAGAATGACAGCCATTTTCATGACCTATAGCCTTTTCTTCCAAGTGGCAGATGTCTTTGCGGCTCCGCTTCAAGGAATCCTCCGTGGTTATAAAGATACCAAGGTGCCTTTTTATCTCGGTGTCCTAACCTACTGGGGCATCACCTTCCCAGTAGGCTTCCTACTTGAAAAAGTCACTGGACTCGGTCCCTATAGTTACTGGATTGGCCTGATTGCCAGCCTTATCGTCAGTGGACTCTGTTACCAATGGCGCTTAAATAGAATCGTCAAACGTTACGAATCACAACAGTGATATCCCTGAAGCAGTCTTGTCAGACTGCTTTTTCAATTCTTAAATCTCGATAATACAGAAAAAAACCTCCTGCATATTGAAAACAGATAGACTGTTATCAATACACAGAAAGCTTCTTTTGATGAGTGATTAATTATATTCAGATTTTCCTGACCTATTACCAAACTGGATGTATTAATGAAAACATAGATGTTTAATATTGAAAAAAGTATCACAGAGACCAGCTGGATCAACTAGGGCACCATAAATCATGACTAAACCACAGAGAGCTAGGAAATGATAAAAATAAACTACTTTCTCCCCTGTTTTAGGAAGTAAAAGAAAAGACCAGAACCACAAGACACAAATGGCTATTAATATGATTAGTTTATTCATCCATTCCATAATAATCTCCGTCACAAAGGTTACGCACAATAAAATAGTCCTTAGGACTATCTGAATGTTATCATAAAATCTAACAAGTGCTGTCATTACTTCTTAAGGAAATATCTTAGTATTCTCTTGCTAGTCTTGTTTAGGTAAGTTAAGACATATAAAATCATATTGGGAGGTTGGGAAGACTCATTATTACACAAAGTACAATAATGTTTACAGACGCCAAAACCAGCAAAAGCTAAGGAGAAGGACATATTGACACTTGTCAGATTTCTCACTATTATAGTCTACTATTTTTTTATTTGAAACGTAAAACAATTTTGCCCAAATTGTTAAAAAATGTAATGAAAGGTCACTTTTTTATCCTGAATGGTTAGGTTACATATCATGTTAGGTTTAAAAGGCTTTCATCTTATTTACATCTTCTTCTGTCATTAAAAAAGAGGTTAGAACCAAGGGGAACCAACCTCTTTTTAGTAAGTAATATCATTCTTTAGAATACCTAATCAGTCCACTTGATCAAGCAAGTAAGCATAGCCCTCTTTTGCCATGTCAGCTTTAGGAACAAATCGTGTCGCTACCCCATTGATACAGTAGCGTAAGCCACCCTGATCACTTGGCCCATCTGGGAAGACATGACCTAGATGGGAATCGCCCACACGACTACGAACTTCGATGCGATCCATATGGTGCGAATGGTCTTCCTTGTAGTTGGCTACCTCGGGGCTTATAGGGCGAGAGAAACTTGGCCAACCACAGGCTGAATCAAACTTGTCCTTGGACGAAAAGAGTGGCTCACCAGTCGCCACATCAACATAAATCCCAGGCTCAAACTGATTCCAAAGCGGACTCGTAAAGGCCCGTTCTGTTCCATTCTCCTGAGTCACAGCGTAGGCTTCTGGACTCAAACTTTCCTTAAGCTCCTCTCGATTCGGCTTGTGATAAGCACTAGCATCAATAACAGGACTAGCTGCCTGATTGACATTGATATGACAGTAGCCATTAGGATTTTTCTTGAGATAATCTTGATGATAATCCTCAGCGGGAATAAAGTGCTGAAGTGGCAACAATTCAACCGCCAAAGGCTGACCGTATTGCTCAGTCATTTCTTGGAAAACTTGCTCGATAGTCGATAAATCATTTGCATCCGTGTAGTAGACACCCGTACGGTACTGAGTTCCCACATCATTGCCCTGTTTGTTTTTACTCAGAGGATTGATGATACGGAAGAAATGTAGCAGAATTTCTCGCAAGGACACCTTGCTAGCATCATAGGTCACCTGAACGGTTTCAGCGTGGCCCGTCTGACCGATAAGCTCATAGCGAGTTGTCTCACTACGGCCATTGGCATAACCCGAAACCGCATCAAGCACACCAGGCACGCGAGAAAAATACTCCTCAACACCCCAGAAACAGCCACCAGCAAGATAAATCATATGATTATTTAGATTTGACATTTTTAACGCTCCCTTCAATAGATACTTTCATCTCCACGCCTTAAGTGTAACGCTTTTGAGAAGATTTCGCACTTATAGTGACTTGAGGGAGAAAAAATCCCACTACCCAAATAGTGAGATTCTATAAATTATTAACTAGTCTATCCTTTCTAAACACTCACTTAGATAATCTTCTAAACTAGAATGAATTTTAGTGCAATTTCCATACTGCCATTCAAAAATATCTCCTTTAGTATTTGAAAGTATTAAATACCCATCAAATCCTAGATTTTCTATAATAAACATGTTTATTGGAAAATCACTATAAATTTCTCTAGCTTCAGCTGTTACATCAACAACATTTAGATAATCTGCTCCATTTAACCCCGTCCATTCAGTTCCAAAAAAGCTGATACATCCAAACACATTCAAATAATCACTATAATCCTTAGAAAATTTTAGTTGTAATGTCTTTTCTGCATCTCTAACTTCTTCTTTAGTTGCACCTTTCGAAAATTCTAAATGCTTAATTGATTTAATTCTATTGATAAAGTTTGACATTAGAAATCCTCCGCTCTTTTCTTCCAATAGTCTGCTTTTTCTTTTGCAAATGATTTTCTATCAATCTGAGATGGTTGAGGAGGAACATCATGTAGATTTCTATAGTTTTCTTTATGTACTGAACTCGTTAACTCTGCAAATGGAGAATCCTGCTTTTGACCAATGTGATGAAGTTCAACAGGCTTGCCATCAACAATAGGTGCTTTACCATTTTCCATTCGTTCTTTATTGGTTATTCCTTGTTCATCCTTGAAGTTAGGGTCGATATCACCTCGCTGTAAAACCTGTCTACCATCAACTTGTTTTTCTTTTAATTTCTGATCCTTATATACCTCAACTTCTTCTTTCCATCTGAAACTACTAATTAATTCTTTTGACCAACCTGATTCTTCAAAGATTTTTAATCGCTCATTATCTGTTAATTCAGTCTTTGTAATCTGACTTCCTTCTATTTGAGAATAATTATCGAGCTCACTCGTACCTAATTTCAGATCTGGATTAAATGTGGTATTTTGCGCTTCTTTATTTAAAACACCTGTATCTATTCTTTTAGCTTTTTCAATACTCAAAATAGCCCTCCTTTGATTTGCCATTTTTCAAGTTCTGAACTATTGTTCAACTCGTTGAAATAATACTGAGTCATCAATGCCTGAATAATATTTAATTGCAATTGATTTGTCAATGGACCATCAACTTCTTTATGGAGTTCTCGAATCACCTCATTAGTTAATATTTTATAATCTTGTGATTTCATTCCAAAATTACGAATTGCCTTCATTGTTACCGGATATAATTGGGCTATAATTGGAGCAATTTGAGTCATTTTCACCTCATAAACAGTCTCATTACAATAATCTAAAATTTGACGAACATATTTTCCACTTAAAGAAGAATTTAAAATATCAAACTTTAATTCTTCCTTTGTAATCTCATCAAAGGAATTATTTCCTGTCAATAATGCACTCAACTTTAAATTAATGCTCGGTCTTAAGGTATCAAAATAACTATTTCCATCATATTGATAGTCAATCTTATCATGCTCAACTTTTTCAACCTTACATAAAACTGGCTGAATCCATTCATTTTGATAGACTGCTGCAACACCCTTTGGTAATTTGGCTAGTTCTATGATTTGGTCATCGTTTAGATTAGCTGACTTACCTACTAGCTCACGATCTGAAAAATCAGGTAATCGCATGATAATCTTAGTATTAGTATTTCGGATAACTGACAAATCCATTAGACCTGGTGCTTGATCAGCAATAATAAATCCTTCTCCATAGGTGCGCATTTCAGCAATAGCATTTGCCAACATCTCCACACTCTTACCTAAAAGATTAGCTGATTCAGCCATTTGTTCTGTTGATGTGCGTTTTAGAAGGTTATGAGCTTCTTCAAGCACAGTGATGTGTTTTAATTCGGCATTCATATCTCCACTAGTCATGCGATACTCTTGCAATTTCAAAACCAAAATCCCCATTAGCAAAGATTTTGTCTCAGTGGAACCGACTCTACTAAGATCAACAATGACATTCGTATCAAATAGATGCTCATTGGTGAGTTCCTCATTTGAGAAGATAAGTCCATTAATACCGTTTGTAAGAGATTCGATTCGAGTTAGTAAAGCTCCTTTGTAAGCTCCTTTATTCTCATCATCATATTCACTGGAATCAATTATCTTCTTAATATTGTCTGCTATATCATTGAAATTTGGATACAGTCTACCATAAGGGTTGGTTGATTCAAGGAGATTCCATCCACAATCCTGATAAGATTGTTCTACAGCTTTTTTTAAAACCGCTGGCATAGCCGCATACATCGGCCAGCACACATTGAAAATTTCGACTAGCCTATCTAGATGCTCTAAGATATGAATTTCTTTAGGGAAACTAAAAGGATTCAACCTCAACAAAGGTGTTAACTGAGGATTCGTTCCATAAACTGAAACATCGTCGTGATTACCAAAGACATGCTTATATTCTCCTTTTGCAGGTTCAACAACTAGGAATTTCAAGCCATTCTTTCTACCTTCATTAAGGAGTTGATAAATCGTATTACTCTTACCAGATCCCGTACTCCCTGTCACAAAAACATGTGAAGCTAAAGAGTTTTGGCTCAAATTGACTGGTACATCTTCCTTATGATACATATGGAAAATATCACCTAAATGAATCGTCTTATCAGTAACATCTTCTTCATCAAATTTAGCAATATTTCGTCCGAACTCTGCACACTCTAAAATCGGTAGTCCTGGAATAGATTTTCTAGGGAAGTTCAATGAAAAGGCCAATTCTTGACCAGTAAGAGGTACTGTTGGAGTCACAATAGATGGATAGACATTAAAGGTTGAATCAGCTAATAACAGATTAGGATTCAGTCCAAATAAGGGATGGCGTAATTCTCTTAGGTAAGCAACTATTTCTTCTGTATCACCACTGCTCTCACCCAAATCTCCTCTCCATAAATTAACTGAAGACTGACTCATAAATGACTCTTCTCCTTGGGTCAAGGCTAAGTATGTATGAGCAACATTATTCGCAATATTCTGGTCTTCACTTAGTACATAGGCAGCAAACTCCCACATGCCCATAGCTGTTCCTTTTTCGAAACGTTTCATCTGTTCTTCAAGGACCTTAAGAGCGTGAGAAATATTATGATTGGTAAAGGACTGGGTAATACCCTCGTTTTTACCAACAGTAGCAGTCACATTTGAGGCACGCGCAAAATTAGCACCGATATTAGAACCTAAGTTAATACCACTTGAAGAGCCCAAGGTTTGTCCAACCGTTTGAGATAAGGCACGACTAGCAGTTTTAGCAAGCGCACGGCTAACAGTTTTTGCAGTCGATTGACCAATAGAGTCTGCAGTACTTGTTCCTTTATTCCAAGTATAACCATATCCTCCAACAACCGGAACACTTACATTATGACTGGATCCTTTATTTGTACCATCTGTATGGGAAGTATTTGTACCCTCAGTCTGTCCAGACGAATCTGTTTGAGATTCACCGCTGGTTTGGGTATCCCCAGCAGATTGGTTAACTGATTGATTCTTACCATGTTGGATACCAGCACTGGCTCCAACATTGACTCCAAAAGTAGCCATGGAAGTCGTTGCATCTGAAGCTGTGAAAGTATAGTTGGTTTGCCATTTTTCATAAGGCGCTAAGGCTGAAAATAGCTCAGATAAACGTAACTTTCTGTTCTCTATATCTTGAATAGGACTTGCTAAAAGGATTAAGGTATAGTTTTCGGATGGTTGTGACGGAATGACGCCATCAATCAATTTTTCGATGGTTTGACTGATAAATTTTTCAGATTTGGCAGTTGGTAAATTAGACACCGTTGCCACTGAATAAGGCTTAGAGTTTGCTAGACAAGGAATCCTACCGATTCCCTTTTCATTCTGGACTGTAGATCCAGGAAAGTTACCTTTAATGGCTTCTAACAATCTCTTACGATAATTTTCGACATTGACATTATCAGAATCATTCTTGGTATTTACTACAGCCAGATAAACTTCTGTATTGGTTTCAGTTCGATTGAAGACGAGAGCAATATTACAGTCCTCGTTAGAAAGTACTTCATAAACATTAACCAGTTTTTCTAAACTATTTTCTTTTTTGTCAATGACCCATTTTGTGATATTGAAATACCTGATATTATATGATTCCTGAAAGTCTGTACCAAATTCTACCTTATTTTCTATAGGAACATAAAGTTCTTTTATTTGTTCCAAATACGAATTGAAAATTTCTACTCCACATGAAGCTAATAAACGATTCGTTAACTCCTCATCGCTAATATTAGGTTGATCAGCCAGATACTTTTCTCTTTGCTCCTCAACTTGTTTGAGTTGCTCAGGGCTCAAAGCTGAAAGTTTCGCAACCTTGTCTGCAGCCTTAGCTCCTGCCTTATTAATAATATTTTTTATTCCCATACGATTCACCTACAAAAAGCTATTTCCAAGTAATCATTTGTTTAATCTGGTTAGTATAATTTTCAATTTGTTGCTGCTGCTCCTCTAAGCTTGCAACTTCATTTCTTGTTCTCTGAATTTTCGTATTCAAAGCACTTAATTCTGGACTAAATTCAATTATATTTTGAACAATTATACTTGTAAGATTTACTAGCCAAATTTTAAAAGCTTTCTCGTGTTCCGAACAAATACTTCCTGCAAATTCTGTCATCTTTGATTTAAATAAATCATTATAGGTCTTCTTAAGGCCAGATGCGTTAACTTTACTTGATTTCAAAGTAAAGTCTCCCAATCTAAATACATAACTAAGTTCTTCTTTACTAAACTTTTCAAGATTTAATTGAGTAAAATCTATCTCTTCATAAGATAAAATCAATTGAGAAAGCTTTTGACGTTTTTCTGGTTCAAGTCCCAAATCACCTGAAATAATACGCTCAAAATGAGATTTTATCTCAGAAGCATGATTAGACCAAAAACTGCTAGAAATACGTTCAAAGTCTATCCTTGAAAAATAAAGTTCTTCTACAAATTTATTTCTAAAATAGTCAACTGTTTGTGCAGAAGCTAGATTCTCTAAATTGATTTTCTTTGTCTTGTTCTCACGTGTAACACCGAAATAGTTACTAACCTCGTTACTGATATTTCCTATTTTTAGATTACTAATATCTATTTGTTGATGCTCAGTTAAATTTAAAGTTGGATTTAATGAGAGTATCTCAGTCTGTATGTCATTGAAACGGTTTAGAACATCATCTTTATTAATTTGTTTCATGAGATCTTCTTGGAAAATCTTCATTTCTTTTGGATACTGAATCAAAAGATCATTTCCCATTGACAACGAAGTGGATTTCAAACTTTCAACAATGACGAGTTTTTGGTCATCAAGATTAGCCTCCAATTCAGCCTCTCTGCTATGTAAATCTGCATTTTTCTCAGTAATTACAGCATTAGTTTTTAACAAAAGTTTATCTAATAAAGCTTTTGCCTGCTGGCACTTATTATAGTGTGAATAGCGGTCAACAAAAGTTTTTATGGTATCTTCAATAGTCAACAAACCACTGTTTGCATAGATGAGGTCTGAGCTTTTTTCAGCAGTTTCTCGAACTGTACTAGACATTTGTCTTGGAAGGATATCGAACTCATACAATTTCTTATAGTATTTCGTTTCAGGATTTGAATATTTTTCTCTATAAGTATCAAATTGCTCAGAGTAAAATTCACCCTCAAGATGACCTTTTAATTTCGCTCCAAGTCCTAAAATTGAAGACACGTAATAAATGCCTTGGGCATATAATTTACTTGGAATGGCTTGTTTCATGATTCTATCTCTAAAAGAATCACTTTTAAGATTAGTCGAGCTTAGATCCGCTGCCTCGGCCTTATTAACCACAATCATGGTGAACCGTTCATCTAAGCCTTCTACTGAAATAAGCTTTTCTTTTAATTTACTGTTATCTGTGCTATCCAAGGAACTACTGTCAGTTACAAAAACTGGTAATCCATTTGACATACCAGCCATGGCATTAGCAAGTACTTCTGAATGTTGACTATTGGTTGATGAATTAGAACCCGGGGTGTCGAATATTGTAATTTTTGAACCTACATCTCCTAAAATACCTTTCGAAAATGGGACAAGTACTTCGATTAAATCTCCAACACCTTGGTCAGCAGAATCATTGATAACTTCTAATACTGCATGTAGCTTTGAAATGATTGAATCAAAAGAAGTATTCAAGATACCATCGACTTTCTTACC
The DNA here is from genome assembly GCF_001837205.1 of Streptococcus sp. HMSC064D12. NCBI lineage: Bacteria > Bacillati > Bacillota > Bacilli > Lactobacillales > Streptococcaceae > Streptococcus > Streptococcus sp. HMSC064D12. The sequence continues at coordinate 54,309 of NZ_KV831725.1, forward strand.
AAATGAATCAGTGACATTCAATCCATCATAAAATACTTGATTATCATGGAAAGTGAGAACGACTCTTTCATCTTTATATACAAAAGAGATTTTGGCACGATCTTCATAAGAACTAGCCGTAACTTTATAGATTTTAGCGGTCACAGGAGTCTCAGCGCTTGGGAGTAATTCCTGCCCAATCAAGGCATTGATAAAAGTTGACTTCCCTGCACTATAGGTTCCTAATACACAGATAGGAACTGTATCTCCGGAGGCATCCGAAAAGCGTTTTAACTGTGTTTCAATCTCCTTGTTGCTCTCCCCAATATTCTTTATAATCAGTGGCTCAAGATTTTTAAAAATACGATTAATTTCTGGCAGAACATCGCGTGCGTTCTCTAAATAGCTTGTAGATGATGATAAAATAATATTTGAAAAGCGCTCATCTTTTAATGCTTCTTCTAACTGTTGCTTTTCATCATTTGGCCCCTCAAAAATTAATTCAAGTTTTTCATCTGGAACAGAATACTCATTTTCAATTTCTTTTAAAATATCATATACCTTAAAAGGAAAAAAGCCACGTTGAAAAACGGCTGAAACCAACTTACTATTTGAGTTATTTTCACTATTTATTGTTATCCAACTTTCACTAGATAAGTCGTAGCGACAAAAAGTTACTGTCTTCTCGTAAGGATTACTTACAACTTTAATTTTATTCATAATTACTCCGATTATTTAATAATACAAGTGTATTATATCACAGCAAACGGTTTTCTGTATGCGCTTTCTATAAAATCTAACTATTTTTATTTATCTAATGTTTAACTCATTTTTCACCCCACACAAAAAATCCCATCACATTGTGATAGGATTTTATTTTTATTCCATTTCAAAGCTTTCGCTCTTAATCTTATCTGGTAAGATGAGAGACAAGAGGATGCACAAGATGGCTGGTATCAACCATGGTAAGGAAGCTCCTGACAATGGTAGGAAGTTAATGAGGGCATTCAGTCCTGCAAGCTTGAACTGGCTGCCAAGCACGCTAAGCAAGGCAATCAGCGTTACTACCGCAACTGTAACCTGCATACCAGGTTTAGACAAGGCCACGAACTTGTTGGCAATCACAATCATGACAATCGTAATCGTGATTGGGTAGAGAATCAAAAGCACTGGCACTGAGAAAGCAATGATATTGTTAAGTCCCAAGTTGGCAATCGCAAACCCAATCAAGGTAAAGAGAATGGCGTAAGCCTTGTAGGATACTTTCGGAAATGCCTTGTGGAAGAATTCTCCTGTCGCAACGATAAGTCCTGCAGTTGTTGTTAAACAAGTCACTGTCACCATGATAGCTAGGAAAATCTGAGCAGCTGGTCCAAAGATAGCTTGTGTGGCTTGTGACAAGACGCTAGCACCAATATTGGCATCTTTTGGTAGGCCTGCCACTTGGAGTGGGAAATGATTGCCCAAAAAGGCTAGTCCCAAATACAAAGCACCAAAGAGAAGCGTCACTACAAAACCAACGACCCAAATGGTAGAGATATACTCTTTCTTAGATTTAAAGCCTAGTTGGTTGAGAGTGACTACTGCCACTACACTGAAGGCCACAGAAGCTAAGGCATCCAAGGTGTTGTAGCCTTCCAAGAATCCCTTACCAAATGCAGAAGCTTGATAAGCTTGGCTAGCTACCTGAGGACTGTGAGCACCGTATTTAAGTGCTCCTGCCACAATAACCATAACAATCATAATAGCAAAGACAGGTGTTAAGATACGTCCAATACTATCTAGAATTTTAGATGGGTTCATGGCAATCCAAAGTGCTAAAGCAAAGTAGATTACGGTAAAGACAAAGAGCCAAAGGCTGGTATGTCCACTGCCAATCAAAGGCGAGAAGCCAATCGAAAAGGCTGCTGCTGCCGTTCTAGGAATGGCAAAGAAAGGACCAATAGACAGATAAAGGACTGCCAAATAGACTAGGGCAAACTTAGGCGAGATTTTTTGTGAAATCTCATGAATGTACCCCTTAGGATTTAGGGTCCCAATCACCAGCGTTAGGATGGCAATACCAATACCTGATAGGACAAACCCTGCAATCGCAGGCCAAAAATGACCTCCAGATTCAAAGCCTAGCTGAGGCGGAAAGGTCAGATTTCCGGCTCCAAAGAACATACCAAACAACAATAAAGCTGTAAGGCCTCCTTTTTTTAACATAAGTTTCTCCGATCTAAGACAAACAAGATATCATCTCAAAAAAGATAACTTGTTTATTACTATTTTAGTCAACTTACTTAGTATGACATGATTAGTTTGGAACTTCAAGCTATTCAGACTTATTAGGAAAGGTTTTTAAAATTGCAAATTTTCTGTATCATTGTACGAAAAAACTAGACAAGATTCTTATCTCGTCTAGTTTGATAGTTTAATTAAGGATGACTAACAATCAATTCAAGCTCTCCCTGAATTTCCCAAGCTTGAACATCGCTTGGTAGAATGAAGTGGCTTCCTTTTGCAATTGGATATTCTTGACCATCAACAAGGAGACTTCCTTGACCGTCAAGTACACTAAACAAACTGTAATCTGCAGTCTTTTCAAAATAAGCCTTACCTGAAATCTCCCATTTATAAACGGCGAAGAAATCACTTGCTACTAAAAGCGTTGATTTGAGGTCATCTACTTTTGTTGTGACTGGGCGACTGTTGGCAGGTTCACCAATATTTAGGACATCGATAGATTTTTCCAGATGGAGCTCACGCAGGTTGCCCTGGTCATCCTTACGGTCAAAGTCATACACACGGTAGGTTGTGTCACTTGACTGTTGGGTTTCAAGAACTAAGATACCTGCACCAATAGCATGCATGGTACCACTTGGCACATAGAAGAAATCACCTGCTTTAACTGGAACCTTAGTCAAAAGATTTTCCCAATCCTTACTTTCAATTTGCTGACGCAGTTCTTCTTTTGATTTGGCATTGTGGCCATAAATAATTTCAGCACCTGGTTCAGCAGCAATGATATACCAACACTCTGTTTTACCAAGTTCACCTTCATGTTCAAGTCCATAAGCATCATCTGGATGGACCTGAACTGAAAGCCAATCATTGGCATCCAAAATCTTAGTTAAAAGTGGAAAAACAGGTTCCTGACGATTTCCAAACAATTCACGATGCTCTGCATAAAGAACATCTAAAGTTTGACCGGCATAGCGACCATTTTTAATAGTAGAAACACCATTTGGGTGTGCGGAAATAGCCCAGTACTCTCCTACATGGTCGCTTGGAATGTCGTAGCCAAAGACATCACGCAAATGCGTGCCACCCCAAATCTTCTCCTGCATAACAGATTGTAAAAATAATGGTTCAGACATAAAAACTCCTTATATAAGAATGAATAGACTCAAAATCTATGTCTTAACATAGATGATTACTCACATCATGATAAATGAATCAGTTCCACTTTAAAGCGGATGTTCCAAAAATCACCTATAGCCAGTAAGCTCCATCATCAGCAAATCACAAACAGACTTTGACGAGTAATTACCTCAATTATAAGCATAATTTGTGAAAATATCAACAGAGTCCTTAAAGAAATCATAAGATATTGGCTTAATGGCTGCAAGTCATTTCAATAGCAAATTTCCTTTAAGAATCCTACTCATTCCTTCATTTTTCGGATAGATTGATTGAATTTAAAGACTTTTTAACCTATAATGTTATTGATATTATGAAAGGAAATCTCTCAATGAAATTCTATTCCTATGACTATGTGCTAAGTCAGATTAGCCAACAAAACTGGGTTATGGTTGCCATTACTGCAGGACTTATTTTAGTGACCGGTGTATTTGCTTTTAAAGCCTTCAAAGAACGCCATGATACTAAGTTTCGTGAACTCTCTATTATTTCTATTTTAACCTTAGTTGCCGTGGTTCTAATTGCTATCAGTAATTTCCAAAGCAATCAATCTAACAACGACCAATTTAGAGCATCTCTTCACTTTATCGAGGTTGTGTCTAAAAATCTTGACGTTGATAAGAGCAAGGTTTATGTCAATACTTCTACTACTACAGATGGCGCTATCCTCAAAGTTGGAAACAAGTACTATCGTGCCATCTCAGGTTCAGAACCTGACAGCTACTTGCTAGAACAAATAAAACTTTACAAGTCTGATGTTGAACTCGTGGAGGTTAAAAAATGACATCTTTTTATCTTACTGTTGCAATTAAACTAGCTTTGGGGCTTATTTCACTCGTCTTTGTTATCAATTTAACAGGTAAAGGAAACCTAGCACCTAGCTCAGCTACTGACCAAGTACAGAACTTTGTTCTTGGTGCAATCCTCGGTGGTACAATTTATAGTAGTACCGTTTCAATCCTCCAATATATCGTGATTTTGATTATTTGGACGATTTTGATTTTACTTCTAAAATGGCTAATTACCAATATTCTCTTTATCAAACATTTGATTGACGGTAAACCAACTGTCATCATCAAACATGGTCAACTAGATCCTGAAGCTTGTCGCTCTAAAGGACTTTCAGCCTCTGATGTCGCTTTAAAATTACGTTCCCAAGGAATTTTTCAACTTAAAGAGGTTAAACGTGCAGTTATTGAACAGAACGGCCAATTGATTGTGGTTCGTGCGGGTGATGAAAATCCGAAATACCCAATCGTTACTGATGGGGTCATTCAAACAGAAATTCTTGATACTATTGGTAAAACGGAGGATTGGTTAAATGAAGAGCTTCAAAAAATGGGATATGACAACATTTCAGATATCTTCATCGCTGAATATGATAAAGGAAAGATTAATGTTGTCACTTATTAAACAAAATACTTGCATTACCGTTTAATATTGTCTACAATGGTCTCATCATAAAAAGGAGGTTCTATCATGGGAATCGAAGATAAATTGAATCAAGCTAAAGGTGCTCTTAAAGAGGGTGCTGGTAAACTGACTGGCGACAAAAAGACTGAAATTGAAGGTGCTGTTGAAAAAGTTGTAGCAAAAGCAAAAGACGGTCTCGAAGATGTTAAAGAAGGCATTGAAGGTGCTGTTGAAGGCCTTAAAAATAGCTTTAAAAAATAAGACAAAAAAGAAGTTTTCAAGCCATTTGGCAAGAGAACTTCTTTTTATATGTTTTCTAAACTGAAATTACTTACGAGAATGCTTGCTTCCTTTAAGTGCAAATGATGTTGTCATAAGTACAGCTCCTAATGCACCTAATCCCAAGCTACTCACATCACCAGTATCTGGTAACGTTGATTGGTTTGCTTGGCTACTTTGTGAACTTTTAGCAGACTGATTAGCCTTAGAGCTTGTCTGACTATTTTGTTTTTGAGCAAAATCAGTCTGAACATTTGTTTTTGTAGCTTCCTTTTGGTTGGAAACTTCTCTTAGCTGACCTTTTGATTCCGCTTGGGAACTTTGATTTTGAGTGAAAATCTTATTCAACTTCTCAGCTGTCTCATGAGCTTGTTGTTGGGCACTGCTTGATGTATTGGTAGTTGCCTGTTCAGGCTGTGCTTCTGCTGACTGATTGGCAACTGCTACTTCAGATATAAGTGATCGTACTTCAGGCTCTGCAGCTCTAGTCGTTGATGAACCTTGACCTGATGGGCTTGTGCTTCTGGCTGTCGTTGCTGAAGTAGTTACATCTGCTTGGTTCGCATTACTTGCTACTGAATTGCTAGCAGTCGCAGAGGCTGAGGCATTCGCAGTTGGAGACATTGTGACACTAGCAGTCGTAGAAGTTGTGGTACTCACATTTGGAGACGTTGAGTTACTTGTTTGACTAGCAAAGTTTGATGGGGTAGGACGTCCAGTATTAGCCGTCTGGCTTGTTGAACTTGTACTACTTGTGCTAGTTGTATTCTCAGAACTTGTCGAAGCAGATTGACCCCATGGGGTATTGACGGTACCCGTATTTGTAGAGCTGCCACCATAGCTAGTTGGTCCGCCGTAGCCTCCGAAGTTATCAGACATTGAACTATTACCAAAACCACCACCTGGGAAGCCGCCCATGCCACCAGCACCAGGACCATTGTTTGTGCCTTCTTCAGTAGCTGTTGCAGTCACACTAGCACCACTTGATGTCGTAATGGTATAGGTTTCACCCGAAGTTAGACTCTCGGTACTAAAGACCACATTTCCAAATGAAGTTGTTGCTGTTGTGGTCGCTACAACATTTCCAGAACTATCTGTAACTGTGATGGTATCTCCAGCACTACCAGAGATGTTGGCCATGATATAAGACTGGCTTGAACCTGTTGTAAAGGCTTGAGCCATTCCTTGGTTACCAATAGCCCATACAGTACCGCCCGAAATAATACCTGTTCCATCGTAGTCGATAGCAGCATTATCTGCACTTGTCTGAGCGACGTAGAGAGAACCACTTTTCACTGTCACATTGCCGTTACTGTCGATACCATCACCATCTGCCAAGATAGTTACCGTTGCACCGTCAATATTGATGCCCACTTCATTTTCCAAGTCAGAAGTCGAATTGGTTAAGCTTGAAGTATCAGCGCTGTCCTTGGTCGTCCACTCAGTGGCGTTAATACCATCATCACCAGCAGTGATATCAACGGTTCCACCTGTCAAATTGATATAACGCCCTTCAAGGCCTTCGTCACCTGCTACAACTGTTACTTTAGAATTGCCTTCGACAGTCAATTCATCTGTAACCGTGATACCTTTATCAGTTGCATTAATGGTTACCGTTGAGTCGGTAATCGTCAAATCACCACTGTTCACATCTGTTTCGTCTTCGACCTGAATACCGTCATCAGTTGCTGTGATGTTGACTGTGGCATTTTTAATAGTTACAGCTGTCGTCGCATTGATACCATCTTTAGCCTCTGACGTCAAATCAAGCGTTACTGAATCAACAGTCACACTATCAGCCTTGATGGCGTGCTTTTCAGTACTTGAAAGGGTAAGGGTGCTTCCAGTACCACTCGTGATTGTTAAGGCACCAGCGGCTTCAATCGCATTATCAGACGTCGAAGAAATAGAACTGTCTGAAAGGACATTAACAGTCAATTCTGCTGAAGAATTGGAAGTAATAGACGAATCCGTTAAGGTCACACCATCCAAGTAGATTGTAACTGGATCTGTCACGCTACCTGACACAATAATGGTATAGCTTGAACCATTTCCGGTCAAAGTGTATGATCCTGCTTGATTGATGGTAATTGTCGTTCCATCAACTGTGACAGTACCGCTATCACTTGTTACCACGGTTGTTCCATTGAAAGTAATCGTTGTCGTTGAGCTTTCTGAATCACTATCTTCAGACTCAGTTGTCGTCGTTCCAGTAGCTGAATCTGAGGCGCTGTTGGTTAACACTGAAGCTGTTTCAGATGCAGTGGCTTCAGTGGTGCTTGAGCTTGTATTAGAGCTAGTGTTTTCTTCTGCATTGTTCGTTTCAGATGCTGAGGTTTCACTAGTTGTGCTTTCAGCAGTTTCAGAAGAACTTGCTTCTGAAGTTGCGGAAGTACTTGAATGATCAGATGTTTCACTGCTTGTTGATGTAGCAGTCGTGTCCTCTGTCGTACTTGTTGTACTTATTGTACTTGTTGATGATGAATCGGTGTCTGAAGTTGAAGCCGCAGTTGAAGTAGTTGTAGCCGATTCTGTGCTTGTTTCAGTAGTTTCTGATGTATTGTCGGTCTGAGTACTTTCTTCAATTAAATCGGCAGTGGTTTCACTCGTCGTAACCGTTGAGAGTGTTGATTCAGTGTTTGTCTCGTCTGCTGAAACCTTGCTGTCATTTAAGACAACTGAGCTACCAAAGATTAAGCTAGCTACTAGGACTGATCCTGCAGTTTTCCATTTTGATGATTTTTTAATGGCATAACGTTCTTGTGTTTGTTTGCTATGTTTGTATGTCATATGTTGGACCTCTTTCTTACTTTTGAGATGCCTCTATTAAACACAAGAAACCTAAGACAAGACTTAAAGAAAGGTTAATCTTTCCTTAAAGTAAAAAAAGTCCCCAAGATATTGGGAACTTTCAATCTCTGGGATAGACCACCCTAAATTCTTCCAAAACAACCAGACTTTCCTGACTAAAATGTAATCCAACCTCTTCTAACCAATTGCTAAAGAGATTCTCATGAATCTCTTGCCAATAGATTAGCCCACGGTCTCCTTCACCTTCCTTGTAGGCATGGTCTTTAGAAACCTCTTTAAATGGGATGACCTCAACTTTAGTCGTTTCAATAATACAGATAGCATTCTCCTTACTATCAAGAATGACTCTCAGTTCATTTTCCTTGGGCAATGGTTCATTCCCCACTGCATACAAGTCAAAAGCTGAACTGGTTGCTGTCTTTTGCCCCATCAATACGAGTTCTGCCAAATAATCTGCTTCCACGCCAAAGGCCCAGGCATCAATCTTATCTCCGATTGTCTGATTTAAAATCTTATAGGCTTGCCACATCTGGTCTGATTTCATCAATCTACTCCTGCTTTTACTCTCCTTCCATTATATCAAAAAACGCTAGATCATCAGACCTAACGTTTTCATCTTAATACTTAGAATGTTTGTAACCGTAAAAGGCATAGATAGCTGACCCAATTAGCACTGCCAAACCAAAGGCTAACCATGTCTGCCAACTGTACTGACTCATAAACGAGAGGCAGACGATAATTGAAATAATAGGCAAGACAGGAACAAATGGAACCTTAAACTCATCCTTCTGTGGCAATCCCTTGTCCTTACGAAGAATAATGAGGGCAATAGCCAAGAGGACCAAGTAAGCCAAGGTCGCAATGTTAACCAAGGATGCCATATTGGCCAAAGAGAAGATACCTGCTGAGATAGCTGACAAAACGCCTGTCAAAAGCGTCGCATGATGTGGAACCTTATTAGTCTTTGAAACCTTTTGGAAGGTTTGAGGAAGGAAACCATCACGCGCCAGGCTATAAACCATACGGCTAAGGGCATAGGCCATTGAAATACATACCGTAATCAAGGTCATAATAGCAACTACAGAAACGTAGTTGGCTGCCCAAGAAATACCGATATAGCGAAGGGCATAAGCCACAGCATCATCAACATTCAACTTGGTATAGTGAACCACTCCTGTCAAAACGAGCGAAACCACTGCATAGAGTGAAGCCACGATAATCAAGGCAAGAACGATACCTCGAGGAACGTTCTTTTGTGGTTCTTTAATCTCGTCTACTGTCATAGAGATAGACTCGAAACCAAGGAATCCAAAGAACATGAGGGAGGCACCTGCCATAATTCCTGTCTTTCCTCCATAAATTTGCCCAAAGCCAAATGGTGCAAAATTTGCCCAGTTGCTAGGATTCAAATGGAAGAGGCCCACTAAGATGAAGACCGCCAAGGCTGAAAACTTGAGCACTACCAATAGGGAGTTCAAACGAAGGGCCTGCTTGGAATTCATGAGAAGAAGAGCCGTCACCAAGACCAAGACCAAGACTGGCAAGAGGTCAATGTAAGTGCCTTGACTGGGATTGAAAGGTCCACTGATGGCTTGAGGCAACTTAAGACCAAAGCTAGCCAGTAGACCCTTGAGGTAGGCACCCCAACCAGAGGCAACACTGGATACGGCATTCATAAAGACAATCATGGTCAACCAGCCACCCATCCAGGCAGGATACTCCCCCCAGACAGCATAGAGGTAACCATAGACACCACCGGCTGACGGGTAACGTGAGGCAAACTCGGCAAAGAAAATCGCTGACATCCCAACACACACGGCTGAAATCAAGACTGAAATAATCAGGGCAGGACCAGCTAGAGTCGATGCCGCAGTACCAGTAATCGTAAAGATTCCTGTACCAACCATGGCACCGATTCCCAGAAGGACCACATCCCTAAGGGTCAGATGTCGTTTCATCTCAGTCTGAGCGAGACCAACATCCTTTTTACGAAAAATACTCATTTTTATACTCCATTTTTTGCTAAATACCGAACTATTATACCATATTTCTTGGTCTAAATGGTCTTTTTTCTGTATTTTTATACTTTTATTGGTGAATGCTATGCCAAAAATAGGGACTCCTAATGCTTACTTTTTAATTTTCCATACATCTCGATTAAAAGGAGCTTGCTAAAATGGCCCTATATCATTCTATTTCGTTTCTCAAATCCTTACCTAAAAAGAATTTTCAATTTTTAGAAAAAAACATGAAAATCTTATGAATGCGTTTGATTCTTCTAATGAAAGATGTTAGAATGGGGTCATTAAAAAGGAAAAGGGGAGCTTTTATGGAAAATAAAGTTCATTTTAAACTTCATAAAGTGAAAAAACAATGGGTTACCATTGCCGTGTCTGGTTTGGCACTTGGTGCCTCATTGGTTGGAGTTGGTGTCTCTGCCGACGAGCAAGCTACAAATCAAGTTACCTCAGCTAGCACACCTGAAAGCGTCAATCAGGATCCTGAGCTTGTCGTCACAGAAACAACTGTAGCTACGACAAAAGCTGATCAAGGCGCAACCAATAAGGCAAGTGATACAACTGCTACTGTCACAACTGATAAGCAGCCAGTCCTTAAAGAAGACCAAGCAAGCAGTACTTACAATTTGTCTAGTGGCGAAACGAGAACTGCTACTTCAACTTCAGAAACAGCTAACACAGCTACTGACGTGAATAGCCAAGCACCGGAATCTGTTGAAACTGCTGTCGTTTCTGGCGGTCAATTCAAGAGCGATGTTGAGGGCAACTGGTACTACCTTAAAGACGGGAAAAATCTGACAGGTCCCCAAAACATTGACCATTTCGACCTTTATTTCCACGAGGATGGCAAGCAAGCCAAGGGTGAGATTATCACAGAAAATGGAGAATCTTTCTACTATGACAAAGCTAATGGCCGTAAGGTAACCAATACCTCTATCAACATCGATGGTCAAGCCTACAATGCTGATGCCCAAGGTCGTTTGACAGCAGTTCTACCTGAAACAAACAAACGCAACCAGTTTATTGAAGACAACAACCACAACTGGTATTACCTCGGCAAAGATGGCAAACCCGTCACTGGTGCTCAGAACATCGATGGCTTTAACCTCTACTTCCACGAAGATGGTCGACAAGCTAAAAACGAAATCGTCACTATTAATGGTGATAGCTACTATTTCGATAAAGACAATGGACGTCGTGTAACAGGTCGCCAGTATCTTGATTATGCAAACCATAAATACTTTGGTTATTACTACTTTGACAAAGATGGCAAGATGGTAAAAGATGACTTCATCACTGAGAATGGCAATCTTTACTACTTTGATGCTACTGGTAATCAACCTGATTCTGTCTTTGTCTCAGATAAGTCGGGCAACTGGTACTACTTCGATAATTACAAGGCAACTAAAGGCTTCTCAGCCCCATTTGGTTTCCGCACCGAATTCCTAGACCGTAGCCAAGCTGACTACAAGACAAGCGTTCAAAACCTGAACGGACAACAGTATTACTTTGATCCTAAGACTGGTATTATGGTAACCAATCGCTATGTTTCTGACGACAAGGGTAATTGGTATTACTTTGGTAAAGACGGTAAAGCGCTTCATGGCTTTCAAACGGTAGATGGTAGCCTTCACTACTTCAATGATAGTGGTCAACAAGTCAAAGGAGACTTCCTTTACTACGATAACGATATCTACTATTTCGACAAAGACAATGGGAATCCAGTAACCAACCAATTCATTAATAGAGATAACTCTTGGTACTACTTCGGAGCTGATGGTAAAGCCGTGTCTGGTTTCCAAACCATTAACGGACAGAACCTTTATTTCCACGAATATGGTGTCCAAGCCAAGGGACAACTGGTTACTATTGACGGCAAAACCTACTACTTCGATCCAAATACAGGTGACAAGTGGGTAAATCGCTCACTTACCTTAAACGGTACGGTCTATAACTTTGATAGCAATGGTGTGGCGACTACTAAAGCTGACCAAACCACAAATCGAAATCAATTTGTTAAAGGTACTGATCAAGAATGGTACTACTACGATGCTAATGGCAAAAAGGTCACTGGTTTCCAAACTATTAACAAGGACCTCTACTACTTCAACGATAAGGGACAACAAGTCCGAGGAAAGATTTTCAATCTAGGTGATAACTACTACTTTGCCAACAAAGACACTGGTGCTGTCCTTCGTAATGCCTTCTACAATGATAAATCTACTGGTCGTTACGGTGCTTTCTCTGAAAACATCTACTACGCTGGCAATGACGGTGCCTTCAAGACAGGTTGGTTTGAAGTTGATGGCAACCGTTATTATGGTAGCGACTATTCTGATGACGACACGCCTAAAGGAAATCTCTACACAGGAGTTATCAACTCACAACTCTTTAGCCCAGATGGGAAACTCTTGACAAACGGTCTCTATCCTGAGTTCAAGCGTACTGGTGAAAATGATTATGAACTTAAAGACGTCTATATCACAGATGCTGATGGTAAAATCAAAGAAGGTCCTTATCAATATGATGGTAAGATTCTTGGATCTAAATATAGTAGTGTCCGACAATCCCAATGGTCAACTATTGACCAATGGGACATTCTTAATGGACACCTCTACCATTTCGACTCAACACCAATGACCTTCACAGCACCAAATGGCCAAAAAGTGACCACAAACGTTGCCATTGCAACAACTAACAAAGCCCTTACTTATCGCGGTGTAACCTTTAATTTTGATGCCAAGGGTATCGATGCGGCAAAAGAAAAAGCCATCCACTTTGACCAATTGCAGACGGATCGTAGCGGCACAAGTTATCTCTATGAAAATGGTCAAAAAGTCACTGGCTTGAAGACCTTTGATGGCGTCACTTACTATTTCTATGACGATGGCCGCCAAGCCAAAGGCACAGAGGTCACAATCAATGGTAAGACTTACCAATTTGACCAATTGACTGGTATCATGACACGCAACGCCTTTTCAAAATCATACAACTACGAAGGTTCTCCACGCTTCCCATACTACCCAACACGCTACTATGGCAACGACGGAGCTGCTCTGACAGGTTGGCAAACCATCGACGGCAAGGACTACTACTTCCGAGATAGCGGAAACCTTGAAACAGGACGTTTTGTCATCGGAGACAGAGCCTATAATGCTGATGACAATGGTGTAGTTGCTGACCGCAAGGGTGAACCAGCTTATCGCAATCGTATCGTCTACGATAAAGGTGACAACTATTACTACAATGACAAAGGTGAAAAAGTGACCGGCTTCCAAGAAGTTGACGGCAAGGTCCTCTACTTCGACGCTGAAGGCAAACAAGTCCTAGGACGCTTTGTCACAGTCGATAACTACACCTACTATTTGGACCCTAAAACAGGTGAAAAATACACAAACCGCTCTGTCCTCATCGATGGTAAACTCTATACCTTCGACAAAGACGGACATGTCGTGAAGTAAGTTTAGATGAAACCGAGACGAAAGTCTTGGTTTTTTTTGTGGGTTCTTTTAAAATTAAATTTTTCGAACTTTCTTCCATAAAAACTGAAAAATTGTAATTTATACTTGAGTTTTTCAAGAATTAATTGATAAAATTTGCAATACTTTTACTATTTTTTTCACAATATAACAGCTTCCGAATAATTAAAAAATTATTATAGAAATATTTGAATATATAAAAATCAAATGTTAAAATTAAGGTGAAAAGTGAGAAACGGAGGATAGAATTATGGAACACAAAACTCATTTCAAGCTTCACAAAGTGAAGAAACATTGGATTACCATTGCTATTTCAAGCTTAACACTTGGAATCATCGCTTCTACCGGAAATATCGCTTATGCTGAGCAACCGGAATTACCTCTTACTAATCAAACAATAGAAAATTCCATAGTTTTTGAAGAATCAGCTATCAACACATCGAATACTTTCATTGATGAAAAGACTACTAGCCAGTCCGAATCGTCTCTTGAAACATCAACAAATCATTCTACGACAACCGATACTTATACAGTCGACAACAACTTGAAAGTATCGCTTCCTGAAGATAGTACCGTACCATCTTCAAGTGAAGCATCTTTGGAAGGAGCTACTAATGTTTCTGAAGCTTCAAGTATTGAAACACAAGAAGATAACTCAATTACAGGAGGCAACTTCATAACTGATGAATATGGTAATTGGTACTATATTAAAGATAATCAAAAGTTAACTGGCTTTCAAACAGTGGATGGTGTTCCTCTTTACTTTGACCAGGATGGTATCCAAGCAAAGGGTAACTTTGTAACTGTGGATAATGAAACATACTACTTTGACAAAGATTCTGGTAGAAAGTTAACGAACCAATTTGTTACTGATGGTGGCTATGGATGGTACTATCTCGGAGCTGATGGTAAGGCTGTAAAAGGAGCGCAAACTATTGATAACTTTGATCTCTATTTTGATGATAGAGGATATCAAATTAAAGGTTCGCTAGTTAATATCGGAGAACAGACTTACTATTTTGATCCATACAACGGAAGAAAGGTTAAGGACAAAAAGATTTATGTCCATGGAGGTACATTCTATTTTGATGAATCTGGCGCTGCAGTAAAAAATCGTTTTATTTCTGATAATGAAGGTTTTTGGTATTACTTTGATAAAGATGGACATATGGTTACCTTCAGTCAAATCATCGATGGCTACTCTCTTTATTTTCATTCTGATGGAAAACAAGCTAAAGGTCAACTAATATCAATTTGGGGGAACCATACAGGAACACATTATTTCGATAAGGATAATGGTAGAGAGGTTAAGAATGCCATCTTCGAGCTTGATGGTAAGTCTTATGAAGCTGATGAAAACGGTATTGTTAAAGAACTCCCTCCATATCGTAACCAATACATTTCTGAAAATGGAAATGATTGGTCCTATTACGATGGTTTTGGACACAAACTTATTGGACTTCATAATATAGATGGTGTAAATGTTTATTTTGATGATAACGGAATCCAAGCGAAAGGAAAAATAACAACTATAGGTACAGACACTTATTTCTTCGAAAAGGATAATGGAGCAATGCGTACAAATCAGCTTTCTGTCATTCCTACCAGAGTGAAGAAAACCGTAAATGTTTATGGTACTGATATTGACATAGATGAGAACGTCAATATCACTTACTATTTTGGCCCGGATGGAAAGGCTATAAAAGGATTCCACACGATAGATGGACAAACCTACTACTTCAACGAGAAGGGTTGGGCACTCGATGGCATTATCCATGAAAAAGATGGCGACTACTTCCTCCAAAACTATCATTTAATTTACAATCAGTTTGTAAACACATACTCTGATAATCAAGATGATAAAACAATTACTGGTACCTACTATGTAAACGGTGAAGGAAAGGTTCAAGTAGGATGGCTTAACAAAGACAATAATCGTTATTATCTAGATCCTGAAGCAGGTGGAAAAGTCACTTACGGTTGGAAAGAAATTGATAATAAATTCTATCATTTCACTGAGAAAGATAATCAAGATTCTGCTGGTCAACTTATTCGCAATCAAATTTATCAAGATGGCGACATCTTAGTAACTATTGACCAAGAAGGAATCGTAACTCGTAGCACTGAGAAGCGTCAAACATTTGTTAAAGATGCTCTAGGAAATAGTTATTATGTCACTAATGATGGGACATTTTTAACAGGTCCTCAAGTGGTTGATGGTATCTCTCTTTA
This sequence comes from Streptococcus sp. HMSC064D12, assembly GCF_001837205.1. Classification (NCBI taxonomy): domain Bacteria; kingdom Bacillati; phylum Bacillota; class Bacilli; order Lactobacillales; family Streptococcaceae; genus Streptococcus; species Streptococcus sp. HMSC064D12. Next base: position 69,925 of record NZ_KV831725.1, read on the forward strand.
TTTTGATAAAGATGGCAAACAAGTAAAAGGTCAATTACGTAAGATTGATGGACACATCCATTATTACGATAAACTCACAGGAGAAATGATGACAAATCGTTTCGTCACATTATTACTCGGAGAATATGTTCCAGAAGAAGATTATGAAAAAGTTATCCATTTTGGAATGCCCGCAGCTCCTGGAAGCGGTAGTGGCGACGGAGGGGCTTCTAGAGTCGCTAGATACTACTTTGATAAAGATGGCAAAGCAATAACTGGGCGTCAAACTATTAATGGTAAAGATTACAATTTCCAACAAGATGGGCGTGCCATCCTGAATAAAATGGTTGATTTTGGCGGTCAAAGCTACTTCTATGGCGATGATGGAGCTATGGTTAAAAATCAAACTGTTATGTTTAAATTTTTAGCTATAATGAGACAATTTACGGTTAGCTATCACTTTGATGAAAATGGTGTTGGCCACTACGTCCACTAGCATTAGTTGTATTTCTTTACCTCAATAACGTCTAATTTAGGAATACTACATCTAAGAGAGTCAAAACCACCTGTGAGAATGATAGTGTCTGTTTTTTAAAGTCAGTCGTACAAAATAAATGTACGGCTGTTTTTTATGCATACCGCTTAGACTTGTACTTCTCTATTTTCTTCTTAGCGATTGGGTATAACAAAGGATATCTGAAATTAAGGTAGCGTTTCTCACTTCCAAAGCCAGTTTCATGATCAATATTCAACATGGTATAGTGGATAAGGTTCGTCAAGACCAGAGTAACTAGAGAATAGAGAACTGCTACAATTATCAGGGATATGACAATAAATGTTCATATATTATTGATTAAAGTTTTTGAAATATAAGTTTTTTATTAAACATAAATCACTTTTATGAATCCTCTAGAAAATCATAAAAAGCCCTAATTTTTGAATGAAATTTTACATTAACACTCGTAATGTACTATTGTTATCATGTTTTAAATCATTTTAAGTATCAAACAAAATCTTTCAATTTACATATTTTTAATTTTTTGACTTTTACAATAACCTCTGTTATAATCATGATATATCAAGGAGGAATTAATGAACATGAATAAGAAATTACATGCTACTATTGGTCTTAGTGCTGCAATCTTAGCACTTGGTCTATCATCTTCTGCACTTGCAGATGAACAAGAATTGCCAGTAAGTCTTCCCGCTACAGAGGCTCTTGATAACACTTCTTTTGAAAACCTAGTTGTTGAAAACATCCCTGCTTCAGCCGTTGATGTTAATCTAACTAGCGAATCAGTAAGCACAACTACTACTGCTAATCCTGCCACTGAGGTTAACTCAGCGAGCACTGCTATCCTTAGCGAGGAAGTAACTACACCTGCAAGTACTCCTACACCAGCAGTTGAAAATACAACTCCTGTAAGTCTTGAAGAATCAAGTCCAGTTGTAAACACACCAACGGTTGATGAACGTGTGTCAGAAGTTCGTATTCATCACATCCGTCGAACAACCGAAGCAAGTTACTCACAATTCAGTTCTCAAAAAGATGTGCTTTATGCAACGATTAAAGCTCCTGCTTTCACTGAATACGACACTGCTGCTTTTGCGCCAGCAACAGTAACAGATGAAAACGGAAAAACATGGTATTTCGCTAAATACGACGACATAGTGCTTAACAATAAGAGTAATTACGGCGCACCTAAAAAAGGGATTGCTTCAAGTCCTATTATTGATGTCACCTACTTCTATGATGATGTTGATCTTGCGCCAACTGTCGCGCAACAGGCCCGTTTTGTCGATGATAAGGGACAAGAAATTGCTCCAATCAAAGTCAACATGGTTAGACGCGATATTGATTTAGCTTACTATGCCTATTTCCCGACTGCTCCTGAAACGATTCAAGCTAATGGTAAAACATATAAACTACAATCAACTGATGATCAAGAAATTAAGTCACACAAAATTCGTATTTCAAATACTGTGACAATCACTTATATTTACAAGGAAGTTACTGAAGGAACAGCTGAAAAACCTGTAACACCTGTTACACCAACAAGTGCTAAAAAACTTCGTCTTCCTAAAGGCAATAACGGTGTGAAAACGCGTATCCCTGTTAACTACAAACACCAAACAAATTCTTCAAACCAAGGAACTACAAAATTACGTCTCCCTAAAGGGAATAATGGTGTGAAAACACGTGTACCGGCTAAAAAGAACACTCCTATTCTTGCAGTAGACTACTTATAAGCAAAAAAAACAAAGACAAACTAAACTCGTCTTTGTTTTTTTCATTCTTAATTAAAACAGCAGATTTTTTAAATCATATATTCCAAATCATAACTAGCATCAGAAAGAATACGTGCCAAAAATTGTTGTGTACGTTTTTCTTTTGGTCTGTAAAAAATGTCTTTTGGACTCCCCTCTTCGATGACATGACCACCATCCATGAAAACGACATGATTAGCTACATCTCGTGCAAACCCCATTTCATGAGTCACAACTACCATTGTCGTTCCTTCATGAGCAAGTTGTTTCATGACATCCAGAACATCCCCAACTAGTTCTGGATCAAGGGCTGATGTTGGTTCATCTAACAAGATAACTTCTGGTTTAACTGCTATAGCCCTGGCTAAACCAATACGTTGTTGCTGTCCTCCTGAAAGTTGTGATGGGTAGTAATCTTTAAAATCCAGAAGACCAACTTTTTTAAGTGCTTCTTCAGCAATCTCTTGCGCTTCACTTTTAGGAACTTTCCTAGCAATCACTAAACCTTCCAAGATATTCTCAATGGCAGTCTTGTTTGCAAATAAATTGTAATGTTGAAATACAAAAGCTGTCTTCTTTCGGATATCTAAAATATCTTTCTTTGATAACTTATCCAAAGAGTAGTCCTTACCCGAAATTGTTAATTGACCTCCATCAGCTTTCTCCAAATGATTAAGGCAACGTAAGAAAGTTGTTTTTCCTGAACCTGATGGTCCCAAGATGACAACCACATCTCCCTGTTTCACTTGTAGATTGACATCAACAAGAACCTGACGATCTCCAAATGTTTTTGATATATGTTTAGCTTCTAGCATAGTGACTCCCTCTATGTAAATTGCAATTTTCTTTCTCCAACGTTAAAGAGAACTTGAATGATACCACAAATGATTAAATATAAAATGAAGATGACAAAATAAGATTCAAAATATTGATATCCATATGCTGCTTCGACTCGTGCAATTGCGGTAATATCTTTTATCGTCATAACAAAGACAAGTGACGTTCCTTTTACAATATTGATTACTAAGTTACACAAATTTGGAAGAGCAGCCTTAAGTGCCTGTGGAAAAACGATTCTCAGATAGGCTTGTCTTGTTGTTAAGCCTATAGCTTGTGCAGCTTCTAGTTGACCTTTATCAACAGTTAGTAATGCTGATCGAATGATTTCCGATAAGCTTCCTGTCGTCATCAAGCTATAGATAATAAAGGCATAGTAAAGCGGGTTAACTTTGAAGACATCTATGTGACTCCCAATTCCTTTAAAAAACTGATTTAACAAACTAGGGAACAAACTATAAAAGAATAAAATTAAAAGAATTGGAGGTGTTGCACGAATAAACGCAAGATAAACAATTGAAAAAGTCTTAACACCCCGTACCTTATAAATTTGACCCAAAGCGAGAAATAAAGCAGGTAGAAAACTCAATAGAATAGCCACAATCATGATTCCCAGTGTTACCGGAACACCATAGAAAGCCTTGATAAAGGTATCTATAATAAAAGTAATATTCATTTTTTACCTCTCTTTTACACTCAATTGTTGCTCTGCTATCCTAGAAATCAACGATAGAATTAATGCTATTCCCCAATAAACAAAGGCAACAGCTGTATAAGTCTCCAAAGAATAATTTCCTAAATGGCGACTAATCAAAAGGTTCCCTTTGCCCATAACATCAATAAAACCAATCGTATAAGCCAAAGCTGCATCACGCATAAGGTTAAGTATAGCTGTTGTAATATTTGGTAAAGCAACCTTAAATGCTTGAGGGGCGATAATTCTTACAAAGGTTTGTTCAGAAGTAAGCCCAATACTAAGCCCAGCTTCTAATTGTCCTTTAGGGATTGCTTGATAAGCTGCTTTAAGTACTTCTGATATCATTGCTGAGAATAGGAGAACCATAGTCACAAGAACGAATATCAATTTGGACCAATCATTAATATCTAATCCTAACCACCAATTAAGAAATTCTGGAACTCCGTAAAATACTAAAAATAGCAACACAATCGGTGGGGTACAGCGTAAGATAAAAACATATCCCTTAGCCAAATTCTCTAAAGCTTTATCCTTAGAAAGGCTTGCCCAAGCAACTAATCCTCCTAATAACGACCCAAGTAAAGTCGTTAATAAGATAACCAATAATGTCATCGGTAAGCCCTTTATGATTTCAGGTAATGCTCCAAAAACTTTTGAAATGTCATAATTGACCATAATTTCTCCTAACTAAACTCACTTCAGAAGCTTATCAAAACATCCTACTTTTACGACGTTACAATTACTTATTTGTCTACGTATGAGAAGACATCCTCACCAAAGTATTTTTTAGACAACTTTTCAAGTGTACCGTCTTCTTTTAGTTCCTTAATTGCCTTAGTATATTCTTTTGAAAACTCTTCGTTCTTACTATCTCGATGGAAGAGTGGATAGGTTGGAATTCCTTTATAAGGGAACCAAGTCAATTTATCTGCATATTGATGATACGCACCATCTTTATCAGTTACAGCCTTTTCAAAAGATAATTTAATATCAAAGTAAGCATCATAACGATTTTCCAAAACCCATGCATAGGCATCTGAAACTTGGAAAGATTCCGCAGATGTTAACTCAATTGGTTGATCTTTATGCTTATCGTTGTAGTCTTTGATAACATTCCACTGAGCATTTTGTGGTGAGATTGGCACCAATCGACCATTTTGTTTTGCAAAGTCAGAGATATTTTTATATTTATCTTTATCATCCTTACGAATGGTAAATCCAATAATACTTGCTCCAATTGGATCTTTCGGAATAATAAACTTTTTAGCACGTTCATCTGTGTACCACGCGCCCTTCGTACCGATGTCATATTTACCTGACTCTAAACCAATCAAAAGATCATCATCACTTGTTCCGGTATATTCAAATTTGTACTGTGGAAGCTTTTTATCAATTTCCTTTAATACAGCTACCTCATAGCCATCAGAATTACCATCCTTATCAACAAAATCATAAGGAACATAGTTTTGAGTATGGGCAACTTTTAATGTTGTTACCTTTCCAGAATCTGATTTTGCTTTTTTATCTCCTGTTAAGCTACGTCCAATAACTGTAGCCCCAATAAGTGCTACAACAACAGCTCCACCAATAATCCATGTCTTTTTACTCATATTAATCTCTCCTTTTTCTTACAAAATTGCTGCTTCACGTACCCATTCAATACGCTCATGGTTAATATCACTTGGAATCGTGCAATCAGCACCAATGATTAACCCATGGGTTCCTGTATCAGCAATAATCTCCCTAACCTTTTCTTGAATAGCTTTTTTAGTTCCAGTATATAGAAGACCGTCTTTTCCATTTTCAAATCCTCCAAGAACTGTGCGACCTCTAAAAATGTTAAGACCTTTTGCCAAACTAATTCCTTCAGGACCGACCGCCCAATTAACTACCTGAGCAGGATAATCTTTAAAGAGTTCGATGTTATTACGGGCTCCTTCGTATCCGCAAATATGTAGAATATTATGTCCTTTGGCTCCATTAGCTGCTTCTAAAACCTTTAATTCACTTGGAGCAATGATTTCTTTATAAATTTCAGCGCTAACTCGCTCATCTTGAATACTTTGAACACTTAGGTAAATACCATCAGCACCTGCTTCTTCAATCACCCTCTGACTAAGACTCGCAATGTCTTCGCCAATAACATCTAAAACATGCTTCAAAGCTTTTCGGTTTTCCACAATGTAATCTGCGATAAGATCATCGCCACCTGAAACTTTTCCAACTAACCATTTTAAATAAGTAACCGGAGCGAAGATATTGTAAATTGCAACAATATCTTCAGGAAAATCAGCAATCAGACTTTTTACAAGTTCGACTTGTGCAGAAATCCAAGGATGATTTGCACCTAAAGGTTCAATCGTTTGCAAATCACTGATTGACTTAAAATCTTTAAAAGCAGGTTGTGGGTATGCGAAGAAACCATCACTCATCAATTTAACAAAATCAGGTTTGACTTCTTCAATAAATTTTTTATGACCAGCTTTATTTTTATCAATAATTTCTGGATTTTCAAAACCATATAACCACTCGTCTTCAGTAGTAAAATGATGCCAAAATCCCACCGGGACACGATCAACACTTTCTCCACGAAATGCTTTCAAAACTAACTCTCTTTTTTCTGACATAAGAATCTCCTTTTCTCTTATCCTAATATCAACAGCTAATGAACATACCTAAAATACTTTCAACTCCTATTATCACTAGCTGCTTCAAAACTGAATGACATTATCTTATCAGAGATTATCACATCCGAAAAATAAAGAAATTTTATCCCTAGCCATAAATAAAATTTATGATATAGTAACCCAAATAACGTTAAAACCTATTGTTACCTTCTTTTAAGCACATGACCTTACATAGTATTATTACCGTCAGCTATAAGTAATTCTTAACACCAAGATAAAGAATTACTATCACAAACACCATTTAATCTCTAGTCTTCCTGAAAAATCACTTCTCTGACTAACTTTGCTATAATAGTCTCAAACAAATAAAAGGAGATTTTCTATGACATCCTTATACGATTTTACAGTTTCAGATCAAGCTGACCAACCTGTGTCTCTCCAGGACTATAAGGGAAAGGTAGTTCTAATTGTTAATACAGCAACAGGTTGTGGTTTAACGCCACAGTATCAGGGCTTACAGGAACTCTATGACAAATACAAAGACCAAGGATTCGAGATTCTTGATTTTCCTTGTAATCAATTTATGGGGCAGGCACCTGGTAGTGCTGAAGAAATCAATACCTTCTGCACCCTCAATTACCATACAACCTTCCCTCGATTTGCCAAAATCAAGGTCAATGGTAAGGAAGCAGAACCACTTTTTGATTGGCTAAAACAAGAAAAATCTGGACCGCTTGGGGCTAGAATCGAATGGAATTTTGCTAAGTTTTTGATTAACCGTGAAGGTCAAGTGGTCGAACGCTTTTCTTCCAAAACGTACCCACTAAAAATGGAAGATGCTATCAAGGCTCTTCTTAATAACTAAAAACAAAAAACGAGAGTGAAACTAGAACGACAATCTTTGACTGTCGCTAGTTCTGCTCTCGTTTTCTGCGTTAAGAAAAATAGTATAGAAAGAAATTTTGCTTTATTTTAGAACAAAGCTGTCAATGCTGTAATTAAACCAAAGATAATACCTGGTGCATTGGCCGCAGCAAGGGGAAGGTCACGTTCTTTTTTAAAGAGACCATAGTAAACCCAAAGGCTACAGTTGATTGCAGCTACCAATGGTTGGATAAAGTTTCCTTTATGACCAGACAAGTTGTCCATGATTTGAGGCACGTAAGATACGTACATCATAACTGACATGAAAGTCGCTACCCAACCAAGGGTTTTCATTTGTTTATCTGACATTCGAGACTCCTCTTTCATAAAATTCTTTCTGCCTTGTACATCTAGAAATATTTCAAGACATGTTTTAATGCATTAAAATTAAAACAGTGTCTATCATACGCTTTAACAATAGAGAATGCAAGAATTTCGGGACAATGTTAAGAAGATGTAAACTATCACAAGATTATGATAGTGCATTTAGTCTCTTATGTAGCGTTTTCATAGTAGAAAAAGACCTCTTTAAGAGGTCTAAAGTCAATGAATCTACTATTTTTTCTCATCAAAAAGCACTGATATTAATGATTACTGTCATAAATCATTCAGCTAAGAGCACTTCTTTGATGGTTTGTTTTTGGAGTTTTCTGTTGGACAGATAAAACAGGCTTTCATAAACCACAGCAAAACCAAGCAAGGTCCAAAAGCACACATTCCCATCAAAGTGATGCTCAATCTTTTCAGGAACCGTATCTTTGATCACACCGATCAAGATTTCCATGATGCCATATTGATAAGCCGTCCCAAGAACAAATCCTAGATAAGCCCAGAAACGATAAGGAGCGAGAATATGACCTTGGCATTCACGATTTGTGTAGCCAAAAGCCTTCATCAAGGCCAAGGTTTCACGACTTTCTGAGACGACAATCCCCAATGACAAAAAGAGAATAGAGAAAGAGAGGATCAAGCCAATCATAATCATCATGGTTTGGATGATATCATCTGTGTAGTCTCTTAGGCCAAAGGACAATTGAACCATGGCCGCAAAACACATAGAGCCAAAGACCACAAAAAACAAGATAGATTTTCTCCCCCAAATCAGTGACGAGGATAACTCTTTTAGGAAGGATTTGTCTTTCTTAGGAGCCCTCTTTCTCCTTTTGGCCTTGATCGGACTTGGGGACTTTTTCAATAAGCGAAGAGCCGGCGTTTGTAGTTGTCTTCTAGCATAGCCAATCGCGAGAAGCATAAAAAATGCTGTTGGAAGGATCATCAAAGCAAGCAAGAGCTGCCAGTGAAAGTGAATGGTAATTTCTGGCAAAATCCCCTTCTCATTACGGAAGTCGTAGAAATGTCCCATCATGAGAAATGAAGCGAGATAGCCAAGAAGCGCTCCAGCTCCAAAACTGAGTCCAAAGGCCCAAAATCGTTTCGCCAACTGGCCATTGCTGTAGCCCAGAGCCTTTAAAATCCCTAATTGTTCCTTGTGGTCATCGACAAATTGTTTGATATAAAAACACATGAGAAGGACCGACGTCAAGGACAAGACGACTCCACTGACCATGGCCACCATCCAGGAAAGTGCAACCTGGGCATCATAGTAGGTCTGAATCATGGGATTGGTTTTAGAAATCTCCAACTGCTCGATGTCCAAGTAAAAATTCAAGAAGAGATTGGCCACAAAGACCGCACAAGCCCCAATGATACTAACGACAACTAATTTTCGAATATCTTTTACTGAAAACATGGCTTACCATCCAATCTCATAGGCAGTCTGAGGTTGATCATTGATCACAACTTCGGTAATCTTGCCACTATTGACACGAATGATGGTTCTGGCCATATCCGCAATATTTTGGTTGTGCGTCACCATGATGAGGGTAAAGCCCAGCTTTTCCTTCAGTTTCCAGATATAGTCGAGAATCTTTCGTCCTGTTTCTTCATCCAGGGCTCCCGTCGGCTCATCTAAGAAAAGAATCTCTGGCTTTTTGGCCAAGGCTCGGGCAATGGAGACTCTCTGCTGTTCCCCACCCGACAATTCACTCGGATACTTGTCCAGCTTATCGCCAAGCCCCAAATCCTCGATGATCTGCAAAAAATCATGATTGTTTGCCAGGTCAGCTCCCATCTTTACATTTTGTCTAACCGTTAAATTAGGTAATAGATAATACTGCTGGAAAATAAAGGCAATCTTCTCACGTCTAAAAGCCGTCAATTGAGCATCCGTGAGATGTGATAAATCTTGTCCTTGAATGAGGATATGCCCTTCGTCTACCTTTTCTAAGCCTGATAACACATTTAAGAGAGTTGATTTCCCCGATCCAGAAGGGCCGAGGATAACCACATCATCCTGGTCTTGAATCTGCAAATCAATCCCCTTTAAAACCTTGGTTTGGCCGTAACTTTTGTGCACATTTTCTAGTTGAATCATTTCTTTCCTACCATTTCTTTGATGAGAGATTGACAAACCTCTGTCAGTAATCCAATCACTTCTTCCATGCTGAACTGATAAATACCAGAAGCAACCATAGAGGCCATCCCGTGTGAGTAGATAAATAGATGCTGGTACAAGCGACTAGCCTCCCCTACAGTCAAAGGATAGTCTGCGACAATCGAATCAAGAATCAATTGGTAACTATGATCCTTCATGGGAAGAAAATCTTGAAAGCGACGAATCGGATCTTTGCTAGGATTTTGGAAAAGCAACTGAAAGAGTTGGGGTTCTTTTGAGGCGAAAAGGATATAAGCAACCCCGACAGATCGGAAAGGCTTTTCATCTTCTAAGGCCTTGCGAATATACTCCACCACCACCATCTCCGCAGCACCAATAACCTCTGCTTGTAACTCAGCCATATTAGCAAATTGCCCAAAAATGACTCTTGGTGTGGCTCCCAGTTTCTCCGCTAATGCTCTAGCAGTTAAACTAGCCATTCCCTCTTCTCTCACCAATTGTAAAGCTCTCCCAATGATAGCCTCTTTACTAAATTTAACCTTGGGTGGCATAAGACTCCTTTCACGCAACATTCGTTGCGCAACATATGTTGCCTAAAAGATATCATAAAGAGGAAAGGCTTGTCAAGAAAAAACTGAAGACCACAAAACAAAAAACCAGACTACCGATAAGAGTGGAATCTGGTTTACTAACAAGATTCTAAGGCAAATCATTTCCCGCCGCCAGGTAGATTTGGTACCATTCCTTGCGCGTTAGGGTAACTTCTGCTGCTTTTCCTGCTTCAAGGACATGCTGGGGTTTGGTCGTTCCGATGACCGCCTGCATCTTACCAGGATAGCGGAGGACCCAGGCAAGGGCGATAGCTGTCGGTGTGACCTGGTATTTTTTCGCCAAGTCAGTAAGGACGTGATTGAGGGCTGCAAACTCTTCCTTGCCGACAAAATTCCCCTTGAAATAGCCATGCTGGAGGACAGACCAGGCCTGAATCACCGTATCAGTTAAGCGACAATACTCAAAGACACTGCCATCTCGTACGGCTGCTTTTGGCCCTTCCATGTTGACATGAAAACCAGCCTCAAAGCTTGGTGTAAAGGCGGCACTCAACTGCAACTGGTTGACCCTGAGAGGTTGTTTGACAGCCGTTTTGAGCAATTCCATCATCATGGGATTTTGATTGGACACCCCAAAATGACGGACCTTGCCAGCTTGCTCCAAGTGATCAAAAGCTGCCGCTACTTCTTCAGGCTCCATGAGGGCATCCGGTCGGTGAAGGAGAAGACTATCTAAACGCTCAATCTGCAGACGCTCGAGGATGCCATCAACGGAATCCAAAATATAATCTTTGGAAAAATCAAAATAGGTAAAGCCATCTTTGCGAATCCCACACTTGGACTGGATCCACATCTGGTCCCGAAGATCCGGACGACGCTTGAGAACCTTGCCCAGCAGGACCTCACACTGTCCATTTCCATAAATATCCGCCAGATCAAAGGTGTTGATTCTAATCGACAAGGCTGCCTCCACCAAGGCCTCCACCTCGTCTTCACTCAATTCGCTAATCCGCATCATTCCAAGGACTATCGTTGATAAACGCTCATTTTCAGCAAAATCAATATACTTCATCACTGCCTCCTTTTCTGTATCTCTATTGTAGTGAAAAGGGTTTCAAAAATCAATTGAGAATTAAAAGGCCCTCAGCATCAACTGAGGGCTTGGATGATTTACGATAGCTAGGTCACCTTTGATAGTCTCTCAGAATCCCTAAGATTCAAGACTGATAACACTCCCATTGATTGTATATAAAGAAATGGAAGATAAGATTTTCAATAAAAAGAGCTCTTTATCACTTCCAAAAGCTTTTACAGATTTCTAACATGGATGATACATTTATTCTTTATAATAACGTTTGGTAATCTTGTATTGTGAAATAAGGATATAAATATAGATGATGGATACAACACTCAAAGCCAAGAGGATATCCGTCTGGAAGGCAATCCCAATGATTAAAATTCCAATTAGCATGATAGGTAAGATATAATTACTTAACTTAACCACCACTTCGAAATTTTCCTCGTAGCTTATCTGTTTTTCTGCCTCATCCATCATACTCATCATAAATTCACGCACTTCCTTGGTATTGACATTGCGGGGAATTGGTTTTCCATAAAGCAGATGGAAGGTCTTGCGAAAGAAGATATCTGATAAGAAAAATAGGACAATCAAGACAAGAAAAAGATAGAGCATGGTAAAAGTTCCAAAGATAAAAGCTAAGTGCCCTGTGGAAGGTCTATCCATATACACCCATTGACTATAAAAGATGATGACTAAAAAGTATGGCAAGATCATGACTCCTTTAAAAATGGTCGCTAACCCAAACAGTTTTTTATTCTGGATGTCATAGTGATAGGCTTCCTCTTCGTCTTCTATCTGGAGCATTTTTTGATGGACTTTTCTCGCGCTTATTAGTAAGGCTATCGTGACCATAAACACGATAAGAAACAAAAGTATTGAGCCCAAAAGGAGTACTTCTATACTAAAGAAGGATTGGATTTCAAGGGGTTTTTCGGATCCGAACATGCCTGTCAAAAAACCAATGACTCCTCCAATCAAGCCGGAAACTGTGATGATTCCGACATTTCTCCAAAAACGATTACGTGGAGATCTTTTTTGTGGTTGCTTTTTCATAATCATTCCTCTTCCTCTACAAGACTAAAAACATTTTCCACAGGCTCTTTAAAAACCTGGGCGATGGTGATGGCAATAATAACCGAAGGGGTATATTCCCCCCGTTCCAAGAGACTGATGGACTGACGCGAGACCCCTGCTAGCTTAGCTAGCTCAGATTGGTTGAGCCCATCACGCGCCCTCAACTCTTTCAGACGATTTTTTAAGATCATGGCATCCGCCTCCTTATAGTTGAACACCCTGAATATCTTCGATACGGACTAATTTAGTTTCTCTTTGTTGTTTATTAATTTCACGACTCAATTTGACCCAATCTTCATCGATATCCATAATTTCATACTCGGTTCTAAATCCATTTACCGTAACCGTTTGTCCTTTTAATTCTTCTAAAAGTCTAGACATTTCTTGACTTCCTTTCAATTGTTTTTCCAATCGTCTGATGCGTCTGTTCAATCTTTTTATCTTCTTCTCTGAGCCCGTATAAATCAGAAACAGAAGTGGAATAAAAGATAGCCAAATATATTTCATCGTAATTTCTCTCCTTCCTTCGTCTAAAACTATTGTAACGCTTCTTTTTATTTTTGACAAGCATCTTTGTCAAAAATAAAAAGAACATTGTCAAAATTATTGAAAATAAAATATAAGTAGCTCACCTTTTCAAACCTTTTAATGTATCTCTCCTTCGATAAACGACTTGGAAAAATTGATGTGAAAGATACCGCTAAGAAAGTACCCAAAACCAAATAATTTTAGATACTCAGAGGTTTGGAGAACTGTCTTAACCTGAGCCTAAAAATAAAAAATCGAGGGCTCAAACTTTACTCATGAAACTTCGGAGAAGATCGCTGACATTTGCTATCACCTAAGGAAAGTTTCAAAATTCAAGCTATACATTTTCTTAGGCATTACTAGTTTTGAAATAGAAAAAACTAGCAAGATTCTTCAATCCTGCTAGTCATTTGTCTTATCAATATGATTTTGTTCAGTCAGTACAAAACCGACTGACTAAGTTAAGGTGATTATTTGTCGCCAAAAACTTTGAAACGGCCTTCTGTTTGAATGTCCTTATCTCCTGCTGGTGCGACGATTTGTCCAAATGGTGCTTGGGCACGGAGCTTCCAGTTAGCTGGGATATCATATTTTTCAGCCAATTGGGCATCAACAAGTGGGTTATAGTGTTGCACGTTCATGCCGATATTCTTCTCAGCCAAAGCCAACCATGTTGCATAAAGAGCGATTCCGTGACCTTGTTCTGACCAAATTGGGAAGTTATCTGCATAAAGTGGGAATTGCTCTTGAAGGCCTTTCACCACATCTTGATCTTCATAGAAGAGGATTGTTCCCTTAGCTTGGGAAAAACCTTTCAAACGTTCTTTTGTTCCCTCGAAGGCTTCTGCAGGTGTCACTTTTTCAAGCTCTGAATAAGCAATCTCATTCCAGAAGGCATCTGATTCTTCATCCAGCAAGATCACCACACGTGATGTTTGTGAGTTGAAAGCTGTTGGTGTGTTAAGGACAGCTCCTTGAATAGTATCAATCAATTCTTGATTTGAAAGTTCCACATCTTTTCCCAATGCATAGATAGAACGGCGTTTTGTTTGTAAATCTGTAAAGTTTGTCATGCTTATTTCCTCTTTATTTGTGATATATGTTAATTGTTAAAATTGTTAAGTTTATTTGTAATAACTTTGATTACAATAACCATTATAGACCTTTCAAATGTAATGCAAATGGTTACGACTCGAAAATCACTAATTATTAATATTTTTTCTTACCTGTGTCAAAATACCGTCATTATCCCCGAATGTTAAGGCATTAGAAGATAACCATTTGACCTCAGCTCCAGTATTATTAGCACGCTCTGCAATAGCAATCAAATCTCCCTTGTCTTCTACTTCAAGGACGTAATAGGCAAGACCAAGCATATCTTCTTCACGTTTGGCTAAGTTTTTTCCACCCCATTCGTTGACCGCCAAATGATGATGGTAATCACCTGAAGCAATCCAACTAGCACTTGGAATGGTAAACTTATCTGCTAGCTCCAAAACATCCTGATAGAAAGCTGAAGCTAGCTGACTATCCTTGACTGATAAATGAATATGCCCCATGCGAGTATCCTTAGCTATCACAAAAGGTTCAACCTTGCGTCCCATCTCGTAAATTTCTTGAGCTGAGAGTTCTTCTGTTACCCCAACGATGCGACCATCCTCACGAATATCCCATTCAGCAACAGGCTTGTCTCGATAGAGCTCAATGCCATTCCCCTCAAGGTCCTCCAAATAAAGGGCTTCACTATAACCATGGTCAGCTGCACCGACAAATGGATTGTCCAGCTCAGCAATATGTTTGAAAACATTTGCTAAATCTTCACGAGACGGCAACAAAATCGCCATATGGTAGAGACCATAACTGGACTTGACCGCTTCCTCACGATTGGTCTGAATCAGATGGACCAAAGGCTTGTTTCCAGCTCCTAAAATAACTTCTGTTTCCGTTTTGGTTAGGATTTCAAGTCCAATAATCTGTGTATAAAAGGCCGTCTGACCAGCCAAGTCCTTGACATTGAGTACTGCCTCCGCTAAATATATCTTACTATTGTAGTCGTATGTCATATGATTTTCTCCTTTGTTGTAATCTTTTATATGACATTATTATACTTAATTTTATTGTAATGTCAATTATTACAACTTGAAATAAAAAAAGAAACCGAATAACTTTCGATTTCTTATCATTTAAGATCTAAAAATCAAGCTCCAATTTCTTTCCAGTTGGCCTTAGCATCCTTTAAAATACCAGCTAAAGTTTTCCTTTCGAGTTCTTTTTCCATTGCCATTTGAACGTCTTCTAGGCTCTGATCCAAAATCCCATGGATATTACGTCCTACTGGACAGGCTGGGTTAGGATTGTCATGAAAACTAAAGAGTTGGCCACTTGGACCGATGCTATCCACCGCACGATAAACCTGCAAAAGGTTAATCTCTTCTGGTGCCTTGACTAATGTGGCTCCCCCACTTCCCCTTTGCACAGAAATCAAGTCTGCTTTCTTCAATTGCGACAAGGTTTTGCGGATAATAACTGGATTGACCCCCACACTACCAGCCATTAAATCACTGGTTAGCTTCGTTTCATTGTCCTTGTTCAGTGCAATTAAGGTTAAAACGTGAACAGCAATGGTAAACCGACTTGGAATTTGCATAACATAAACCTCCCATTTAATTGTATGATTTTCTTGATTATAACAGAAATTAAGTTGTAAATCAATAAGTTACAACATATAAAATCCTCTCAATTTAACCTAAAAAAACAGATATCCTTTCACGCTCCTATCTGTTTTTTTGAATTCTCATTTGTAACTAAAGCATTAATAATACGATTCTTACTGTGGCTCTAGCTTAGTCTTTTGCTTCTTACGGACACCTTGCCCTTCGATATGTTGTTTGACAAGTTCCACAACTTCATCATTGGTTGGTAAGTCCGAGTGCTGGGCATCTTCGCCCGTAACAGTGATTTCGGTATAGCTCTTTGCTTGATTCTGATAGATGTACTTCCCAGCTGAAACGCTAGCATCAGGAACCAACTCATCCGAGTCATAGGTGATAGTACCTGCTACCGAATAGACATGTAAGGTTGATGGGATATTTTTCTTGGCTGCTATGAAATCCGCCAGCATCACCGATTTATTTTTTATATTAGTTTCAGTGAAATTATAGGGCGTTCCGATAGTCATCAAAGAATTTATCTTGACATCGTAGTCGCTAAGATAATTTTCAATAAAGTCTGTATAAATAAGACCACCATTTGAATGTGCTAGACCTTTGAAATTATTAAAATTGTATTTATTTTGCAGGGCTTCAAAGGCCTGATTCATCATCTTGGCTTGTTTCTTGATATTGCTGTAGCCGTCGTTATTATTTTCAAAGCCGATAACAATAATAGGTTCATTGTCATTTTTCTTGATTTTTCCATCAAAGGTAATACGCCCATTATTCCAAACCTTGACTTTGAGCAAGCTGTGCTTGGCCCCACGACGATCTTGATTAAGCTTACGTACCAAGCCATCAAAGCGATTTTCTGTAGCGGAACTCCCTGGAATCATGATAATAGGAGACAATTTTGAATTATAGAAAGTCTCGATTTCCTTGACATTTTTCCTGGTCCAACTATAAGACGGAACTGCCAAACCAATGAGAAAGACAGCGACAAGGATAAAGACCAACTTCGTTTTTTTACTGAACTTCATTGCTTTCTCCTTCCTCTTTCAAACCGTGTTGCACCTTATTAGACAGATGAACAAAGGGAATAAAGATAGCAACATCAACCGCAAAACAGAGCAGGCTAACAGCAAGTGCCCGCAGACTACCACCAGTTCCAATAAAGGCGTAAAGAAGACTTGGTGTACCATCTGGAACTGGATAAACCGCAGCTGGCATAAGATGGATAGCCAAGGCCACCGCAGCAATGCCCATATTGATCATAGGTGCCAGTAGGAAAGGAACCAGATAAACTAAATTAAGCAAGACTGGTATCCCCACCATAAATGGAGCCCCATTGTTAAAGAGACTAGGAAAGACACTTAGAAGACTCACCTTCTTATCCTTATAACTGGTTGATGCTAAAAGCAGAGCCACCAAGAGGGCTAGCCCTGAGCCAATGCCAGCAACCAAGCCATAACTATGATAAAGATTTGTTAGTGTGTAAAGGTGGGGAAGCCCAGTCGTCGTATGATGGGAAACAGCATAGGTCAAATTTTCCAAGGCAAAACTATCCTCGGCAATTGAATTTAGGGCAAAAGCCTGACTATTTCCAATCCAAGCAGAAAAAGTGTTCAAAAGTCCCATCATAAAGGTTGAGAACAGGTGATTATCAGTTACAGTAAAGGTAGAGGTAACCTGCCTAATCGTCAGAAAAACATTATCTTGCTCTCCAATCACAAAGAGAATGTTAAGTCCAATAGCTAAAATGAGTGACAAAAAAATGGGACGGACGGTCTTTGGTTGATAAATATAGTCCTTGTCCACAATCTGATCATCACTAGCTCTTGAAAAGCGAAAAATCTGGCCAACCAGATAGCCCACAAAGATAGCCAACATAATGTTGAATGAAGCCGGTAAATTGATGCGAGTCAAAACACCATCGTTTAGCGGTGACAGCAACAGCTCCTGCGATCCTATAATTAAGCTAACCAAAAGGGATGTCACACCAGCTGTACCAGTACTTCTACCATAGTGACCAGCTGTGTATTTTCCTGCAAAGTAAGTTGATAAGGGCCCGGCTAAGCCACCAAGAAAGTTGGAAAGATTAATGAGCACCTGCCCAGTTATCTTAAAGGCCGGTAACCAGTCAGAAACTGAAAACAATTGGTTAATATAACCAAGCTCCGAAAAGACAGATAGTGAAATCACCCGAATAATTCCTGAAAATAGGAAAAAGGGAAAGAGCGAAACCAAGGTTTTCTGCGTAATTTGGACGAAGCCTCGCTCACGAAACCAGAGAAACCTCTGGACCAAATAGTTTGTCATAAAAGACTCCTAGTAAAAGGCAAAATAAACTTTACATTCAACGTTTTTCTTCATTATAACACAAAGAGAGAGGCCTTACCTTAATCGTGGGTTAAAGCAACTACCTAATCTTACTAAAAACACTTAGCTATCTCTTAATACAAAAAACCGCAAGCCTCCACTTCCGAGACTTACGGTCAATTATTTATTAAGCAAAAGTCGTTACATCAGAGGCATCCAGACGAACAGACTCAAAGCCTTCTTCATTGGCTTTCCCAAGAGCAATGAGCAAAACTGGTACATGACGGTCTGCATCAAGTCCAAAAGCTTTGGCGAGACCTTCTTTTTTATAGCCACCAATGGCATTAGTATCGTAACCATAAGAACGAGCGACCAACATCAACTGCATAGCAGCAAGGCTAGCATCAATGTGGACAATTTCATTCATCATTTCTCGAGGAGCATTTTCATACATTGGCACAATGCTTGACAGTTGTTTTTCTTTGACTTCTTCAGGCATTTTTCCTTGAGCAACAGCCTTACCGTAGATATCTTCAGCTCTTTCTTGGCTCTTCAAATCGGCAAAAATAAGGACCATGGCTGATGATGTTTCATTTTGCACACCATTGTAGCTGACGAAAGGTGTCAATTTTCCCTTGCCCTCTTCGCTATCAACGACGACAAAACGCCAAGGTTGCATGTTGACTGATGATGGTGCTGTAACAGTTTTATCTAAGATTTCCAACAATTCTTCTCGTGGAATCTTAACAGATGGATCAAAGTTACGAATGGAACGACGGTTATATACAATATCTGAAAAATCATTGCTTACTACAGGCATCTTATGGCTCCTTTTTATGATTAAATGAAAATAATATAATCAAGATTATAACATAAGACAATTGTTATCAAAAATATTTGCTACAAAATGCCTAAAGATTGGTCTCCTTGAGTCCTAGGCGTTTCACTTCAGAGGAATAGTAAACCATGATGGTAATGAGACTGAGTGTGATTAGCCAGATTGACCAAATGTGGATAAAATGCATCAGAAGGGCTGAGATAATAGCACCAACGACAAAGCTTCCCACGACAAAGCTATAATTGATAGCCTGACGACGATATTCTCTCTGATCACCACTTCCCTGAATGGCATAATAGATGGCCGTTAACATTCTTCGATAATTTCCTGAAGTCATAAAAATCACGAAAGGATGATTCTCAATCTGACTGCCAGTAAAGGTCTTCATCATGATACCTGCAGAAAAAGCGATAATCGGGAGCTCAATCAAGGCATTTGAAGGTAGGAAAGGCAGGATAGCTGTCATCACACAAAGAGGAAGCAGACCATAAACACGCCAATAGGCATTCTTACGATGGTCTTTAAACCATATGCCAAAAAGAAAGCCTAAAGAAAAGAAAAAGATTGAAAAGCAACGCAATAAGTTATAGTACATACTACTGTTTCGCCAGTCAGCGACCAAGAGAAGGATATTCCCAGTCTGTGTAGCAACCAAACTATGGTAGTACATATGACAAAAGACATCCAAAGCCCCTCCTGAGAAACTTAGCAAATTTGCCATCAGACGCGTATTTTGAGGAAGAAGGTTCCGCGATTCCATAGCATAACTTCCCTTCTAATAGTGATTGATAGGATAGCCTTATTATAGCAAATTCGGGCACACACAGTAGAAAAAAGCAACCTTAACGAGTCGCTTGCAGTCCTATTAAAAATTAACTGTATCAGGATCATCCTGAGTTTTAATGCCTTGAATCTTATCCAAGACTGCCATATCTTCCTCCAACAAATCAAAGTCAAAGATATCTAAGTTGGCTTCAATATTTTTTGGTGTCACTGACTTAGGTAGTGGCAAGAAACCTTTTTGAAGGCTCCAACGTAGGGCGACTTGTGCAACAGATTTTCCGTTACGTTCAGCCACTGCTTCTACGTCTTCATTTCCAAAAATGCTACCAGTACCTAGTGGGCTGTAGGCTTCAAGAAGAATGTCACGCTCTTGGCAATAGGCAACCAAGTCTTCTTGAGCACAACCTGGAGCTAAGAGAATTTGGTTGACATGTGGCACAATTTCAGCCGTTTCAAGGAGAGCTTCAAGGTGATGTTGCATAAAGTTAGATACACCAATGGCACGAACTTTACCATCTTTATAGGCTTCTTCCATTGCCTTCCAAGCGCCTGCATTGCCAGCCTTCCAAGCATCATTCTCACGAAGAGCCTTAGGATTTGGCCAGTGGATGAGCAAAAGATCCAAATAATCCACACCTAATCTTTCAAGTGACTCGTCGATAGAGGCTTTAGCCAATTCGTAATCGTGCTTGTCATTCCAAAGTTTTGTTGTTAGGAAAATATCCTCACGCGCCACATCACTATCAGCAATCGCCTTACCTACAGAAACCTCGTTACCGTAGATTTGCGCCGTATCAATATGTGTGTAACCCGCCTTAAGTGCGAAACTAACGCTGTTATAAGCTTCTTCCCCTTCTGGAATCTGCCAAGTCCCAAAACCAATTTTAGGAATCGTAACGCCATTTGAAAGTGTATATGTTTCCATCCTGTTCTCCTTTTCAAGTTGTAACAGAATTATCTTAAAGAATATAAGATAAAATTGCAAAGATTTGCTACGGCTTGTTTGATGAATAGTTCCTTACTTCTTTTTCCGCTTCTTTTTATAGACAACACCATTTTCTTTAAGGATTTTCATGCTCACCTTTCCAACTCCTCTAATCGCTGCTACTTCCTCTTCCGTTTTCTTTTTAAAATCTTTAAAATCTATTAAGCCATGTTGACGAAGTATACGCTCCACACTTATTGAAAGACCTTGGAGGGCTTTGCTTTGTTCTATACTTTTTTCCAATTCTCTAATTAGTTTGTGCAATTCTGGATTTTTCTTTTTCGCAACATGTCTTTGTGGACGTTTTACACGATATTTTTCGATTAACCAAGTAAAATAATATTCTGACTGGGACAGATCAACGACTTGATTAAAAACCATCAAAAGACTTTTCATACTATTGGCTTCAAATAAGATAGGGTTGACTTTAAGCGTTTCGGCAACTAGACGCTCGTCATCACCTTGTTCAATCATTTTTAAATAATTTTCGAACTCTGGATTTTTTGCATAGAGAAAATCAAAATAGAAATCCGCATCCTCAATATGTCCCGTCATTAGAGAGACCGTCATCATTGGTACTATCATCAAATCTTCTTCGTGATATTCCATTTGCTCACATTCGAAAAAGTTTTTAGCCTTATCATAGTCCTCCAGATTACAATAGGTAGCCATCAATTCGTAACGGACTCCCATGTGATCCTGAACATCTATCTCTAGAATCTCTTCAAATTCCTTAATAGCAAACCGCTTCATACTGTTGCTTAAATAAAATTTAGCAAGATTATACTTCAAAGACAAATAAGGACGCTCGTCAAGATTAGCCCAGCCCATTTTTGGACCTTGATCCCACTTGGACCTTTGCTCTTTTTCTAAAGCAATTAGGCCTTTTAGATGTTCAAGTGGACTTTGAAAAGTTAAGAGCATCTGCTTAGCATCAAGATTTTCAGGATCTAGTTTTAAAGCTTCTGTCAAAAATTCCTGACTTCTCGAAGGATCTTCCTCGTGATAATGATAAGCCTCTTCAATGAGTTTCCAAGCTCTCTCCTGCTTTGAATCAGGGGAAGTGATCTCATCAAAAAGCCCTTGGTTGTATTGTCTTGCAAAATCTTCAAGAGCCATGTCCACACTGAGATACTCTGTAATATGTTCTTCTAAGAATGCTTCTGCTTTTTTTGTGAAGTCTTCAAAAGATGATGTCATCAATCTTCTCCAATCTATGTTTATTTCTCTATCTACTATTGTATACGTTTTCATAGAACATTACTATATTCTAAGTGAAATCAACAACCTCTTAAATTTTTATTGACAAAAATAGTCGCCAATCACAATACAGATAAGAATCCATAGAGTCTTATTTTGGGACATCTAAACTCAAAGTTGTATACTTATATTAGATAGAGTGCCATTGGACGATTAACGTCAAGGCATAATCTTCAAGTTTCATTTAAAGCTACAAAAAATCATTAACGCCTTGGGAGTGGTTTAGTCCCTTCTCTATATCAATAACTTTAACTCACTTTTTCATAATTTTACTTGACCACTCCCATTTTTAAAGGAATTGAAAACTGAGTTATATTTTAAAAGGAAACAGAGGTCTGTTTCCTTTTTTCTTACTTCAAACCATGACAAAAGGAAACCCTTTCGAGTTTCCTTTATCAAATATATCGTTGGAGGCAAAGTCCAATAATACTTTAGTTGAGTGGTTCAATCACGAAGCTCAATTGATAGCTATCTGCTGAGCTAACCAAGAATTCGTCATGAACTGGAGCACCCCATGAGTCGTCACCACCGACACCCATTTGAGCAGCAAGAACTTTAATCCATGTAGCATCAGATTGTTGCAATTCATATTGATGACGAGCATTTTCAATTTGTTCAGTACTGTTACGCAAAGCACTGAATTCGAATGCCTTATTAAGTGCGGTGAATTTAAGACCATTATGGTTATCATCAGATACTGTAAATTCACGAGTACCATAGTGATTACCAGATTCTTGTGGCATTAGATATGGAGCAAATGTCTTTTCAACAGATGTTTCATATCGACCAAGATAGGCACCAGGAAGTTTATCAAGGTAGCTTTCTTCTGCACCGTATCCATAATAGCTTAGGTTTGTAAATTGTGAACCGATAGCAAATTCTAGACCAAATTCAGGGAAGTTTGGCAAACCTGCTTTACCATCATAGTTTGCAGTAACAAAGATTCGACCCTTGTAATCAACTTGATAAGTCACCTTAACTTCGACATCAGACAAGCCAGGCAATTCATGAACATAAGTCACTTTAACAGAGTCATCTTCAATTTGAATTTGAGTATCTGTAACCTTACTATAGTTTCCAGCAACTTTCCAGCCTGCCATTTCGAATGGATATCCAGCACCACGATCGTTGTCAGTGTAAGCACGAGTAAAGTTAAGTTTAGGACCTTTCTCAATGAATTCAACACCGTTATACTTAGCAGATACTAGCGTATTTTGTGCACGTGAAAGCAAGATAGAGAAGTTTTGTCCTTGAATTCCGATGTTGAAGTCGCCTTCAACAACATTCAAAGGTGCTTTAACTGGTGTTTCAGTGCTAATCTTTTCAGCAACATATTGACCACGAATAATTTCATGTCCTTTTGGAGCCCATTCAGTTGCTTCATTCTGAACACAAGCAACTTCATAAATTCGTTCAGCATTTGAAGCTCCAACAGCGAATTCTACTGGGAATGTTGCTTCTTCACCTGGTTTAACATCAAAGTGATATTCACTTTCGCTAACTTTTCTACCATCTTCGTAAACTCTAGCTAGGAAAGTATAAGCAGAAAGATCTTCAAAGACATTATCATTCTTGATAGTTACTGATTTTTCATCAACAGCAATCTTAATATTAGAGTAAAGATGTTTAACTGTTTGAAGTTTTGGAGTTAGGGTACGATCTGCGAAGACAATACCATTTCCACAAAATTCGTAGTCAGAAGGTCTATCATGCCAGTCACCACCATACGATAGGAATTCGCTACCATTTGGAAGTGGTTTGTAAATAGCTTGGTCAATGAAGTCCCAAATAAATCCACCTTGGTATTCTGGATATTTCTCTAAATCAGTGTAGAGTTTCAATCCACCACCAGAGTTACCCATTGTGTGCATGTATTCACATGAAATATAAGGTTTTTGAGGATTGTTAGTGAGGTATTCTTCAATATCAGCTGGTTTCGCATACATACGACTTTCGATGTCTGTAATGTAATCAAATTCACGACACCATGTAACACCTTCATAGTGAACTGGACGAGTATTGTCAACACTACGGAAGTAATCAGCCATGTCAGCAATATCTTTACCAGCATATGATTCATTACCACAAGACCAAATGATAACACTAGCATGGTTCTTATCACGTTGGAACATGTTATTGGCACGATCCAAACAAGCAGGCAACCATTCTGGTTCACTAGCTGGGATATTCCATGAAGGTTCGCTTAGACCAAGTTTTTGCCATGTACCGTGTGTTTCAAGGTTGGCTTCATCGATAACATAAAGTCCATATTCATCACACAATTCATACCAACGTGTTTGGTTCGGATAGTGAGAAGTACGAACAGCATTGATGTTATGTTGTTTCATCACTTTGATATCCCAAAGCATATCTTCTTCAGTGATACAACGTCCTGTTCTAGCGTTAAATTCGTGTCTGTTAACCCCTTTAAAGACAATTCTCTTACCATTCAAAAGCATGAGTTTATCTTTAATTTCAAAGTGTCTAAATCCAACCTTAACTGGAACGACTTCAACAACTTGGCCATCATCCAAAACATGAAGGGTCAAATTGTAAAGTTTAGGACTTTCAGCACTCCAAGGTTTGATTTGCAAATCTTCAAGACTTACAGATAGTTCACCGTCAGCATTAACAGATGCATCACCTTCTTTAACGATGCCTTCATGATCTGAAAGAACATATTTAATCTTCTTATCTTCGTAATCACCAACAGTCTTCAAATCAATATCCAATTGACCTGCTTTTGTTTGGTAATCATAATCTCCCTTAACAAAGAGATCTTGAACGTGAACTTTTGGAATAGCATACAAGTAAACATCTCTGAAAATACCGTAAAGTCTCCAGAAGTCTTGGTCTTCCAACCAGCTTGCTGTAGAGTAACGATAAACAGCTACCGCCAACTTGTTATCACCTTCAACAAGGTAATCACTAATTTCAAATTCACTAGGTGTAAATGAATCTTCACTGTATCCTACGAAGTTACCATTGACCCATACAAAGATGGAAGTGGCAACCCCTTGGAATGAGATAAATACTTTTTTATCTTTTAATGCATCATTCAAGGTAAAATGTTTAACATATGATGCAACAGCATTTGATTCTTGAGGAACTTGAGGTGGACGAAGGAATTCTTTACCATCCCAAGGATATTGGGTATTCACATATTGTGGAGAACCAAAACCTTGAAGCTCTAAATGACCTGGTACATTGATGAAATTCAAATCAGTTTCATCAAATTCTGTTTTATAAAAGTCTTTTAAAACTTGATTTGTATTCTGAGCATAGTGAATTTTCCATTTTCCATTAAGAGATTGTCTTAACTTCATCTCCCCTTCAGAAAATTCTGCAAGAGATTCAAAATACTTATGATCTGAGTGAGCGTCAACAGTATTGACGCTAACAATCTTTGGATCGTTTAAGTAAGTTTGAATTTTTTCAGTCGTGTTCATAGATTATTCTCCTTTTTTGAAGGTAATAACTTCAGACAAAGCTTCTACCTTTTCTCCAACTTCTTGTTCAAGATGGAAAGCACTGAATTTTTCTGAATTAGTTACAGTGACAAGTACTGTGTCATCAAGACCATTTTTCTCAATAATTGATGACCAGAACTCAAGAAGTTTTTGTCCAACTTCAACACGATCACCTTGTTCTACGTAACTAATGAATCCTTCACCTTTAAGTTTAACTGTTCCGATACCAACGTGGATAAGAACAATGACACCATCTTCACTTTCAATACCAACTGCATGGCGAGTAGGAAGAACTTGACGAATGGTACCACTAATTGGTGCAAAGACAGCTCCATCAGTAGGTTTAATGGCGAAACCTTTACCCATGCTACCTGAAGCAAAGTGTTCATCATTAACACTTGAGAGGTCAACCAAATGACCAGTTGTAGGGTTTACAAGAGATACGACGTTAGCTTTAACTTCATTTTCAGAAGTTGCTACGCTAAAGCGATGTTCCAATTCTTCAACAATTTCAGCGTGACGTGCTTCAGTCAAAGTGATTTTACGAGCAATAATGAAGGCTCCGATGAGCATAGCTGCTGCTGGGAAACCAAACATGCTAAGCTTAAAGATAGACTGTTGATGTGTTGTAATTGTTGATGCTGAGGCACCTGTTGTCATACCAGCAGCTACGGCAATTGTAGAAACAAGCCAGTTTGACATCGCACCACCAAGTTTATCAACAAGTGGACGAACTGACAAAGTAAGTGATTCATCACGGTGTCCCAATTTCCATTGACCATATTCTACTGAGTCAGAGATAATCATGAGGATAACAAGGAACACAAGAGGTTGTGGAATAAAGAAGAGTTCAGCAGCAGTCAAGATCATTGGAAGTGATGTTCCTGCAATACTAAAGATTCCAATACCACCGAGCATTACTGCGATACATCCATAGAACAAACGTTTACGGTTGAATTTACCAGCTAGGCTAGGGAAGAGTGAAACTGAAACCAAACCAACAACTGTATTCAATCCGTAAAGGATTGAGTATTTCCCTGGATCACCAAGGATAAATGTGAAGTAAAAAAGTTGAAGAGCATTAAGTGTATTAATACCAAGACCATAGAACCAATATCCGAGAGACAACCACATCAATTGGTCGTTTTTACCAAGAACTTTAAAGACTTGTTTAAGGCTAGTTTTTTCTTTGTTATCACGAAGTTTTGACTCAACTTCACGTGTACCAATACCAACAGCAATTGATGTAATCACACCAATGAGAGCAACGATAAATGCAAACCAGAACCATCCAGATTTATCTCCAGAGCCACTGCTGTTCGTCATTGAGAAGAACAAAACGATTGGCATGATGGCAACACCTACAATATTGGCACCAATCGTAGAACCAATACGGGCAAAAGTTGCCATTTTTTCACGTTCATGACTGTCAAGAGACAAGGCAGGAATCATTGACCAGAAACCGATATCTTTAATTGAGTAGAAGACATCCATTACAAGGTAGATAATTCCGAAAAGTACAAGGTACAAGAAAGGATTTGTTTTATTCAAACCACCTAAATCGGTGAAGAGAAGCAACAAGGCGATAGAACTGATGATACCACCACCAACTACCCATGGTTTGAATTTACCATACTTAGTATGAGTGTTATCAATCATGTTACCGATCAATGGATCGATAAATACTTCCAAGATACGCAAAATAGCGATGATGTTAGTAATTAATAGTACGTAGTGACTATTTTGCTTTGGATCACCTGTGTTAAACAAGTGAGTTGTCACAAACATGATAAAGTATGTTGACAACGTTGCATAGAAGACGTCGTTACCAAAAGCACCAGCTGAATAGGATAGACGAGACTTCATTTGACCTTTAGATTTTCCCATTACGAAAACCTCCTGTTAGTTGTTTTTTGATTACGCTTACATTATATAAGTATTAGTTTAAACCGTCAATAGTTTTAGTGATATTTTACTAAACTTTTACTAAACATAATTATTTTGATGAATTAAAATATTGGAAACCGATTTCATAGCTTACACTATGCCCCTCCTCCAAGATGATATCTCCAAAATCTCTATGATTAACGGCATCTGGGAGTGTTTGTGCTTCCATGGCTATAGCTTCTCGTCCTTTTGCAATTGTTCCTCGATCTCTCGCAAAGTAAATATTATCCTCTATATTATCCATAGTATAAATAACTAAACCATTTCTGTTAGAGAAGATTTCAATACCATCTCCGCTTTCTTTGTCATGCAAAATAGCTACTTCTTTCACATGATCACAAGTTTCCCCTCCAACTACAAAGGCATCATCAAAACCGTTATTTGCTTCAATTCGAGGTAGTAAGTCAGTTGTCTTTCTAAAATCATAATTCGTTCCATCTACATTAATTTTTTGTCCTGTTGGAATTAACTCAGAATCCAACTCTAAACGATAGTCTGAATAGATTTGTAACTCATGGCTTGATAAATCCTGTTTGTCGCTAAGATTAAAGTAAACATGGTTTGTCGGATTAAAGACTGTTGACTCTGTAACATCGAAGGCTTCAAAGAGTATTGTTAAGCGGTTATTATTGTTAAGTCTATAACTAATAGAGACTGTAACATCACCAGGAAAGCCATCTACACTTGAATAAAGTCTTCTACTAAATTTAGTCTCAACATAGTCATCATTCAGGTTTGTGACATAGTTCCAATTTTGAACCTGCATCCCTTTTGGACCACCATGTAAACAGTTTTCTCCCTCATTCTTAGGAAGACTATAGAGAACCATATTGTGAGTATACGAAGCTTTCCCAATTCTTCCAGCAACCCTTCCAATGGACTGGCAGGCACATAAGTTATTCTTATAGTAATCCTCGTAATCACTGAAACCAAGTACTATATTTTTAAGAGCACCAGTTTCCGTTGGAACCAAAAACTCCTGAAGTGTAGCACCTGTTGTGAGTGTGGAAATGACAACACCATTATTATTTTCCATTGAAATTTTACTGACATCGCCTGAATCAACTTTTCCAATAATTTCGCAGCTTATTTTCATATTTTTTCCTCAAAAAACAAAGAGTACAATAATTATATATACTCTTTGACCCTTTGTTTATTATTTTAATTATCCTCGATCATCGTACCCTTTTGGATGGCTAGAATGCCATGCCCAAGCACTTGCGATGATTTTTTCGATGTTATCAAATTGTGGTTTCCATCCAAGAACTGTACGTGCTTTTTCAGATGAAGCAATCAATGTATCAGGATCACCAGGACGACGATCAGCTTTTTCAGCTGGAATTTCTTTACCAGTTACCTTACGAGCGGCTTCAAGGATTTGAAGGTTTGAGAAACCTGTTGATGAACCTAAGTTAAAGGCTGTAGATTCATTACCTTTACGAAGGTATTCAACAGCAAGGAGGTGAGCATCAGCCAAGTCAAATGGGTGAACATAGTCACGAACATTTGTTCCATCAGGAGTGTTGTAGTCATCACCAAAAATCATGATTTTTTCACGAACACCTTGAGCTACTTGAAGGATAATTGGAAGAAGGTGAGTTTCTGGACCGTGGTCTTCACCGATAGATCCATCAGGTTTTGCACCAGCGACGTTGAAGTAACGAAGGGGCACATATTTAATACCATAAGCTTTATCAGACCACTTCATGATAGTTTCCATCATCAACTTACTTTCACCGTATGGGTTGATAGGTTTTTGTGGTGTTGTTTCAAGAATTGGAATTTCTTCTGGGATACCGTAAGTTGCTGCTGTTGATGAGAAGACAATGTATTTAACACCGCATTCGTTCATAACTTCAAGCAATTTAACCATTCCAGCTGTATTGTTATCAAAATATTTGAGTGGTTTTTCCATTGATTCACCAACCAATGAATAGGCTGCAAAGTGAATAACGGCATCAACATCTGGGTTTTCTTTGAAGACCTTTCTCATAAAATCTTGATCAGAGAGATCGCCTTGGTAGAAAATAGCATCTGGATGTACGGCAGCACGGTGACCGGTTACCAAACTATCTACTACTACTACTTTTTCTTGACCGTTTTCAACTAAGCGATCAACCATGTGAGAACCGATATAACCAGCTCCACCTAATACTAAAATTGCCATTTCTTATCTCCTTTCTTCAGAAAAAACAATTAATCAGCTAAATTTACAAAATCTACAAATGCTTTAAACTGATCTAAGCCTTCACTATTAGTCTTATAAACACCTGCATCTTCTAGTACACGAGCAAAGATATCTGCAACAGATTGTCGAACAACTTCTGTTACTTCCTCGGCCGTAACATTTGTATTTTGAGCTTTGAGTTCATCTGCCCATTCTTGGTGAATTGGAGCAACTTGGTTGCCTTGACCCAATAGATAATCTTCAACATCTTTAAGTTCTGTTTTCAAACGAGGTGGAAGAATGGCTAATCCCATAACCTCAATCAAACCGATGTTTTCTTTCTTAATGTGTTGAACATCTTTATGTGGGTGGTAGATACCGTCTGGATGTTCTTCAGAAGTTTGATTGTCACGAAGAACCAAATCCAATTCAAATTTGCCGTCTTTTCTACGAGCAATTGGGGTAATTGTGTGGTGAGGTTGCCCATCAGACTCAGCCAAGACTCCAGCTTTTTCGTCTGAATAGCCACGCCAGCAATTTAGAATTTTGGTTGCAAGAGCAATAAGTCTTTCCTTGTCTTCACTTCTTAGACGAAGAACAGACATAGGCCAATTAACGATACCAGTCTCAATATCAGAGTATCCATCAAAGCTAACTTTTTCTTTAATGCCTGCTACTTCCATTGGGAAAGTGTGGCGACCACCTTGATAGTGTTCGTGTGTAAGAATTGAACCACCTACAATTGGAAGATCGGCATTTGAACCTGCGAAGTAACCAGGAAATGCTTCAACAATTGATAGGAGACGACCAAACGTCAATGGACTGATGTGCATTGGTTCGTGCTTACCATAAAAGAAGATAGAATGTTCATTAAAGTAGGCATATGGTGAATATTGGAAGCCCCAATCATTTTCTTCCATTTGGAAACGAATAACACGGTGGTTACTACGAGCTGGGTGATTGATGCGACCTAGATAACCTTCATTTTCCATACAAAGTTGGCATTTAGGATAATCAGAAGTTACCGCATTTTTAGCTGCAGCGATGGCTTTTGGATCTTTTTCAGGTTTTGAAAGGTTAATCGTAATTTCCAAGTCACCGTATTTAGTTGGAGCTTTATAAGCGATATTTTGAGCAATTGCCTTTACCTTAACATAATCATTGCGTTTACTAAGGTCATAAAAATCAGCAATTGCCTGCTCTGGGTTTGATTTATAGGTATCCCAGAAGTTACGATTGACAGCACTAGGGCTTGGTGTAATCAAGTCCATGAGTTGAGCACCGATGATATCTTGTTCTTCATTAAGTTCACCTACAGAACCAGCTTTAACACCTGCTTGAAGCAACTGGTCTTTAAGGTCAATCAATTCAGAGCTTTCAGTTTCGACATCAGCAACCCCCTCTCCAACCAAAGCAAAAACTTTGTTTGTCAAATAGATACGGTCTAATTCCTCATAGTCACTGTTTTCAATAACCAAAGTTACAAAAGCGTTTACTAAATTTTCAGCCATAATCTCTACTTCTTTCTCATTAATCAAGTACTCGTGAACCACCAGCTACTTCAGCGATATAGAAGCTTGGTGCATAACCAACGACTTCTTCATAACGTTGACCAACTGCTTTTTTAAAGTCTTCAACTTTATCTTTGTTTACAAGTGCAATGGCACATCCACCGAAACCAGCTCCTGTCATGCGGGCTCCTAATACTCCTTCTTGTTCCCATGCTGTATGAGCCAAAGTATCAAGCTCAAGACCTGTCACTTCGTAATCATGTTCCAATGACACGTGAGAAGCATTCATAAGACGACCAAAGCCTTCCAAATCACCTGATTCAAGTGCTTTACGAGCTTGAAGTGTACGTTGATTTTCAAGAACCGCATGACGGGCACGTTTGATACGGTTTTCATCTTTAATCAAGTAGCTGTATGCATCAAATGTCCAAAGGTCCAATTCACCAAGTGTTTGGATATCAAGTTTTTCTTGAAGTTCAGATACAGCTGTTTCACATTCAGCACGACGTTCATTGTATTTAGAATCTGCCAATTCACGACGTTTGTTAGTGTTCATGATAACAACAACATTATCTTTAAGGTCAAGCGGCACCAAGTCATACTCTAAAGTATTTGTATCCAAGTAAATCGCACGTTGATCAGCTCCCATACCAATAGCGAATTGGTCCATGATACCAGAGTTAACGCCGATAAAGTCGTTTTCAGTTTGCTTACCGATTTTAACCAAGTCAAGGCGTTCCAATTTAAGGTCATAAAGTTTTTCAGCAATAACACCAATCAATAATTCCAAAGAAGATGATGATGACAAACCTGATCCATTTGGAATGTTACCATAAATGTAAATATCCATACCTGAGTCAATCGTATGACCAGCTTCTTGCAAGAAATGAAGAACACCTTTTGGATAGTTTGTCCAGTTGTGTTCTTTTTCAAAACGAAGATTTTCAAGTGGTACTTCGATGATGCCCTTATCTTCAAAGTTACCTGAGAAGAAACGCAAAACTTTGTCATCACGTTTACGGGCTGCTCCGTAAGTACCTAGAGTAATAGCTGCTGGGAACACATGTCCACCGTTGTAGTCCGTATGCTCACCAATCAAATTAATACGACCAGGTGAAAAGAAAGTATGATCTGCTTCTACTCCAAAGACTTCTTTAAAAGCTTCTCTTAGTTGTGTTGTTTTCATAGAATTTTCCTCGCTTATTCTTTTTTACACTAACAGTGTAACCCCTTTCACAAGGAAAATCAATATTTTTACTGTTTTTTTAGTAAAAAATAGGTAAAATTTTAGAATTTATGATATACTTTGGATGAAAGGAGAACAATATGGCTACATTAAAAGACATTGCTTCATTAGCAGAGGTCTCAATCGCGACTGTTTCACGTGTTCTCAACCAAGATGAAAGCCTTTCCGTTACTGAAGAAACCAGGCACCGTATTTTAACTGCGGCAGATGAATTGGGATACACTAGACACCAAAAAAGCGGTAATTTTAAGAAAGAGAAACACCAGATTGCCATTATCCAATGGGTCAGTGAAGAAGACGAATTAGATGACATCTACTATTATAATATTCGACTCGGCATTGAAAAAAGGGCTCAGGAACTCGACTACGAGATTCTACGTTATTTCAATGACATTCCTTTTAGTCTCGCTGAAGAAGTCATAGGTATACTTTGTATCGGAAAGTTTAGTCGTGAACAGATTACTGAATTGGAATCATTGGGTAAATCACTGGTCTTTGTAGATAGTGATACCCTACTTCAGGGACATCCTTGTGTGACAACTGACTTTGAAAATGCTGTTCAGACTGCCCTCCAATATTTAAAAAAACAAGGGTGTCAATCAATCGGACTTTTAACAGGTGAGGAGAAGACAACCGACTTGCAAGAAATTATTCCTGATTCACGTCGGCGTGCCTATCGCAATTTTTGTATTGAAGAGGGAATTTACGACGCTAATCTCATTTTGACAGGAAACTTTAGTGCGCTATCTGGTTATGAACTTATCAAAGCTAAACTGGAGACAGAGGAGAAACTTCCAGATGCCTTTTTTGCCGCAAGTGATAGCTTAGCTATTGGAGCACTAAAAGCTTTTCAAGAAGCTGGCCTCATTGTTCCAGATCAGATTCAAATCATTTCTTTTAACGATACAATCATGGCAAAACAGGTATTTCCTCCCCTATCTTGTGTCACTGTCTACACTGAAGAAATGGGGCGAACTGCCATGGACGTCCTCAATAAGCAAGTCTTGTCCCCACGAGAAATTCCAACTCTTACCATGTTGGGTACGAAGTTAACCTTAAGGGGTAGTACGAAGGAAAAGACAATCCAACTGCCAACTAACCCATGATTACTCAATAGACTAAAAAGTGGTCGTCAACTGTAGGTTGACAACCACTTTTTATTTCATCTTCACACAAATGGCATCCCAGGCTTGGAGTTTGCCTTGGTCTGTAATTGGCTCTAATTCGGTATTTGCAATGACAACTTCTGCTCTTTCGAAATCATAACAGAAGTCTTGTTCTTGGTCTGATAAATTGACTACAACCAGATAGCTACTATCTTTAGTCTTACGAATATAAGCAAATACTTTTGAAGCTGTCTCCAAGAGTTCAAAGTCAGCATCTACCAACCAATCTTGAGTTTTACGAAGCGCAACGAGCTTCTGATAGGTATAGAAAATCGATTCTGGATTGGCAAGGGCTGATTCAACATTTATGTCCTTATAGTTTGGATTAACAGGTAACCAAGTCTTATCCGATATGCTAAATCCAGCATTTTTAGAAGTATCCCATTGCATTGGTGTTCGAGCATTGTCACGACCCACCTGACGGATTTGGTCCATGATAACTTCTATCGATGCCCCTTTTTCGAGAGCTTCTTTGGCATAGTTGAGAGATTCAATGTCATTCAATTCTTCCAAAGTTCTAAATGGATAATTGGTCATGCCGATTTCTTCGCCCTGATAAATGTAAGGTGTTCCCCTCATCAGATGAAGGAGGATAGCCAAGGCCTTAGCTGACTTCTCACGATAGACACCAGTATCTCCCCACATTGAGAGAATACGAGGCAGATCATGATTATTCCAAAAAAGTGAGTTCCACCCTTGTCCCAACTCTAACTCGGTTTGCCATTTATTAAAAATAGCCTTAAGCGCTGTAACATCCAACTCCTTCTCATACTCCCATTTAGGACTATCTGGCTTATGCTGAAGTCCAATATGTTCAAACTGGAAAACCATGGAAAGTTCTTGATTATCTGGATTTGAATACTGTTTAGCAATTTCAGGTGTTGCTCCCCAGGTTTCACCAACGGTTAGAAGGTCGTGCTTTCCAAAGCTTGCCTGGTTCATCTCCTTGATGTAATCGTGAAGTTTTGGACCGTTTGTATCAATCAGTTGATCTGGGATCTTACCAATCATATCAATCACATCCATACGGAAACCACCGATTCCCTTATCAATCCAGAAATTCATCATGTCATAAACTTTCTGGCGCAACTGTGGATTTTCCCAATTGAGGTCTGGCTGTTTCTTACTAAAGAAATGCAGATAATATTGCCCTGAGGTCTCATCATATTCCCAAGCGGAGCCACTAAAGATAGACACTAACTCATTAGGTTTGTCTCGCCAGATGTAGAAATCTCGTTCAGGACTTTCTGGATTTTCACGCGCTTCGATAAACCAAGCATGCTCATCAGAAGTATGGTTCACCACCAGATCCATGATAATTTGAATATCACGCTTCTTGGCCTCCACCAAAAGCTCATCCATATCGTTCATATCCCCAAAAATGTCCGCAATAGCCTCATAGTTAGCGATATCATAACCATTGTCGTCCATTGGGCTATCATAAACAGGAGAAAGCCAAAGAGCTGTAATTCCTAGCTTTTGAAGATAGTCTAACTTACTTGTAATCCCCTTGAGGTCACCGATGCCATCACCGTTGGAATCCATGAATGACTTGGGGTAAATTTGATAAATCGTAGCCTTGTGCCACCAGTATTTTTGCATAATTCTACTCCTCGTAGTTATTATTATCGTGAGTCTGATAGTTCTATTTTACGTTTTTCTAGAAGTTATGCAAGCGTTTTCTTTTGTTGTTTAAAACATTTCAATAATCTATACTCCAGACTCCTTAAACTTTTGGTAATATTAAAAAATAATAGAGTTGAAATGTAAGGTCAGCCTTTGCTTATTTAACAATACAAAAAAAACGATGGTTAATACCTTAACCATCGCTTTTTAATTTTTGGGCAAGACCATAACAAAGCGCCTCCCCGTAGAACTTTCTTCAAATCTATAGCTAAGTTCCTCATGCTCTAAAAGGTATTTGACCACAAAAAGGCCTAATCCTCCTTCTTTCTTAGACTGAGCTTTAGTTGAAATATTTTCTTTAGATACACTCGTATTTTCAATGACAAAATCAGTTCCTTCATTTTCTAAACCTATTCGAATCACTCCACCCTTATCAGAATGCTTGACTGCATTACTGATGATATTTGAGAGAACCAATTTCAAAATAGGTAAATTCATGAAAATACTAGTTGCCGGAAGATAATTGTCAATTGATAGGGAGCGATTCTCAACCAACACTTGATTTTGAGTGAGTATGCGATTTACCACATCGTCTAACTGAATCCACTCCTTGTCACCAGCCAATTCCTGGACAGAGGACAGGGACAGGATTTCTAGGACGATCTGATTCATCTCATCGACGATATCGAGGGAGACCGCCAGATAGCGGTCCCGATCCTTGTAGCGACCAATCTTATCCCGCATATTTTCTAGGATAATCTTCAAGCTGGCCAGAGGCGTCTTGAGCTCATGCGAGGCTCCCCGTAGGAATTCCACCTTCATCTGCTCCAACTTCAGATTTTCCTGTTTCTGCTGCTCTAGATTGTCGATCACCTCTAAAAGATGATGATAGAGGTCGTTGATCTGTTGCTTGAGGACGCCGATCTCATCCTGCGAATGAATGGGGAGACTGGCTGTCCGATCCAAGCGTTTCATCCGCTTGGTCATCTGCTTGATCTCAAGGATTGGAGCAGAAATCATGCGGGCATAGAGATAGGATGCAATCAGCGACAGAACAAAAGAAGCAAGGAGTGTATAGGGAAGAAAGCCCAGACTGATATCTCGCGCTTCCTTTTGCGAATCGACGGTCGCTAAGAATTGCAAGGTTAAGTCTTGTCCTCCTTTAGTCTGAATTTTTCGCTCTTCAATGACCAGGGAATTATTCTGGCTGTCAGGGTTTACGAGTAGGTCATCCTTGACCTCTATGGCATTTTGTTTTTCCTTGCCCTTGATAGATATCTTGATATCATTAGTCTTGGAATAAAGTTCGATGACCGACTCAACAATCCCTTCTTCCTGGCCTTGGAAGCTCTTGGCCAGAGCCTGTGATTTCTTCAAAATCGTCTGTCGCTGAGACTCGATATAGGTCGATGGAAAAATAAAGTAAACCGAAGCATGTAGAAGGATGACTAAGCCACTAAAAAGGGCAAATGTGATCAGAAAGATCTTTGCAAAGATACTCCGTTTGGTCATGGTCTCTCCAATTTATAGCCGACATTGCGTACCGTAACGATACAGTCCAGCTCTAGTTTTTTTCGTAGTTCCTTGATATAGACATCAATCACCCGGTCAAAAGGTATCTCCTCAGTCTCCTTCCAGACGGCATCAAGGATCTGAGATCGGGTCCGGGCCTTGCCTTCATGCTGGAGCAGGTATTCCAAGATTTCCAACTCCTTGGCGTTCATGGAAATAGCCTGCCCAGCTAGGCTGGCGGTATAACTCTCAAAATCCACCCGCACATCTCCATATGTGAAAACCCGGGAAGGTTGGAACTTTTTAAAAATAGCTTCGATACGGACTCTCAATAGAGACAAGGAGAAGGGCTTTTCCAGATAGCCATCTGCCAACTCTCCAAAGGCTGTCAACTTATAGTCCTCGTCATGGAAGGCCGTCAGCATCAAAACAGGGACCGAGCTAGTCTTTCGGATGGTCTTGAGGACTTCCAGGCCATTGAGGATTGGGAGCTGGATATCCAGCAAGACAAGATCTGGCATCTCCCTGTAAAAGAGGCCCAGGGCCTCATGTCCATCAGCTGCTTCAAAGACCTCATGGCCACATTCCATGAGATAGTCGCTCATCCCTTCTCGAATCAGAACTTCATCTTCTACGATTAGTATCTTCATACATTATCCTTTTAATCTATATATGGTCTCTTTCTTCCATTATACCGTTTTTTATAGGTGCAGCAAACTTATCATTCAACATCAACTAAGAGGTCCTTGGGTTTCTTGTGAAGAAGCCAGCGAGAAGAAATCAAGGATACCAAGCTTAAAATAAATCCACCGACTAGAATGACTACCAAAAGTTGCTTAGGTTGGACTGTCATGTGAATCTGAGTTAGAGTCTTACCGAAGCTTTCTGCCTCAGCCCCTCCACCAAGATTTGCAGCTAGAGATTCTTTGGTCATTTGCTTATTGATACCTTCTGTTACATTGGAAAGGACTGTATTACCAACTTTTTCGGCAAAGAAACTAGCTAAACCATATGACAAAAGAAAGGCTGGTAAGGCAATCATCAGCAATTCTATTAAAAATTGACCCGCAACCTGTGTCTTTTTAAGTCCCAAGGCCAAAAAGATACCAACTTCTCTACGACGAGCATTTAACCATAAAATTAACAGAAGTGTTAGCAATAAACTTGTAAAAATGAGACTTCCAATAAACATATGGTTTGCCACACGATACATCCCAAGAATAGATTTCTGTAAAGCAGGGTAGTTTGACGAGCTCTTAACAAGATCGTAGAGGGACCAGTTAATATTCAACTTTTTAATCTTTGCTATCAAGGAATCAAGATTTTGATCGCCTTTAGCAAAGAAAGTGGCATCCTCATAAGTGGCAGTTTCTACAGTATTACCATAGAGTTTTGCTACTGTGTCTAGATCAGTGATGAGGGTGTTTTCATACAACTCCTGAGCATAGGTAACGGCTGCTTTATTTTGACCAGAAAATAAACCTTTGATAGTCACTTCTACTGTTTCATCAGCCCTTTTTTCGTTATCAGCGTCATAGAGATTAGATTTAAGCTTTACTTTATCTCCTACATTAAGACCATTCTTTTTAGCTAAATCTTCGTGCATCAAGATTTGATTATGATCCTTATCGGTTAGATGTTCTCCTTCAACTAGTTTATAAGCACCTGAAACAAATTTGTCTTCTTTTGATGAGTCATTGACTCCTGTCAACATCAAGGTAGACTTAAAATTTTTAGCACGTTCTGGAGACTGATTTTGTAGCGTTTGCTCTGTTTCGATAATCTCATAATCTAGTAAATCACCAATACCATTTATCCGTTTTATAGTCGAAACAATCCCTTTAGTCTCACTAATCTTTTTAATATCTTCTCCCTTAAGATTTCCAGCCCCACGAGGAGTTCCAGGATTCGTGTTACGATTAATCTGCATTGAAAAACTATTGGTAATTGACCCTAGACTCTTGGATGCAGCTTCTTGGGTTGCACTTCGCATAGCAAGTCCTAACAAACTAAGAGTACTCATCAAAAGAATAATAATTAACAGTAATAGTGACTTTGACCATTTTCGTGTAATATATGCAAAAGCGTTTCGAAACATAAGAGTCCTTTCTTTATTTTTTCTTTTCTATGAGTTGTTTCTTCTTCAACTCTAAAACCACATCAGATGCCTGAGCAACTTCCTTACTGTGCGTAACAACTATGACACATTTTTGGCGATCTAAGGCCATTCTTTTAAGGATAGCAATAATATCCTTCGCAGTTTCCTCGTCTAGATTTCCAGTCGGTTCATCTGCTAAGATAATTGGAGCCTCTGAAACCAAAGCCCGCGCAATAGCTACACGTTGTTGTTGCCCACCTGAAAGTTGCAGGACATTTCGATTAATTTGTTTTTCATCTAATCCCAATTCAGAAAGTATCTTCCTATCGGCATTTTTATTAACAAGTCGTACATTTTCTAAAGGTGTAAGATAATCAATGAGATTGTAATTTTGAAAAACAAGCGCAACATGGTGTCTACGATGATAACTAGAGCCTTTTTTCTTGATATTTTCTCCATTAAACAAGACCTGCCCCTTCTTGGGATAATCAAGACCTGCCAAAAGTGAAAGTAAGGTCGATTTTCCCGCTCCAGATTGCCCAATAATACTATAAAATTTACCTTTCTCGAAACGATAATTCACCTTCGAGAGGATAGCTTCACTTTTATTTTGATAACTATACGTAACATCTTTGAGTTCTAACATAGTGTTCCTTTCTCCTTAACTCATATTAGATAAGATTTCTTTTGGAGTTTTACGCCAAATGAGACCTGTTGTCACACCGAGCGATAATATTACCAAGACTAGAAGACTTAGATAAGATTGGCCTAAAGGTAGTCCCTGAGGTATTTGATCTAATAACTGAAGAGCCTGCTGCTGTCCTTGCTGTCCTATAAATTCTTGCAAAAACAGTCGACTTAGTAGCCGTCCAATAGCAAGGGCAGGTAGCAAAGACATAAGAGACACCAACAATATCTCCATAAGAAATTGAGCAAAAATGCGTCCCTTACTCTTCCCAATTGCTAAAAGAATACCTATCTCATGATTTCGCTCACGCGTCCATAGTGCCATTAAAAATGAGAGGACCCCTGCTCCTGTAACAATTAAACTAATCATCATCGTTCTGACGATTCCTTGTAGCGCTTTAGACGATTCCTTCAAGGAGTCAAAAGCCTTACGGTCCTCGTCTAAACGTAGACGATTCCAATCGATATCCAATTGTTCCACTTGTTTAATGACTTGATTGATTCTATCTGGATTCTTAATACCAAAGGATAATTTTGTCACTAACTTATCAGTCAAATTAAGCAGTTGGCTATTATCGTCATAATGGAGGAAGATTTGATTTTCACTTAAATCTGAGGACATTCCAGTAAATGTCTCCTCCTTCTTGCCAGAAAAAATACCAACGATATCAAAGGTCATTTCCCTAGCTCCACTTTCAGTCATCTGGAAATTGGACAAGGTCAGCTTATCTCCGACGCTTAGCTTATTTTTCCTAGCAAGCGATTCATGAATCATAATTTGCCTTTTAGCAGATATGTGCTTCCCCTTAATGAGTTGAAAAGCACCACTCCTAAAATCAACACTTTGGCCTGTTTCCTTAGTAAAAGTGGCTCCCAAGGCTTGATTAGCCTCATTATTAAGATCATCACGTTCCACCGTTTGTTTTCCTGTAACTACCTTCTTATCGATAAGTCGCACCGGACTTACATATTGAGGTATCGTTGAAATCACATCAGATAGATGACTAATCTTTGCCCCCTCTTTCCAGGAAAAGGCACTCCCTCTTTCTTTACTTACCAGATCAAAACTTGCCCCACTTGACTTCCTGATTTGTGCCTCCATTCCTCCACCAACTTGCATAAGAGAAAAACAAAAATACAAGCAAGATAATATCAAAAATAAAATAAGAAAAAGGATAAAATTCCGTGTTTTTTTGCGGAAAATATAAGCAACTGCCTGTTGTAAGAGAACCATCTTCCACCTCCATTTAAGACATTGGCCCTCAGCTACACCAAAGATAAATGAGGACTCTTTCATTTTTCTTATCCTAATTATAGACGACAAATGTGAAACCTTTATGAAATTCAATATTCTAAAGTGATTGTTATCTAAAAATCTAACTGCTGAGATGAGAACTCCAATTAAATAATAACTCTAAAGGACTATCATAAAAAATTCGTTTCATGATTGACTTCACCTCTTTTTCTCCCATAAATCGTCTCTCGCCAATAGCATTTACCCTCGGCATTTGATATAATTTTTCTCAGAGGTATTTTTATTTATGAAGAAACAAGCTTTTAGTTCTGAACAGTATTTGAATCTGCAGCGCGACCATATTTTGGAGCGCATTAACCAGTTTGATGGCAAGCTCTACTTGGAGTTTGGTGGTAAGATGTTGGAAGATTTCCACGCTGCCCGCGTCCTTCCTGGTTATGAACCTGACAATAAAATCAAGCTCCTTCAAGAGCTCAAAGATCAGGTCGAAGTGGTCATTGCTATTAATGCCAGCAATATCGAGCACTCTAAGGCTCGTGGTGACCTTGGCATTTCCTACGACCAAGAGGTCCTTCGTCTGATTGATAAATTCAACGAGCTCAATATCTATGTGGGTTCTGTTGTTATTACGCAGTATTCTGGTCAACCTGCAGCCGATGCTTTCCGTAACCAATTGGAAAAAAATGGCATCACGTCTTACATCCACTACCCTATCAAGGGCTACCCAACGGATATGAACCATATCATTTCACCTGAGGGTATGGGGAAAAACGACTATATCAAGACTAGCCGTAACCTTATCGTCGTTACTGCTCCTGGGCCTGGTTCTGGTAAATTGGCGACATGCATGTCTAACATGTACCACGACCAAATCAATGGTATCAAGTCAGGTTATGCTAAATTTGAAACCTTCCCAGTTTGGAATTTGCAGCTTCATCACCCAGTTAACTTGGCCTATGAAGCTGCCACTGCAGACCTTGATGATGTCAATATGATTGACCCATTCCACTTGGAAACTTACGGCAAGACTACAGTAAACTACAACCGTGACATCGAGATTTTCCCAGTCCTCAAACGTATGCTTGAACGTATCCTTGGTGAGTCTCCTTACGCTTCACCTACGGATATGGGTGTTAACATGGTTGGTTTTGCCATTACAGATGATGAGGCCGCCAAAGAAGCTTCTAAACAAGAAATCATCCGTCGCTACTATCAAACTATTCTTGATTTCAAAAATGAACGTGTTCCTGAAACTGCTGTCAAGAAAATTGAGTTGCTCATGAACGATCTTGGCATCACTCCTGAAAATCGCCAAGTGGTCGTTGCAGCACGCGCTAAGGCTGAAGAAACAGGTGGTTCTGCTCTTGCCCTTGAATTGCCAAATGGCCAAATTGTCACTGGTAAAAATTCAGAACTCTTTGGTCCAACTGCGGCTGCTTTGATCAATGCTATCAAGACTTCTGCAGGTATTGATAAGGATACTAAACTTATCGAGCCTGAAGTGGTTAAACCTATCCAAGGTCTGAAAATTAACCATTTAGGTAGCCGTAACCCTCGCCTCCACTCAAACGAAATCCTCATTGCTTTGGCTATCACAGCTGCTAACAATGCGGATGCAGCGCGTGCCATGGAGGAACTTGGTAACCTCAAGGGTTCTGAAGCCCACTCAACCATCATCCTTACTGATGAAGATAAAAATGTTCTCCGTAAGCTTGGTATCAATGTGACCTTCGACCCTTACTATCAATACGACAAATTGTATCGTAAATAATAGATCACTAGAAACATCAAAGACCTCAGTTTTACTAACTGAGGTCTTTTAGAATTGCATTTAGCTGGAGAAAGAAAAAAGGGAGACTCTATCGAGTTCCCTTTTTGATAACCCACTCTTTCCTCTCGACCCGTTCCCAATGAAAAGGGAGTGGCCTAGCATTATTATGAAAAAGTGAGTTAAAGGTATCAAACAGAGGGCTAAGCCACTCCCGATTCTAATCAGCCTACGATTTCTAACTTGAGAAAAGGTAAGCTAAAAAGCAAAATTATAGTAGATAGGACTGCAACAAGTGGGAGGTAACGGCCTCCAACAAGATAGAGTAATAATGGCGCTATCGCTATGAAACGATTTAGAAAATTGCTAGTAACACGAACGGTTTGTCCGTCCTCTACAGTAATAGTGTTAGACTTGTAACCCAATTTTCCAACACTTAAACGAGCTTTTGATGATGGTAGGGAAACATTCACTGCTTCCACCCCAGAAACTGTCCCCACAAGACTACTGTCTACACGAATAGGACTCTTTCTAGCTACCTTGCTCGCTTCAATTGTTATACTAGCCACTAGCCATCTCCTTTTCCTATCTTTCTACTTATAGTATACACTTTTTGAAACGCTTACACAAGTGAAAT
Source organism: Streptococcus sp. HMSC064D12 (assembly GCF_001837205.1). Taxonomy (NCBI): domain Bacteria; kingdom Bacillati; phylum Bacillota; class Bacilli; order Lactobacillales; family Streptococcaceae; genus Streptococcus; species Streptococcus sp. HMSC064D12. The sequence continues at coordinate 112,872 of NZ_KV831725.1, forward strand.
GACTGTTAAATCAGGATTTCTTGAAAATGTTTTATGTTTTCAAAAGTTCTTAAACCGCTTTGAGGAACTTTTAAATTATTGGATTTTAAATAGTAAAAAGGGCTCAGTCCTATCAGATATAGAACTGAACCCTTTCCTATAAGAATTTGTCTATCCTGTTTGGATAAGTGCCAGAGGGGGATAATATTCCTATACGGGAATAGTGGCACCTCCCCTACAAAAGACCAAATTTACTTAGGCTAATCCATGAACATAAGCATCTACAGCAACGATGGCTTGAGCAATATCAGAAGCCTTCACTTCAAATGGCATTTGATGAATAGTTTCTCCTTCGATTGTTGCTTGTTGACCAACCTTGAGAAGATCTTCGTAACTTGCATTTTCTAGATGCATTTCTTTAAGAGTGGTTGGCATGCCAATTTGTTGATAGAAACGAATGTATTTATCCAAAACTTCTTTTGGACGATTTTCTAGGAACAATTGTACAAGAGTTCCGTAGGCTACTTTTTCACCATGAGTCAAATGGTGAATATCGCCAGTGAGGGCTGTGAAACCATTATGGATGGCGTGAGCCGCAGCCAAGCCACCACTTTCAAATCCGATACCACTGAGAAGGGTATTGGCTTCAATGATGTTTTCAAGGGCTGGCGTTACCACTTTTGCTTCACAGGCAGCCATGGCTTGTAGACCATCCGCAAAAAGGATTTCTTCACAACGTTCAGCAATGGCAACACCAGCAAGTGTTTGGTGTTTGCCTAGCATGGTTTTACCATTTGCTTGCATAACTGCTCGAGCTTCTACCCAAGTTGCTAAGCCATCTGCAATACCAGATGCTAACAAACGTTTTGGTGCTTGAGAGATAACCTTACTATCAACCAAAACCAATTCTGGGTTCTTAGAATAGAAGATGTAGCGTTCAAAGGCACCCTCGTCCGTATAGATAACAGACAAGGCTGAAACCGGAGCATCTGTAGATGCAATGGTAGGAGCAATCACTACTGGTGATTTTAGAAGATCTGCGATGGCTTTAGCACTATCAATAGTCTTACCGCCACCTAGTCCAATGACTAAATTACAGCCCTTTTCTTTGGCCAGGCTTACCACACGATTAATTTCATTATCTGAAGCTTCACCATTAAAGAAGACTGGAACAACTGTAAGTCCATTTTGAACGAGGTATTCTTCGAAACGTTGACCCACAATGTCATAAACTACTGAATCACACAATAGTACAGGATGACTTCCTAGTTCCAAAATGGTTTTTGCATTTTCAAATAAGGCGTTTTCACCTTGAATGTAACGCGACGGACTTGCAAAATTTCTCATAGTCTTTCTCCTTTGACATAAATGTATTTATATAGAATCAATTAAACGACCTTAGTTCTATGGAATATAGAGCTAAAAACTCACTTTAATTGACAGCATATCTATTTGGAGTCAGTACATAAGTCTAATTTTTTACTCTGTTTTCAAAACTCCTACTCTTCTTCTGGGTAGGTCAAACCCCAGTCTTTACGGAGTTGTGTCATGAGATCCATGACATCTCGGCTGTAATTGAGGTAGGTATGATCATCCTCGCCTGCAACAGCTGCTTCCATATCGAGGACCTCATACTGGAGGGCTTTAGCGGTTTCTCCGGCCTCAATGACTTCTTGTGAGCCATCTTCCGTATAGGTGATGACCGCCTTTTGCCCACGTGGGTATTCATAAAGTTCGATATAGCCCTTGTCATAAGCGATGGTGCCACGTTTAGGCTGTTTGGCGTGAAGACTTAGCGTCACCGTCGCCATTTCCCCTTCTGCATTGGTAAGGAGAATACCCGCTTGTTCATCAACACCAGTCGGAGCTAGCTTGACCTGTGAGACCATCTCTGTCGGTTGCGACGTCATAAACCAACGTACAAAGGAAAGGGCATAGACACCGATATCAAGTAAAGCTCCACCAGCCAGATTACGATTGAAAAAGCGGTTGGTCATGTCATATTCTTTATAAGAACCGAAGTTCATCTGGATGACCTTGAGAGGTCCTAGCTTACCACTTTCCACGATTTCAGAGAGTTTTCGATAGATAGGCATATGGAAAATGGTCATGGCTTCTGCCAGTTTCACATGATTTTCTTCGGCGAGTTGAATAGCTTCTGCCAATTCCTCACTGTTTAGAGTGATGGATTTTTCACAGAGGACATGCTTGCCAGCTGCGAGGGCCTTGCGAAGGTAATTAATATGCGTATTGTGAGGCGTTGAGATGTAGATAATATCCACTTCAGGATCTTCAAAGACTTGGTCAATCTCTTCATAAACCTTTTCAATGCCATATTTCTCAGCGAAGGCTACACCCTTATCGTAGGTACGATTGGCAACGGAATAGAGTTTCCCGCCAAGAGCTCCCAAGGCTTGTGCCAATTCGTTAGCAATAACGCCAGTTCCAAGACTAGCCCAGTTGTACTTAATTTGATTTGTCATAGTTTTCCTTTATTCTATTTTTGAATAGTCAATTCATTAATCTGAGATAAGATTTCAACCTCACTCGCTCCTGCCTGAAGCAAGGCTGCAGCCGCATAGGCCCCCTCTATGAGAGGTACCTGTTGAATAAGGATTTCCTTGTCTGAAAATTCCTCAAGCATTTCCAAATTCATACGTGCACTGCCCAAGTCGTAAAAAGCCAAGAGTCGGTTGGCTGGCTGACTGTCCACAGCCACTTGCACATGGTCAAAACTAGATCCCAAGCCACCATCTTCCAGACCACCTGTAGCCGTCAAAGGGATATCTGGAGCGACCTCACGAATCAGACTCACCAAACCTTTAGCAATGTCCGCAGAGTGGGATACAATCACAATTCCAAGTTCTGGCATATCCTAGCCCTCCGCTTCTAGCAAGGCTTTGAAGAGTAGACCAGACGAATAAGAGCCTGGATCAATGTGACCAATAGAACGCTCACCTACATAAGAGGCACGCCCCTTGGTAGCCACAACTTCCTTGGTTGAAAGAACAGCTTGATCAATAAGGTCATTAGTTAATTGACCTTGTTTGACAGCTTCAACAACTGGATGCCAAACATCCACCATGGTCTTTTCACCAACTTGTGCATGGCCTCGTTTTTTAATCATCTCGAGACCTGCCTCAAGCACTCCTGCCAAATCCTGTCCAGCTTGTTCAGCTTTCATCATGCCCATAAAGGCAGACCCATAAAGCGGACCTGAGGCACCGCCAACCTTACTAATCAAGGCCATAGACACCGCCTTGAACACTTCTGCTGCACTTTGTGGTTCAGTGCTGTTAATAGCCTCGATGGCTACTGCCATACCACGTGCCAAGTTAGCACCATGATCACCATCTCCAATAGGACCGTCTAATTCAGATAAGTGGTCTTTTTCTGCTTCAACCTTTTGATCAAAGCATTGCATCCATTTTACTGCAACTGTTTTATCCATAATATACCTAATTTCTAGTTTTCATGTCAGACTACCAAGCAATGGTCTTAACAGGACTCTCCAGAGCCTCAAGCCAAGCGTCATCTTCAATCTTCATGAGCGTCAATGAAAGACCTGCCATATCAATCGATGTCATGTAGTTACCTAATTTTCTATAAACCACATCTAAGCCCGCATCTCCAAGAATGCTTGCTACATCGTTAGCAAAGATATACTGCTCCATGAGAGGTGTCGCACCCATACCATTGATGAGAAGGGCATAGCGTTCACCTGCCTTAGCCTCAAAGGCTTCAAGGAGTTTCCCTGTCAATTCTTCAGCTAACTGGCGAGATGGCTGCATAGACTCCTTACGATAACCTGGTTCACCATGGATACCAATACCGTACTCGATTTCATCCTCAGCTAGGACAAAACCAGGCTTACCAACCTCAGGAACCGTTGCACCGCTAAGGGCCAAACCAATGGTGTGGATGTTAGGAACGATCTTGTCAGCCAAGTCTTTGATTTCAGCCAGAGACTTGCCTTCACGAGCCGCATGACCTAGGATTTTGTGAACGAAAATGGTACCAGCAACCCCACGACGACCTTGTGTATAGAGGCTATTTTCCACAGCAATGTCGTCGTCTACAACAACACTAGCAACCTCGATGCCTTCCATTTCAGCCAATTCTTGAGCCATCTCGAAATTCATGATGTCACCAGAGTAATTTTTAACGACCATGAAGACACCAGCCCCTTGGTCCGCTGCCTTGATAGCTTCCAAAATCTGATCTGGCGTTGGTGACGTGAAGACAGCCCCTGCAATGGCTGCCGAAAGCATACCATCACCTACAAAACCAGCATGAGCTGGCTCGTGACCACTCCCGCCACCAGAAATGAGACCAACCTGACCAGCAGCCTGCTCATTTCTTGCGATGATGTCAACCCCCTCAACACGATGTACCAAATCACTGTGAATATAAGCCAAGCCATCTAGCATCTCTGTCACTACATTTTCAGGTTTATTGATAATTTTTTTCATGGAATTGCCTCCTTTTCAAAGGTATCAACTATTTGCACTTACATTGGCTTCCTTCTGTGATTGCTCTTTTCCCTATAAATAAAGGACTTCAAGGCTTTTTGAGAAAGATAGCGTAAAAATATGTAAACGCATACATTTTATAATTTTATTGTAGCATTTGCCTCTATCAATAGCAAGGCAAAAGGCAAGACCTCCATTTTCCTGACCTCTATCATTAAAGTAGAAGAAAAATCTCATAGAAAGTCCTATTTTAGTCGCCAAAGCTATTGAAAAACCACCATTCAAACCTTATAATGGAATGACGAATTAAGCGATAAGGAGGTTCAAATGACCATCGATTTTCCAAGAGAGACAGAAATAGAAACTAAAAACGAAATGGATGCCGTCCTTCAGGCTGGCCGTGTCCTTATGGAGAGCGGTGCTGAGATTTACCGTATTGAAGACACTATGGGACACATGGCCAAGTCTCTTGGCATCAGAGACTTTTCCACTTACGTGGTCAATCGAGGGGTCATGATTTCCGGACTCAACCGCTCAGGTCTTAAGGAGTCTCGTGTCCTAGCTACCTCAGCTCCTTCTATCCATCTGGGCAAGCTCGAGGAAGTTAACCGCCTGTCTCGTGAACTGGCAGAGCAGCCAAATCAGCCTGTGGCTAGTATTTTCCAAAAGCTGAAAACCATAGAGCAGAAGACTTTCTATCGTCCTTTAGAGGACATTATAGCCTGTGTTATTGGTGCAGGGAGCTTTTCACTAGCTCTGGGAAGTAGCTGGATTGATGGAACTGCTGCGGCTATATCTGGACTTTTTGTAGGGATTGGTATGCAGCTCTTTTCACGTTTTATTCATACCAGTTTCTTGCAAATTATCCTCTCTAGTGCCATTGCTGCTTTATCAGCCAATGTTCTCTACTATCTAGGAATCGGCCAGCATCGTAGCGTGATTATTCTGGGAACCTTGATGATCTTGATTCCTGGGGCCTACTTTGTTAATGCCATACGAGAATTCACTCAGAACAACTACTATAGTGGTCTTGCCCTGATGCTGTCGGGGGTCTCCACCTGTCTGTCTATCTCTGTCGGTGTTCTCGCCATGATTTCACTTCTCCCCTTTGCGGAACAATTATCAGGCATGTTCTCAACACCATCTACCTCATGGCAAGAGGTCTTGATTCAGACCTTCATGGCAGGGCTGGGGACAGCAGCCTTCTCTGTGCTTTACCGAGTACCCAAGAAATACTTCTTAGACCTCGGAACCCTAGGTGCAGGCTCATGGCTCCTCTACCTCTTGATTTGGAACAATACCCATCACGAAGTCCTTGCCATCCTCTTTCCAGCCCTTCTGGTCACATTCACCTCACGCTTTTTGGCCCACTACCGTAGATGTCCAGCTACAGTCTTCCTAGCCTCAAGCATGTTCCCACTCATCCCAGGGATGAGCTTCTACCGTGCGGTCTACTTCCTCTTGATTGGAAATTCAGACCTAGGTCTCAGCTTCCTACGAGCTTGTTTCCTGGCCTCATTTACCATCGCCATCGCCGTCAGTTTGACACAACAAATCCCTAGCCGTTATTTTGTACTAGGGAAGAAGAAATAAATTGTTAAAAGCCAGTGGTTTTGTATGCCAGTGGCTTTTTTGGTGTTTCGATTAGTAATTGACACCAAAAAAGGTAGCCCTAAAAAAGCTACCTCGCAAAATCTACTTCAAATCAAAATATTCCTTAACATCTTTAGCATAGCCATACTGCTGGTTTAAACGCTCAATTAAGTCTTTGTTATGACCTGGATAAGTGTCATTTCTTCGTAACTCTTGATAAAGCTCGATATAGGGCAACTGTTTGTCTTTGGCTAACTGCAACTCTGCCTCATAATTATAGGCAATCTTCCGAAATTGGAGATTAGTAAGACCATTTTCTTCTACATCGACTAAGGCATACTGGGCCCTATGATTTTGCAGGGGTGACCAGTCAAAATAGGGCATCCCAATCGTACCAGGATTAAGGATCTGTTGCCCCTTACTACCATAGCGAAGCAATTGCTTATGCACATGACCGTAAATCGCCATATCTGTTTGATCATCTAGCAACTGATCAAAATGACTGGTATCGTTAGCTGGTCGTAACTCACCTCCGTAGTTTTTCTCCGGTAAGTGATGCGTCAGAGAAAAACGAATCCCATTGACTTCCTTTTTCACAACCAGAGGTAGAGAACGTATCCAATCAACATATTCAGTATCCAGTTCTTCCATCAAGTACTGGGTAAGTCGCAAGAGCTGAATTTCTTGAGGGTCCTCCAGACCATACTCCCCATCCAAAGCCTCCAAAACGCAATCATCCCAATTTCCTCTAACAGTGGCTGTTAGAGGAATAGAAGACAGAAGTTCAAAGAGTTCATTTCTACCTGGTCCAGGTAACAAAATATCCCCCATTAACCAATACTCTGTCGCACCCAACTCTTGAGCATCCTTAATAACTGCCTCAAGAGCTGTTGTATTTCCATGAATATCTGACAAAATTGCAATACGATGTTTCATCTATACTCCTTCACTGATGGTCTATTAAGTTAAAACTAATACAACATCAACTATTCTTCCTTACCTTCACCCTCATACAAACATGCCACCAAGCGTTCAAAGGGCTCTATATACTCCCAATAGTCAAAAGGGAGATTTGAGATTTTACTTAAATCATTTTCATCAAAATGATACACGAGATGGCGTAGTATTTGATTTTCAATATAATGAATATCTCTCAACTGCTCTAGGCTGATTGTATCCAGTTCTATGATGTAGTGACACAAATCATCAAGTGCTTTTACGTCAAATTTTTTCTCCTCGTGTAGGAAGTAGAGAAAGCTCTGATTCTCACCTCTTTTATTATCTTCTATCAGATTCCTTTTATGCATCATTCTTGAATCCTTTCCTTAATAGCACCATTATAACACTAGAAAATGATTCTCCAAAGCGACAACATAAAAAGAGAATCTGGGATGTTTCCATTCCAAATTCTCTTATTCTTGATTAGCAAAGTAGCAAGACTTTTTACCACAAACTAATGCGTTTGCTTGGTGCTAAGTACATGTCGTCTGCTTCTTTGATTTGAGGGTAGGCCTCATAAAACTCAGGAAGGTTTTTAAGTTGTTGGTTAACACGTAACTCATTTGGTGCGTGGACGTCTTGTACCATGGTATATTTATTGTACTGTAGGCTGGCCTTTTGTTTCCAGATATCTGCGTAGTTCTCAAAGTAATCCTTGAGGTTAGGTTTTGTCATATCTGTTTTGAGAACTTGTAGTGTGGATGAGAGACCACCAGCATCTGCGACATTCTCAGTGACTGTGAGTTTTCCATTTACCTTAGTCCCGTAAATTTCCAACCCATTCCACTGGTCTTCAAAGGCTTTGATCCTCTTATCGAAAGCTTTAGTATCTGCTTTTGTCCACCAGTTATGCATGTCGCCGTTCTCATCATAGTCGGCACCATTGGAGTCAAAGGCATGGGTAATTTCATGTCCAATCACGACACCGATACCACCATAGTTCTTTTCAGTACTTTGATTTTTGTCATAAAACGGCGCTTGCAAAATGCCAGCTGGGAAGTTGATGCTATTGCTTTCTGGGTTGTAATAAGCATTGATATCAAAAGCAGAACCTGACCATTTATTCTTATCAATAGGATCATCAAAATGATCAATGGTATAACGTTTTCCGAACTGGGCAATATCTTCTGACAGTTCAAAGAAGGACTTGTTAGGGTCAAGATGTAGTTCCTTAGTACCAGGATTGACATCTTCCTGATAACCTACGAAAACCTTCATTTTATCCAACTTTTCGATAGCCTTGTTGCGTGTGCCTTCCGTCAACCAATTATTCTTTTGGAGACGGCCACGATAGACATTTTTGATTTTATCAATCATGCCTGTCACATCAGTCTTTGCTTCCTCACCAAAGTATTTACGTCCATAATAGACACTCATGACATCACTAAACAGATGGACACTCATCTCGTAAACCGTATCTTCCTTAGAAACTGGCTTCTGTGTACCCATAATAGCCATGCTAATCGATGCAAAATTCAAGCGGTAATCTTCTGTCAGAGAATTTGAGGCTGCCATAGCTTCTTGCACCAAGATCCATGATTTGATTTTAGAAAAATTGTCCTGATTGACGATCTTACTATAATTCTCAAAATACTTGGTATTAGGGACATTGATGGTTTCTAAATCACGTCCCATAATGCCTTTAATGACATCATATAATTTGAAGGAACCAGAGTAGGCATTAATCTCTTCTGCTGTTTTAGGGTGAACCAAATTCTTACTTTCAGACATCTCTTCGTTACTGAGACTGTACTTAGCAATGATTTCGTCGAACTCCAGTGCTTCTTTGACAATGCGTTTACTATTTTTTTCGCTATATCCAAGCATTTCCAAGGCTTTTTGCGTGGCTGTTTCAATTGGAGTTAAATATTGTTTCTTGCTGGCCTCGTCTTTATAAATAGACACATCTGGCAATAAGATACTTGGGGGACTCAATTGGATTTGTTTTTGGCTAGTATTCTCTGCGTTAGTTCCTACGTCATAACCAAATGGAAGAGGAATCCCTTTATCAGTCAAGCTAGCAGATTTACTGGCCAAATCATTAAGATCTTTGATATCCTCAATTTCTTTTAGATAAGGTTTGAGAGGTTCAAGGCCATCTTTCTCACGTTGCTTGTAATCACTAGCAGCCTTGTAGAATGTAATAAACTCAGACATCCCTGTAATATCTGACGTTTCCTTGCCCTCCCCTAAATTTTTGATATCCTTCTTTAGTTTTCCTTTGATATCTTCATCTAAAGTATAAAAATTATCAATGCTTGGAGAATCAGCAGGAATTTTGGTTTTCAGGAGCCAGTCCTTGTTAACAGCTTGGTAAAAATTTGAGGCTACCGTAGCATTCTTGTCAATCGGTGTCTCTTGTGGGACAAAGGTTTTATAAGCCCAAAAACCACCTCCTGCAAGAGCCAAGGCCAAGGCTCCCGTTATGGAACCAAGAATAATTTTCTTACGCTTTTTCATAGATACTCCTTAGAAAATTAGATTAATATACTTGTATTATATCATTAGAACACAAATTTTAGCAAGCTGTTTTTGGGAGACAAAAAGAAGTAATCAGACGATTACTTCTCTTTATTTTCTTAAATGGCTAAAATTAGGTATCATGACACTCAAGATAAGAACAATAAAAGATCAACTAAATCCAACTTAGCAGGTTGAATTCAGTTGATCTTTTTGGTCATTTTACTAATCATCACAAGCAGATAAATCATTTAAAAGACAAACTGCCGAGTGATGTTAATCCTCTTGCTAGATTAATGTTACGCTCTGATTTTTCTTGGAATTCTGTGAGAGTCTTACTCAAGTCACTCACTCCAGAACTCAGTGATTTCCCTTTAGAAAGATTGCGGACTGCTAGAACTTGAATAGCTCTCCTTAATTCTGCAAGAAGTTCGTCATTATCCTTCTTCCCAACTTCTATTTCATTTTTAAACGTTACGAGCAACTCTCTCTCATTTTCAGTTGTTTCTGGATTTATAATAAGATTATAGATATTGTTTAAGATATCCGTAATTTGGTTGTTGTTACTTTTTGTCATCTAGATTACCTCCTATAACCTGTAGCAAGATTAGGTCGAGCAAGTGAATTAAATTGGTTAATTGTTTGTGTTGTCATGAGCAACGACCTCTTTTAATAGTTCGATGTGACATCATTATACACATCTAGCATATCAAATTCAAGAACAAAAATATCCTTCTGCCACAAATGGTCCAAATTTAGCACAAACAGATAAAAAGAAGTAATCAAACGATTACTTCTCAGATTGAAGAAAAAGTCCATTTTAGGCAACTTTCTTCAATCTGTTTCTTTTAGAGTATAAAGTGAAAAACTCTTATAAATTCCATTACATCAGCATTCCTAAGAATTTTAACTATGTGGCAATCAACTTCTAAAGGGCTATTTTCTATTGTTGATAGAGCTTATCCATATTCTGAAGCAACCATATCGAGTAGTTGCTTTTTTACTACTTTCTTGATCTAAAAGCCTTCTTGTGGCTCTAATTCTTGTTGTTTCCCCTCATCTTTTGTGATACAATAGCATCAATTTTTTCTAGGAGGTTAATATATGGCTTCTACTATTGGTATTGTAAGTTTATCTAGTGGGGTTATCGGTGAGGACTTTGTCAAGCACGAAGTGGACTTGGGGGTCCAACGACTCAAGGACCTCGGACTCAATCCTATCTTTTTACCTCATTCGCTAAAAGGCTTAGATTTTATCAAAGAACATCCTGAAGCTCGTGCAGAAGATTTGATTCAGGCCTTTTCTGATGATAGTATCGACATGATCCTATGCGCCATCGGTGGAGACGATACCTATCGCTTGCTGCCTTATCTTTTTGAAAATGACCAACTACAAAAGGTTATCAAACAAAAGATTTTTCTTGGCTTCTCAGATACAACCATGAACCATCTCATGTTGCATAAACTAGGAATCAAGACTTTTTACGGGCAATCCTTTTTAGCAGACATTTGTGAGTTAGACAAAGAAATGTTGCCATATAGCCGCCACTACTTTAAAGAATTAATTGAGACTGGTAGAATCTCAGAAATCCGCCCTAGTAACGTTTGGTATGAGGAACGGACTGATTATAGTCCCAAGGCTCTGGGAACACCTCGTGTTAGTCACGAAAATACAGGTTTTGACTTGTTACAAGGCACTGCTCAATTCGAAGGGGAAATCCTCGGTGGTTGCCTCGAATCTCTCTATGATATTTTTGACAACTCTCTACACGCAGACAGCACGGACCTCTGCCAAAAATACAAACTTTTCCCTGACTTATCCGACTGGGAAGGAAAGATTCTATTGCTAGAAACAAGTGAAGAAAAGCCTGAACCTGATGATTTCAAAAAGATGTTGTGGACTTTAAAGGAAACTGGTATATTCGAGATCATCAGTGGACTCTTGGTCGGGAAACCTATGGATGAAACCTTCTATGACGACTATAAGGAGGCTTTAATGGACATCATTGATAGCAATATCCCGATTGTCTATAATCTGAATGTCGGACATGCCACACCAAGAGCGATTGTTCCCTTTGGAGTTCACGCGTATGTAGATGCAACAGAGCAAGTCATTCGCTTTGACTATCATAAAGAAAGCTGAGATGAATTTCTCAGCTCAGATTGAAGTAATCAGATGATTACTTCTCTTTATTTTCTTAAACAGCGAAAATTGGGTAACAAGATACTCAAAATAAGAACTATAAAAATGCCCAAAACCATAATTGTAGTATAGGAATTAAAGCAGAGACTTATTAGCAAGGCAAGACTTATTCCAATCATTAGGTATCCCAACTTTCTCACCACTGATTTACTTCTCTGGTTATGATTTTTTGTAGCCAAGCCAATGCTTTTAGGAAGATAATTTCCAATCACTAGAAAAATAAGTGCCACTAACCAAATCACAGTTAAGCGAACTTGAACATGACCTCCTAAGGCAACAGTCAATATAAGACCTTGGATAAGCACAGCAGAAATTGGGACCAACCATAGCATAAACTCTTTTAAGAATGGGATCGTTATTTGTTTAAAGAATGAAAAACAGAGATTATATATGATTAACGCAAGAAAAGGAAGTGCAACAATTGCTAAATTGCGATTCATAAAACCATTGGCTTGCTCTTCCACATTAAAGTGGATTGCAATCTGATTTGGTAGTTGTTTGTAAAAGACTAGTCCGATAATAACCGGTGTAAGTATCATTATATTACCAATGACTCTTTGCATATTATTTTTCATCTTCTTTTCCTCCAAGTGATTGAATCCAAGTTAAAATTTCTTCAAAAACGGTCAAGTTCAAACTATAGTAGATAAAATTCTTCTGTTTTTCTTCTTCAATAAGTCCCGCTTTTCTCAAGGTAGACAAATGATGGGAAACTGTTGCGGGAGCCAAGTCAAACTGCTGGCTGATTTCACCAGCGGACTTTGGTCCAGACTTTAGATAGTCTAAAATTTCTCTCCTCACAGGGGCAGAGATGGCTTTTAAGGTTTCAGATAAGCCCATGAGTTTCCTCCTTTCTCCAAATCCGACGTGTCAGAAGTCCAATACCTAACACATAAATAGCTAAAATAAGTTCGATTAGTAAGAGATTGCTGACTATCCCTAGCTGATAAGCACCTGCCAAAAAATCAATGGCAGCATGGAGTATAATCGCCCAGAAATAGAATGAAAGCCTATGCTTAGTGACTGCTAGAAAATCCCAAGCTGTAAGCAAGACTTGTAACACCAAGGCAACTAGTCTTTCAAAGAGAGACATAACCACAGCAAAGCCCGTTAATTGGTTTACCTGACTAACAAGAGTTGAAGGTAACTGACTGGCCTGACCTGAATGGATGGCCTGCAAAACAATGATGTTAGTGAGTAAGCCCATCACTCCAAGGAAGATAAATTCACTAAGACCATGTCCAAAACCGTAGGCTACAATATCAGACGTCATCAAACTTCTTTTCTTTGCAAGTACCTTAAAAACCAAATAGCGAGTTGTTTCTTCAACAAGGCCAGCCATAAGCCCTCCATAAATAATGGTGAACCATTTAGAAGAGTGACCAAAGCTTGAAAGAACTAGGGCATTGATAGGTCCTTCAATCATCATGACAGGTAAGGCAAAACCAATCAGACCGACTAAAAAGAGCTTGATTGAAAATTGCCATCTTTTCTTCAGAACGATAAAACTAATGACGGCGATAACCAACATGGTAAGAATTGCCATAAAAAGGAATGTTTCCATTTGATTTATCCTTTCATTGAAACGGAGCATCAATACGACTTAGGTCAGAATACCTATTTCTATACTTTTCGAAATAGATTCTACGCTTTTCTGAAAGCACTGTCAAGGCTATTTCGAAAAAAATCGAAATAGGAATACAAAAAAAGACCGTTTTCACGATCTTTCTTCTTGAGAATTTTCCCTCATTCTCGGCTGTGTGTTCTCTGGTCAGTCACATGAGCTACTACTGCTTATCTTCCTGGGACATATTCGCCAGTGTTAGCATCGTAGTAACGGCGTTGGCCGTTGACTGTAACGTAGGCACCCTTAACTTGGCGACCATTTTCATCAAAGTAAAGGTGTTGGCCATTGATGACTTGTTCGCCTGTTACGGCATAGCAATCTGCTCCGAAGTATGCCCAGACGTTAGGCTCGATTTGAGCAAAGCGATTAGTTACAGGTTGACCGTCGTTTTCGTCATAGTACTTGTAACGACTACCGACCTTAATGGCCTTGCCTTTGTATTGGATACCATTTTGGTCAAAGTAGTATTCCTTGCCATTGATAGTCCACTTGCCTTTAAGAGCTTGACCTTCAGTATTGAAATAAGACCATTGGTTTGGTGCAATTTCAGCAAAGCTACTTGTTACAAGAGCTCCACTGTGAGCATCATAGTAATAAGTCTTACCATCTTCGACAACAGTTTTCCCCTTGACTTGGATACCATTTTCATCAAAGTACTTAAGGTATCCATGATCAGCACGAACTTGGCCGATAGCCAGTGAACCGTCTTGTTTAAAGTACATCCACTGGTCATCACCTACTTGGAGGTAGCGTCCGCTAGCAAGAATACCTGAATCTGGCTCATAGTAATACTTGATGCCGTTTTCCTCGATAATTTCACCCTTAGCTTGGCTACCATCTTCCTTGAAGTAATAGAGGTGACCATCAATGTATTGACGTCCTGTGACACGGTTACCTTCTTTATCAAAGTAGTTCCAAGCCTTAGTTGCTGGGTTATAGACAAAGATGCTACGTCCGATTTCCCCTGCTGGTGTGATGTAGCGAGCCTTACCATTTTCAAAGATAATAGAATCTGCACGATTGCTGTAGGCCGTACCGACACTACCATCTTGGTTAAAGTAATAAGTCTTACCGTCAATGACACGTGAACCAGTCACAGTGTTACCGTCAGCGTCAAAGTAATAACGTTTACCTGTGCTGCTGTCTGTCGCAAAAACGTTACGTCCCATGTCGCCAGTTTCAGCAACATAGTAATGCAATTTGCCATCATCGGTACGAACAACGCGATCCTTAGCCTGGATACCCGTTTCACGGTCAAAGTAGAAATGGTGGCCACTCCAATGAAGGTTACCTACTACCATTGTTCCTTGAGTCGTAAAGGCACGAACCTGCTTATGTTTGTCATCAAAATCAACGAAGGCATTCTTAACCATGACACCGTCTAGACCGTAATAGTAGGTATAACCGTTGCTAGCACGACGAAGGGCGTTACGCAATTGGATACCATTGTCAAAGAAATAGTAATCCTTGTTATTGATGTTTTGTGCACCCTTGGTCATCTTACCGTCACCACCGAAGTAATACCAGTTACCGTTACCATCTTGAACAAATTCATTCTTAACGGTTTGGTTATCACGTAGGAAGTAAACATCTTGTCCACGACGTTGGAAGACTTGAGTGCTTGTGATGGCACCAGTATCACGAAGTGGTGTTGGCAAGAGTTGGCCGTTGGCTGAAGTATTAAAGTACTGGTTGGTCTTATCATCACGAAGGACATAGTTGATGCCTCGTCCAAGGATGTTAGTTCCGTTGAAGTACTTAGCAGACCACTTGGTAATCTTTTCATTCGTAGGCAACTGCTTACCATTTGAGATTTGCACTCGGTTGAAAATAGATGGGTACTTAGCTTTAAGCTCATCAAGGAAAGCACCACCGTATTTACCTTGATAGTCTGTACCATCTGTACGGGTATTAGCCACATAGGCTTGGTCAATGATTTGGTAGCCTATTTGGTGGTTACCATAACCGTTAACACGTGTCGCATTTACCACTTCTTTTCCTGGGAGGTTATAGATTTGGTCTGGCACCCAGTCAGCAATGGCTTGAATACCGTCTTTGTGGAGGGCACGAAGGACGTTAAGGAGGTCCTCAAGTGATCCGTATTTATTATTTTGACTCAAGGCCATATCGTAACGGTCATCAAAGGCATAACCATTATCAATTGTTGAGTCAAGGAAGGTACCATCCTTACTTGAAACGTACTGTGGTGGAAGTCCGACTGACGTGATTCCCCAAGCTTTGAGCAAGTCAGTGTTCTTAGCCAAGACACGGTTCATGTAAAGTTCTGGTTGATCGTCCGCAAAGGCTTGGAAGTTTGAGAAGGCTTCATACATAACTTGAGAATCAAGGGCTGCTGAAGACTTGTAAACTTGACCGTCACTATTTGTACGGTTACTTGGCTGTGTACGTGCGTCTTGATTAGCCTTAGCTCCGACTGGTACCCAGACACCGAGGTAACCTGAGACTTGGACATTTTCCACACCAAAAACATCGTTGGCATTGAAAGTCAAGTTCCCGTTCCAGTCGGTGCGTTTAAGAAGGTTTTTAGGCACATCAGAATCGTTGAGGTAGGTTGCTATACCATCCTTTGTCGTCAAAAGCAATGGGCGATAAAGCTGATTACGGTGAGCTCTACCCATGTTCATCGTTACGGTTTCATTGCTACCCAATCGGAAATCATAGTTATTGGTCATGATGACACCCATACCTTGCGTACGGGTTTCCGAAGTTCCCCAATCAGTTCTATTATTGGCACCTTTACCATAACGAACAGATGTCAAGAGTCCGTCATTTCCGACTTTCTTAACTTCCATGTCTTGACCACCAGCTACATACTTGATACGAGCACGCAAGAGGGTGTCGATAGCATCAAAGTACGGTGTCTTCTTAGCCATGTAGTGACCATCTTCACGATAGAGGTCTCCGTAATAAACACGTGTTACAGAGTCCTTGTTGGTCAACATGAGGGCATAGACAGATGGTAAGTTGTATGACGCATAAGTCTTGTGAGCCTTATCAATATCCTCATTGTAAATCTCGAAGGCTTTCTTGATTTCATCACGAGTGAAATTGTAACCAAATAAATTTGGGTTAATACGATCACGGATGATACGTTGAATAATCGTTTGAGCTTCTGTATCATGGGCACGAGTGAAAATATAGTTAGCCATACGTTCACCGTTTTTATCGTTGGCACCACGTGGATTCAAACTACTATTGATGAAGGCAGTCATGTCCCCAAGCTGCATACGTGTATTTTTATCACGCATCAAGAGGTTGGTAAGAGCGTTACGAAGGGCATTATCAATCGGAAGTTGTGCTCCCTTAGTGTCCTTGTTGTAGTATGGGTCGTTGGCAGACCAAGCTTCCAAATATGACAAGTGTTTGATGGCATTGGCTTCAGACTTGTCCACACCATAGGCTGCTTTGAAGTAGTCTGATGCGATTTGGAGAAGGTCGGCATCCACATTGTCCAAGGCATCGACACGCAAACCGTCAAAGTTAGCTGTTGGGTCATTGGCCATGATGCTTCCAATATTCATCATAAAGTGGAGCCAGTTAAGTTGCTCTGCCTGAACAGCTGGGTTTGAGTTATCAATATCGTTGGCAAGCAAGAACTCAAGACCACCGATAGAATTGTCCTTGAAGTACTTACGTGTACCCGTCTGGTTAGTCGGTGTGCGGTTAAGCAAACGATAGTCAGAGTTGGCGTGGCTGGTACGGTTGCCAGTATCACCCTTACTGTTGTTAAAGAGCAACTGTCCACCTTGCAAGTGGTCATATGAACTATTTTCAGTGCTACTATTCCAACCTGGCTGAGTCTTGATGAACTGGTCAATACTTGTACGCAACCAGTTGGTATTGCCCTCACGAGCGATACGTTCTTCAATCTTAGTCTGAACCATCTTGGCAGCTTGGTCTAGACTTTCCTGGCTAGAGTTGGTTGAAAATGACCCTGCTCCAAGACCTTGATTTTGCATGTAGTTAAGGTAGTTGACCTGAGTAGACTTGTCAGGCCACCAAACCATCAATAGAGGACGTTTGTCCGCTTCAGTTGAAGCTGTCCAAGTCTTACCATCCTTGAGAATGCTCTTTGGACGGTACCAAGCATCCGCTGTGATGAAGGTGTCGAGTTGGTCCAAAGACTTGTCATCGTTTTTGTAGAGCTGGTTTCCAGATGAAAAATCTACGGTTGCCTTGATAGGTTCTGTTGAAAATTCATCCTGAGACTTAGTCGCAAGTGCCCCTGTTTCAGCATCAAAGTAATAAGACTTACCATCTTGCTCAAAAACGAAGTTTTTACGTACACTACCGTCACTATTGACATAGTATTGTTTGCCGTTAATCCATTGGATACCAGTCGATGTGTTTGTGTTGGCTTCACGAGTTTCTACCAAGGCACGACGACTACGTGTATGGGCTTCTGTATTTTCCGTATCCGTTGTTGCTGCACGGTCTGTAGTGGCTGTTGTAGTATTGTTAGTTGTATCTGTAGTTGTAGCACTCGTATCAGTTGCAGCTGGTTGTACATTTGTACTTGGTGCTGCTTGATCTGAGTTGGTGTCAACTGTCGCTGCGTTTGTGGTAGGTGCTGCTGCCCTATCTGTAACAGCTGTTGTCGTGCTAGTGGCGTCTGCGACAGGGATATTGACACTAGCAGTATTGGCATCTGCCGCGATAGTTGGTGCTACCGTAGTTGCTGCATCATTAGTTGTGGCAGGTGTTTCTTGAAGCAAATCCTGACTGCTATCACCCGACTGATTCGCAGGATTTTGCTCATCGGCCTGAATCTGTTGATCCGCCAACAAGGTTCCACCAGCAACAGTAACCATTGAGAGTGCTGTTACCCCAATTGTCACCCAATTCTTCTTCACTTTATGCATTTTAAAGCGTACTTTTTGTTCCATATTATATACCTTTTTCCCTTATATTATCTCTATCATAAGCTATTTGACAAGGGAATACAATTACACAACTATAATGTCAGCTTAATGTATAGCCCCTAGTTTTCTAAGAAATCAGGCTCAAATGAATGGTGGACTAAACGAGGAATTGGTAACTAACGGTATCATTAGGTTATAGCCCCTCCAAGCACTCCTTGCACCCCAACAATCTTAATTTATTTTTAAATAAAAAAACCTTCATTCCTAAGATGAAATAAAGGGTTTGTGGGAGGTATTAGCGAATGACTGTGAAAGTATGTGTGGTTAATGGGTTAGGAGGTTGCGCTGCTTTCCATATTTGGTAGTCCGAAAAACTCTTAATTGGTGTTTTTAATTATTTTCCATGTACTACCACCTAGTAAAAAAGGCACCTATGGTCTCAATAATTGCATAGAGGAATGCTTTTTTTCGTGTTCTGGAATCTGTTTTATAAAAGTAATAATTCGAAATGAAAAGGAATAATATGACAATGATAATCCAAGCCAAGATAAGCATGATTTTCCTCCTCTAAAAAGCCAGTTACACCTTGAGTTTAACGAAGATAGTTCCCCATAACTACCCCTAACTCTATTTTCTACATACAAATATAATACCCTTTATAACACGTCTATGGCTCCTTCTTTTGAATATGAGAGGGATAAAATTATTAGGATTTAATCGTGAAAAATCACCTAAACAAAAAGCAAAACGTTATCTTCACTAAAAAACCAGCAAACGCTGGCTTTTTCGTCTATTTAATCATCTAGAGTTCTGATAGGAAAATAATAATAGTAATTTATATAGGAAAAGGAAAAATTCGCTCTAGATTTTTAAAGTACATCTTAATTAGCGACGCTGTCTCAATTCACCAGTTTTGGCATCGCAGAAAAGGCGTTTACCACCAACATAGACATAACGTCCTTTCACTTGACGACCTGAACCGTCGAAGTAAAGTTGTTTGCCATTGATGACCTGTTTTCCAGTCACTGCTTGACCTGCTGCGTTAAAGTAATACCAGCAACCACGGCCAGCTTCGACAAAGCGGTTCACCACTTGCTCACCAGTGTGGGCATCAAAGTAGCATTTCTTACCTTGGACAGTGAGCAATTTACCTTTGACTTGAGCACCGTTGCTACCAAAGTAGTAAACTTTATTGTTAATGTTTTGAAGACCTGTTACTTTGTGACCATCTTGGTTAAGGTAAGCCCATTGGTTAGCCGCGATTTGAATGAATTGGTTGATGACTGCTTGGCCAGTAACGGCATCATAATAGCGTCCTTCAGCCCAGCCACCTTTTAATTGGCTATGGTCTTTATTGAAGTAATAGAGTTTACCATCAATCACTTTTGCACCTTGAACGAGGCAACCAAAAGCATCCGCATAATACCAGTTGTTGTTTTCAAAGATAAAGCGTGAAACAGCCATTTCACCTGTTTGAGCTGAAATGTAGTATTGCTTGTTGCCTTGTTGCATCATCTGACCTTTGATTTGACGGCCTTCTGAGTCAAAGCAGTATTCTTTACCATTGATGATACGTTTTCCTGTCACAGCGTAACCATGTTCATCAAGGTAGTACCAAGCTTGGTTTTCTTTATTTTGAACAAAGGTATTTACAGCCATATTACCAGTATCAGGGATGAAGTAACGGATACGGCCATCTGAGAAGCGAATAAACTTGTCTTTAGCTTGGATACCTGTTTGTGTATCAAAGTAGAAGGTTGTGCCACCCATTTCAATGAGACCAGTAGCCATGTGACCATAACAGTCGAAATAGCGGACATCCTTACGATAACCTGCAAAATCGTAGAAACCGTTGATAGCTTTCACACCATTCTTATCGTAGTAATAAGTGTAGCCATCGCTACCTTTAACAAGTGAGTCACGAGCTTGGAGACCATTTTCAAGGAAGTAATAAGCCTTTCCATCGATAACCTTTTCGCCTTTGACCTTTTGACCATATTGATCGTAATAATACCATTGATTTTCGCCTACACGTACAAATGATGACTTGGCATTGTTCGAATCAACACTTGGTTTAGTCTCGCCTGAGATGATTTGGTAACCTGAGTTATTTTGTTGATTTCCTTGTGAAATGATAGTGACATTAGTATTTGAACCGTTTGATTGACCTACTGTCACATTTGGGAAAAGTTTATTAGAGTTCGAAATGATAGTCACATTCGGAGTTGTTCCTGAAGCCGTGATGGTAATCGTCGTGTTTCGACCACCATTCCAATGAATGCCGTTTGAGTCAGACGAACTTGTCGTAATTGTCGCAAAACCGCTAGCTGACGATGATGATGACCAAGATGATGACGACGAGTAAGAATACCAAGCTGAACTTGATGAGCTTGACGAACTTGACGCACTAGCACTTACTGATGCTGAGCTGCTACTTGATTGGTAAGCAGAACCCGTTTGTGATGAATTAGAGTTTTGTGTTCCTACTACTTGAGAAGATTGTGACGAGCTCACTTGACCAGCTCCACCACCTACCACAGTCTGTGATGAGCCTCCTGTTGAGGCAGATGATGAAGACTCGTAGCTTGAGCTTGTTTGACTGCCATAGTTAGATGATACTGCTGACAAATGGCCGGCATCTTCTGTCAAGGTTGGCGAATAACTTTCATTAATCAATGAAGCACTTGACTCAATGCCTGCATCTGTTTGTTCAAAACCATCTCCATTAGGAAGTGACACTTCGTCTGCTTGTGCCGATTGGTCCGCTAAAAGTGCTCCACCCGCAAGTGCAACCATCGACAGCGTACTAACTCCAATAGTCACCCAGTTTTTCTTGACCTTGTGCAACTTAAATCCAACTTTCTTTTCCATAACATACACCTTTCAATATAACTTTATTTCTCTATACTATGTTAAGGGATTTTGGAAGCGAATACAATTACAGATGCATAACCCTAGTCTCATAAGACTAACCTTCTACCCATAATCCATTTGAAGAAACAAGCCTAAGATATATGCCTATAGCATTTATATGTTAGAAAACGTTACCAAAAAAACGTTCGGATTTTCTTAAATTCACACAGAAATCGCAACTTTTAGCAATTTTAACGCCTCCCTCATTAAAGACTGAGTATAGTTTAAAACGAAAGTAAGTAGTTTATTGACGATTCTATTAATCAAACTCATTGTTTACTTACAATCCACTAGACATTTCGAGGGAAAATGATAAAAGAAAAGTACTTGAAAGAAAATACTTCAAGTACTTAAAAGTTTTGAAATTATGTGGAAAACTACTGATTTTCAATCTATAAGCTTCTGGGATAGTCCCAAAAATACTTTTTTTCTGCCTACTTATCGTTTTCTGACCCAAGCTCCAGTATTGGCGTCATAGTAACGGCGTTGGCCTTTAACCCAGACGTAACGGCCTTTGACCTGACGGCCAGAAGCGTCAAAATAGAGGTGTTGACCGTTGATGACTTGCTCACCTGTTACGGCTTGGCCTGAGGCGTTAAAGTAATACCAAACACCACGAGAAATTTGGATGAAGCGATTGGTTACGGCTTCACCACTATTGGCATCAAAGTAGTATTTCTTGCCTTTATAGGTAAGGAGTTTACCCTTGGCTTGGACACCATTGCCTTCAAAGTAGTAAAGTTTACCATTGATATGCTGGAGACCAACTACCTTTTGACCATTTTGGTTGAGGTAAGCCCATTTGTTGGCACCAACTTGGACAAAGCGGTTGGTTACGGCCTGACCTGAGTCACCATCATAGTAACGGCCGTTGGCCCAGGCACCCTTGACTTGGCTATAATCATTGTTGAAATAGTAGTGATTACCATTGATAACTTGAGCGCCTTTAACCAGCTTACCATTGCCATCGACATAGTACCACTTGTTGTTTTCCGTCACAAAGCGTGAACGGGCAATTTCACCACTATCGCCATCAAGGAAGTAACGTTGGTTATTAATAGTGACAAAGTGTCCTTTAACTTGTCGTCCTTCATTGTCAAAGTAATACTGCTTACCGTTAATGGTTTGTAGTCCTGTCACGGCATAGCCGTTGCTATCGAGGTAATACCAAGCCTTGTTCTCAGGATTTTGCGCAAAACGGTTAACTGCGAGATTTCCTGTATCTGGAATGAAGTAACGTGTGCGACCGTCCGCAAAGCGGATGAACTTGTCTTTAGCTTGAATACCAGTCTTTTCATCGAAATAGAAGGTTGTGCCATACATGTCGTGGAGACCACGATACATTTGACCGTTACCATCAAAATAGCGAACATCTTGGCGAGGACCTGCAAAGTCGTAGAATCCGTTAAAGGCCTGAACCCCTTTAGGATCGTAGTAATAGACGTGACCATCACTGCCTTGGCGAAGAACATGACGTAGCTGAAGCCCATTGTCTAGGAAGAAGTATTTCTTGCCATCAATGACCTGTTCACCTGTGACCATGTTACCGTTCTTATCAAAGTAATACCACTGGTTGGCACCGATTTGAATGAAGGTATTCTTGGCAAGGTAGCCACTCGTTGAGAGGTATTGGACCTTATCTCCCACCCTACGGAAACCAGTTGCTGTGATTTCTGTCATTTGTTTAGGAAGGAAGGTTTGACCTGCTTTCAGGTTGAAGTATTGGTTTGTTGCGTTATCTTGCAAGACATAGCGAGCCCCTGTACCTTGGATATTGCTTCCATTGAAATACTTGGCTGACCATTGTGTGATTTTCTCATTTGTAGTCAATTTACGGCCGTTTGAAATCTGCACGCGCTCAAAGATAGCTGGGTATTTTGCCTTCAATTCATCAAGGAAGGCACCTCCGTACTTGCCTTGGAAGTCATTTCCAAAGGTACGTGTTTTAGCTGCATAGAGACTATTGTAGATTTCAGCATTTGGACGTGGTGTGCCGTAGCTGTTGGTACGTGAAGCTGTTACCACTTCTTTTCCAGGGAGATTGTAAATTTGATCTGGAACCCAGTCAGCAATGGCTGAGATACCTTCAGCGTGAAGGGCACGAAGAGCATCCATGAGGTCTTTGAGTGAACCGTATTTGTTGTTCTTGCTCATGGCAATATCGTAACGGTCCTCGAAGGCATAGCCATTTTCAATGATAGAATCCAAGAAAGTGCCGTCTTGGCTAGACACGTATTGTGGCGCAAATTCAAAGGAAGTGATTCCCCACTCTTTGAAGCGTTTGGCATTTTGAGCAATAACACGGTTGGTGTACTGACTTGGTGTCTTAACGAAATCTTGGAAGTTTGAGAAGCCTTCGTAAATGACTTGTGAGTCAAGAGCTGCTGATGATTCAAAGACCTGCTCACCCTTCTTAGTTGTCGAAGCCTTGGTGCGGGCATCTTGGTTTTCAGAAGCACCGACTGGCACCCAAACTGCCAAATAACCTGAAACTTCAACGGTTGAATGACCAGTAATATCGTCTGCTGTGAAGGTCAAGTTCCCTTGATTGTCCGTATAGCGAACCAATCCTGCTGGTACATCAGAATCCTTGAGGTAGGTCGCAAGACCTGTAGATTTGCTGAGAAGCAATGGACGGTAAGCCTGATTTTTGTGAGCAGCTCCCATATTGACCACCAGACGGTCATTTGTTCCCAACTTCATATCTGGTCGGTTGGCTGTAAGGACCAGCATTCCTTGGTTGCGTGTTTCAGCAGTACCAAGCTGATTAGCTTCTTCTGCTCCCTTACCATAACGCACAGATGACATGATTTCGTAGCCATTAAGCTTAGTAACCTTCATGTCTTGACCACCTGCTACATATTTGATGCGAGCACGGAGCAGGGCATCGATGGCATTATAGTACGGTGATTTTTCAGCCATGTATTGGCCATCGTCGGTAAAGAGGTCCCCGTAGTAAACACGAGTGATACTATCCTTGTTGGTCAACATTGTGGCATAGGCAGCTGGGATATTGTACTGGGTGTACTTTTTATCAGCCTTGCGCATGTCCGCATTGTAGATTTCGAAGGCCTGTTTGAGCTCATCCATAGTGAAGGTGAAACCATCTGTTTTTGGATTAATCTGCTTGCTGATGATATTAGCCAAAACAGCTTGCACTTCACTATCATGGGCTCGCACGAAAATATAATTGGCATCACGTGGCGTGTGTTTCTGCTCACTTGAACGATTGTTAAGAGAGTTAGTAATCACGCGCTCCAAGCTGCCACGGTAATTGCTCTTACGCAAGAAAGTCGTCAAAAGCGTTTCACGTAGTGGATTGTCGATAGACAACTGAGCACCCTTGGTATCCTTGTTGTATTGGTGGTCGTTGTATGACCAAGCTTCAAGGATTGACAAATGAGCAATGGCATTTGCTTCATTATCTGCGACACGGTATTTTTCCTTGAAGTAATCAGAAGCAATCTGCAAGAGGTCCGCATCCACATTGTCCACCGCATCGATACGAACACCGTCAAAGTTGGCACTTGGATCATTGCCAAGGATAGACCCAATGTTCATGATGTAGTGGAGCCAGTTTAGTTGCTCGGCCTGAACAGCTGGGTTAGAGTTGTCGATATCGTTAGCCAAGAGCAGCTCGTAACCACCATTTGAACGGTCAATATGATATTTGCGTGTCCCCGTTTGGTTAGTCGGTGTGCGGTTCATGAGACGGAAGTCTGAATTGGCATGACTGGTCGTACTATTATTGAGGAAGGTCAGAGCGCCTCCTTGCAGGTGATCTTTACCAACTAAGAGATTGTCCTCACTCTCAGAGTTCCAGCCAGGCTGTGTTTTGATGAAATCTGACATCAACTGGCGAAGCCAAGTGGTATTGCCCTCGCGACCAATACGTTCCTCAATTCCTCGTTGAACCGTTTCGGCAGCAGCTGCCAAGTCATAGCTCATCATATCTGTCGTATAGGTCTTATTACCAAACCCTTGTTGGCTCATATAGTTGAGGTAGTTGACCTGTGTCACCTTGTCTGGCCACCAAGTCATCAAAAGGGGACGATAATCTTTCTCAGTTGAAGCTGTCCAACTTTTCCCATCCTTCAAGATCTGTTTTGGACGGTACCAGCTATCAGCCGTCAAGAAATTGTCCAAGTGTTCAAAACTCTTGCTTGACGTATCGTAGGCCTGGTTATAAACCGCATAGATAGAGTTATTTGGAATGGCATCGGCACGATACAAAGGTTTACTTTGATCTACCATAGCCCCAGTCTCATCGAAATAATAAAGGCGACCATCAAGTTCAATCGCTGTGTTCTTTTTCACAACGCCATTTTCAACATAATACTGCTTGCCATCGATAGTCTTCAAGTTGGAAGCTACTGGTTTATAGTCAAGACTTGGCTGACTTGGTTGGACTGGCTTGTTAGGTTGAGACGGTTGACTTGGTTGAACAGGTTTGTTTGGTTGATTTGGCTGCGTTACAATGGTCACATTTGGTCTTGTGCCATTTGGACTTGTCACCGTCACGTTTGGTTTAGGAGTGTTTGGCCCTGTGATAATGGTTACATTTGGTGTCGTACCGCTGGCAGTAATCGTGATGTTAGTGTTACGGTTAGCATTGATACGAATAGTGCTGTCAGCAGCGCGTGTGGCGATTGCTGGTGCAGCATTGGTCAAGACTCTAGGTCTTGCTTGTTCTGTCACACTTGGAGTAGACTGAGCACTTGTTTGCCCAGCTACTTGAGTCGTAGCCTGACCTTGTGAGGCCTGTTCCGTAGTCTGTGTCTCTTGGGCACTAGCTTGAGTTTGCGAAGAAACTGCCACTTCTTGATCGATAACTTGACTGCTTTGTGCTTGAGCAGTTGCCTCTTGAGCGACCGCACTTGTCGTCGCCTGTGAGTTTGTTCCAACTGTTTCTACTGCTGACACACTTGCTTGAGCACTAGCTTGCTCAGTAACAGTTGTTGTCGTCACTAGACTGGCAGTCCCATCCTCACTCAGTTGCTGCATGCCATCTCCATTTGGCGTGCTTGTCTCATCGGCCTCTACCTTACCTTGAGCTAGGAGGCTTCCACCTGCCAAGGCAACCATTGAGAGAGTAGTCACCCCGATAGTTACCCAGTTTTTCTTAACCTTGTGTAGTTTAAAACGTACCTTATTTTCCATCTATATCAATCATCCTTTTTCTGTTGTTGACTCTACTCTATGATATATTCAGACAAATTACAAATAGGAAAAAGTCATCTTCTTTTCATAAATCTCTGCCACAAGCTCAGTTATATTAACTCTGATTAGCGAAAATGAGACCTTACACTTCATGTAAGGTCTTAAATAGAGAGTTTTCGATTCTCAAACACCTTAAAAAGCTTATCCTTAAAGACTTTTCAACATTAAAGCAAGCTTCAATTAAGCTTAAGAGATAGCAAAACTATGAGAGAAGTAGACCCTAAAAAGACAATTCTGAAAAGAAAATTTTAGATAGAAAGACTCTATTTTTTCATCTGACTAAGACCGTGGTCTGTCTATGAGGAACAAAAATTAAAAATATAAATGATTTACACAGGTGAATTCTTATTTGACTAACGAAACTAAATATAGAATCTTTTATGTCAGTTCTTTAACATTTTTGATAATTCCGTTAGTTTCTGTTGTTTATTCTTAAAAAAGGATTATAATGAAGCTAGGTGAATGTGTAAGCGTTTTAATTTTGCTTTAAAGGACACTTGGGGGATTATCTAAAAGATTGACATTAGTTACCTAATGCCTAAATAAGGATTATAGTAGGATAACCATTCCTGAGTCACTTTGAACCATCAAACTAGGGCTCATAAAAAGAATACAGCATCATTTCAAACTAGAGCTCTAGAGGGGACACCTCATACTAGTAAGCTCTAGTTTTTTGTGTCTTAGAAGCCCAAAATAAACGAGATCTTCCATGCTTAGAAAGGAGGAAAATTCCGAACGGCTCTCGTTTTTCTAGAATCATTTCGTCAGAACTCATGTTTGCCTTGAACAGTCTCGTAATACCGAAATTGAGGAGACTTGGAGAAATAAGGATTGTCATAAAAAGATTAACTTACATCGTTAGGGACTCTACCCAATGCTCACTTTTCATAAACTCTCATGACAGCCCTTATTTTGCAGTATGTAAAAAGTTTAAAATGAAAGGAGAATTACCATGGAAAAGAAAGTACATTTTAAACTTCACAAAGTTAAAAAACATTGGGTAACTATTGCAGTGACAGGACTTGCTTTGGGATTGAGTTTTGCAGGATTCAGCTACGCTTTGGCTGAAGAACAACCTACACCTGTTAATGAAGCAACTGTTGAAGCCATCATCA
>NZ_KV831725.1:140434-143163 GCF_001837205.1 Streptococcus sp. HMSC064D12
TCAAAGAAGGCGCTATTGACGTTGAGGCTCCAGCAAGTAATGAAGCCACAACTAAACCTGTAGAAAACACAGCTGCTACCGCTTCGAGCGAGGTTGCCACTGTGTCAGAAACACCAGTAGCTAGCTCTGAAGTGGCTTCAACAGAAATTGTTTCTGAAAAACCAAGCTCTGAAGTGACAAGTACAGCTAGTTCAGAAACTACGCATTCTGAGGTAAGTACAACGACTAGTGAAAGTATTTCACACGAAAATAAAAGCACTTCATTAACTACTGATAGTACAAACACAACTGAAAATAATATCACTGGCGGTCACTACTACAGTGATGAACAGGGGAATTGGTACTATGAAGATGCTAATGGGAAAAAACTTACTGGAGATCAAACGATTGATAACGTAAGAGTCTCCTTCTGGGAGGACGGAAAACAAATTAAAGGACCACAAATCGTAAATTACAAACTATACCGTTATTTTGATGATAATACTGGTCAACTACAAACCGAACGGTATCTAGAATATAAGGGAAACTGGTACTATGTTGACAAGGATGGTATTCCTCTCAAGGGGGAACAAACCATTGATAGGCAAGAAGTTTATTTTGATTATGACGGAACTCAAGTCAAAGGAGACTTTAGTGAAAAGTATTCTGGTAATCTTGATAAGATGCACTATTATGACCCTAACACCGGAGCTAGAGTTAGAAAAGAAGGTCTCGTTCAAGATAAAGAAGGAAGAACATTTTTTATCAATAATGACGGTTCTAAATATACAGGAACTCGTATGATTGATGGTAATCTTTATTATTTCGAAATCGACTCTGGTGTCATGCAAAAAGGAATCAGCATAGAACTAGAAGATGGAAAGACTCTTCCAACTTCTAATAAATATGGAACACCCACAAACATTACACGTCGTTACTATTTTGACTCAGAAACCGGTCAGTTAGTCAAAAAACAAACAATTAAAGAACATGATAAATGGTACTACTACGGTGATGATGGAAATGCTATTCGTCCTAAAGATGGGGAAACCCTTATTAATGGACAAATCGTCTATCTCTACTCAAACGGCCGTCAAGCTAAAGGAGAACTTGTTCTTGATAATGGGGTCCTCCGTTACTATGATCCTGATTCTGGAGCTCGTGTTGTAAATACAAGCCTAACGATCAATGGGATGACTTATAACTTTGATGAAAATGGAATTGGTAAAGATGCTCCAAACCCTAACGGCTACTATAGCGATGAACAGGGTAACTGGTATTATAAGAATGCAAGCGGAGAAAACCTTATCGGTTCCCAAATCATTAAGGGACAAAGAGTATTCTTCCGGGATAATGGACAACAAGTCAAAGGGGCCTATTTAGATATATATAATGACCTTAAAGGTTACTACGATATCAATACAGGAAATCTCGTAACCAATCGTTACGTTGAAGTTAATGGTAATTGGTACTATGTTAATAAATACGGTAGCCCACTAAAAGGGGCCTACATTATTGATGGACAAGATGTTATGTTCGATCCCCATGATGGTAAACAGATTAAAGGAGGATTTGTAAGAGATCCGAAGTTTATCTCCAAATATTATTACATGCCTAAGTACTACTATGATAAAGACAATGGTTGCAAAGTAACCCATGCAGGCTTTGTTAATGAAAATGATTCAACCTACTACCTTGATGATAAAGGACAAATAGTTCTTGGACTTCAGGAAATTAATGGCGATTTCTATTACTTCCGTCCAGAAAATACGTATAAACAATATGACATTGGAGAAATGTTACGAGATCGTTTTATCTATGAAAATAATAAGGTCTATTATGTTGATCATAGTGGTAAAGTCTTGAAAAATCGCTTTTTCGAATGTAATGGAAGATGGTATTATTTTACAAAAGATGGTACAGCTGCAACAGGAGAAGTTGAAATTAATGGTCAAAAACTATACTTTGATAATCCTTGGGGTTTTCAGACCAAAGGAAGGGTTGCTCAAAACGGTAAATTCTATGACAAAGATTCTGGTGAACTAGTGACCAATACTTTTAGAGAAGGATTGACTTCCGTTGGTAGTACCATATATGGCGAAACTATATATGCAAAGGACTGGTATTACCTTGATAGGGAAGGCCGACCACTAAAAGGACCTCAAACACTTGATTATGTCAAAATGTACTTCTTCCCTAATGGAGCACAGGTTAAGGGACGTTTTGCTCCTGATGGACACTACTATGATAAGGATACTGGTGCACTTGTAACAAACCGTTACGTCCATATCTATAACTGGAAATTTCAAGATAAATACGGTAATCCTGTCGATAACTTTTTTATCCAGTACCCACATAATTTTATTCTTGATCCCAATGATAACACAATACCAGTAGACATTAGTCACTACCCACTTTCAAGCAAAGACTTCGATTGTGAGGACTATTTCTACTACGTTGATGTCAATGGTGATAAAGTTACCGGTGAGCAAACCATTGACAATGTCCCAGTCTACTTCCATAGTAACGGTAAACAAGCCAAGGGAGAACTAGTCACCGTTGATGGTAAAATCCACTACTACGATGCTAACTCAGGTGCCCGTTTGTCAAACATTGACATTACTATTAAAGGGCAAACCTATCATTTTGATGCGGATGGAAACGGAACACCAATTAGTTAATGAAGTTATAAATACTCCTTCTTAAAAATGACAGATTTAAAATGAAAGGAGAATTATCATGGAAAAGAA
>NZ_KV831725.1:143263-143493 GCF_001837205.1 Streptococcus sp. HMSC064D12
TTGAAGCCATCATCAAAGAAGGCGCTATTGACGTCGATGCTCCAGCAAGTAATGAAGCCACAGCTAAACCTGCAGAAAACACAGCTGCTACCGCTTCAAGCGAGGCTGCCACAGTGTCAGAAACACCAGTGGCAAGCTCTGAAGTGGCTTCAACAGAAACTGTTTCTGAAAAACCAAGCTCTGAAGTCACAAGTATAGCTAGTTCGGAAGTAGCTAATTCTGAAACTACA
>NZ_KV831725.1:143593-147320 GCF_001837205.1 Streptococcus sp. HMSC064D12
GCGAGGCTGCCACAGTGTCAGAAACACCAGTGGCCAGCTCTGAAGTAGCCTCAACAGAAACAGTTTCTGAAAAACCAAGCTCTGAAGTCACAAGTACAGCTAGTTCGGAAGTAGCTAATTCTGAAACTACACATTCTGAGGTAAGTGCAACAAATACACCTACAAACAACGAAAACCTCATCATAAGTACTTCTCCTGATAAAACAACTTTAGATACCTCACAAAAAGATGGCGATTTCACCATCACTGTTGAAGCGGAAGGTATCACAAAAAAGACAGATAAAAGAGAGAGTTTCGTTTCAGATGCAAATGGTGTTACCTATTATATAGATGCAAAAGGGCAGCTTGTTACTGGACCAAAAGAAATCAACGGTTTCCAATATTACTTTAACAATGACGGCACTATGGTAAAAGGGCAGCTTAGGAAAGTTGACGACAAACTCCACTTTTACGATGAAAACGATGGCAAGCTAGTAACAGACCGTTTTATTACATTCAAAGACAGCCACTATATTCCAGAAGAAAACTATAGTAAAGTTGTTTACTTCAATGAACCTGCTTATATCGAACCAAACTATTATGTAATGCCTGGATTAGAACGTTACTATTTTGATAAAAATGGTAACACACTTAAGAAAGGTCGTCAGACGATTTTAGGTGATGACTATTACATCTATGACAATGGCCAAGTTGCTGTTCATAGACTAATGGAATTAGATCACAAACGCTACTACTTTGATGACAAAGGGGCCTTAGCTAAAAACAAACAATTTCCTATCATCGAAAAGGGTCTTCGGAAGTCTATGCCATATGTATTTTATTCAGACCACAATGGGGTGGCTGATTATCTCAATAAACAACTAAACATTGTGACTTATCCGTTCCCAATTTACTATACTCTTCCTTCAGAAAATAATATAGAATATCCAAAAAATCAATTTATGATGGACTACGAAGGTCGTTGGTATTACTTCAACAAAGACGGATTTCCAGTCACTGGACCTAAGACTATTGATGGCTTTGAACTCTACTTCCATGAATCATCTCGTCCAGAAGGACATCAAGCTAAAGGCGAATTCATTAATATTGATAATAAAATCTACTACTTCGACAGAGACAATGGTCGTAAAGTCAAGGACACTTCCTTTGAGTTAAACGGTATCCATTATATCGCAGATAAAGAGGGTAACATTACTATCCAAGGTGATTCTAGATTCCATAACCAATATGTCAGCGATGATAAAGGCAACTGGTATTACTACAACTCCGATGGCAATAAACTCATTGGCGAACAAACCATTGATAACGTCAAAGTTTACTTTAAGGACAGTGGAGTCCAAGTTAAAGGACACTTTGCTCCGAATGGACACTTCTATGACAAGGATAGTGGTGAACTTGTTACCAATGCTTATGTAGAAGACAATAGAAACTGGTACTATGTCGATGAAAATGGTCAGAAACTCATTGGAAACCAAATTGTTGATAGTTATCATGTTTGTTTTGACAGTAATGGTCGTCAACTAAAAGGTGAGGCTAGCTACTCAAATTCAGGTCTACCAAAACATTACTATGATTTGCATAATGGACAAATGCTTATCAACTCTCTTATTCAAATCGATGGTAAGACCTATAAAGCTGATAATGAAGGTAAACTCTCTGAAGTACCATATGCTTTAAACTATCGCAACCAAATTGTTACCGATGACTTTGAAAACAGCTATTATTATGACTACCAAGGAACAATGGTCAAAAATCAATACGTTACTATCTATCACCTAGAGAATGACTATCTTAACCCTAAAATTAAAAAAGTCACCTATTATGCAGGGTATGACGGAAAATTCCTTCACGGTCCCCAAACGATAAATGGTGTTGCTGTTTATTTCAATGTCTATGGTGAACAAATCAAAGACCAGTTCGCAGACGATGGTTACTATTATGATAAAGATACCGGTGCTCGTGTTAATTTAGGTGTCAACCGATCAGTTATGATAAATGGTAAATGGTATTATGTTGACCAAAACGGAAAGCAATCTAAAGGAGAGTTTATTAAACAAGGAGGAAACAAATACTACTACGATAAAAATAATGGTGAGCGTGTCATTGGAACACTTTTTGAAGTGAACGATAAACTTTATATTTCAGATCAAGAAGGTGTCATTACTGAAAAGAAAGATGATATCAAAAAAAATGGACTGTTCTATGATGACTACCACAATATCCATTATATGAATGATAATGGTCATCTAGCTAGGAACTTATACGTTCCTTCTAACCACAATGGATTTAGCGATGATACAAAACCATTTTACTATTTTGGTTCCGAAGGAATCGCTTTAAAAGGGGAGCATACTATTAATGGTGAAACAGTATTCTTCGATGAAAATGGAGAGCAAGTAAAAGGAGGTTTCGCAAAAAACGGTAAATATTACGATAAACATACAGGTAACTTAGCAAGAAATACTTTCAGAGAGCGTACTGTAAGAATCGCTCGTGAATGGCGTGCTAATGGTATCTCAACTACATTCCGCTACTACCTAGATAATAGTGGCTACAAGGTGTCAGGTTATCAGACTATTAACGGTGAGGACTACTACTTCTACCCTGATGGACCACAGTTAAAAGGGGATTTCGCACCAGATGGTAGATATCACGATAAGGACACCGGAGCTTTAGTCACAAAACGTTATGTTCAAATAAAACCTTGGCATTTTATCACCGACCTAGGTAATGAGCCTATCGACCATAATTATGTTCAAGTATTTCAATTCGATAGATACCCTAGTCTAGCAGACACCTCAACTGGTGCAATTACTAGATATTTTGGTAAAAAATATTCTGATAGTTGGTACTACGTCGATGAAAATAGTCAAAAGGTAACTGGACACAAAACTATCGATAATGTGAAGGTTTACTTTGATAAAGATGGTAAACAAGCTAGAGGTATTGTTGCTGATGATGGTTATTACTATGACAAGAATACTGGTGAACTTGTTGACTTAGGACGTGACAAATTCGTTGACATTGACGGTTATCGTTACTATGTTGGTAGTGATGGTAAATGTTATAAGGGTGAACAAAAGATTGGAGATGATTACTACTATTTTCACGATGATGGTAGATTAGGCTACGATGAATTGCGAACAATTTGGGCGGGAAATGACTACTACTACCATTATTATTACCCAAAAACTGGAAAACGTGCTAAAAATGTTGACATTACTTTTAATCACTCAATTCGTTACAAGGTGAAAGCTGAGGTTGTTCATTTCGATGAAAACGGTGATGGAAGGGTTATTAAATATATTTACGAATAATATTTATTTCACACATATAATTCCAATTTATCTTTCAATGAAAGGAGAATTATCATGGAAAGGAAAGTACATTTTAAACTTCACAAAGTTAAAAAACATTGGGTAACTATTGCAGTGACAGGACTTGCTTTGGGATTGAGTTTTGCAAGCCTCAGCTACGCTTCAGCTGAAGAACAACCTACCCCTGTTAATGAAGCAACTGTTGAAGCCATCATCAAAGAAGGTGCTATTGACGTTGAGGCTCCAGCGACTAGTGAAGCCACAGCTAAACCTACAGAAAATACACCTGCTACCCCTTCTAGCGAGACTGCTACAGTATCAGAAGCACCAGTAGCTACCTCTGAAGTGGCTTCAACAGAAACTATTTCTGAAAAAACAAGCTCTGAAGTCACAAGTACAGCTAGTTCGGA
>NZ_KV831725.1:147420-150434 GCF_001837205.1 Streptococcus sp. HMSC064D12
CTGAAGTCACAAGTACAGCTAGTTCGGAAGTAGCGCATTCTGAAACTGCACATTCTGAGGTAATTGCAACGACTAGTGAGAGTGTTACAGCTGAGAATGCGTCACCTGTCGGTGATATCCCAATCGAAAATACCACAAGAGGAACTGACCGTTCTGCCTTTACTGAAAAAAGGAATGGATTTGTTACCGAAAAAGAAGAACGCATTGAAACAGAAAACTATTTAGGTAGTCTTATTACCACAAGACATCCTTATTACGTTACTTATTACTACGATAACAACGGTAATAAGCTTATGGGATGGCAAGATATTAATGGAGAACGCTATTATTTCAAAAAAGAGCGAGAACATCCTGGTTTCGAAACCATTGATGGAAAACTCTATTACTTTACAGATAGTGCACGTATGCTCCATGATGAATTTGTTGAAGAAAATGGTCAAACTTACTATCTAGGTAGCGATGGCGTGCGAGTTTCTGGCTTACAAGATATCAAAGGACAAACCTATTACTTTAATCCTGATAGAAACAGCCAACTTAGCTACGGCTTGAACGTGGTTGGTGACAAGCTCTATCTGTTTGGAGATGCTGGCAAAGAAAATGCAGGACAATTAGTTAAAGACACACATCTCAACAACGGTGATTTCAAACTGAATATTGATCCTAATGGTATCGTTACGGTGGCAAATAACCATCCAGCTTTTCTACAAGATAATGGTGGTCACTGGTACTATATGGATAAAGATGGAAAACTAGTTACTGGACTACAAACCATTGATGGTTTGACTTATTACTTTGATTCGAATGGTAGACAGGTCAAGGGTGAACGCCGTAAGGTCAATGGTAAATCCTATTTTTACGACCCAGATAACGGCGCCCTTGTGACGAACCGACTCGTCACCTTCAAAGCTGGACGATTCATTCCTGAAGAAAACTATGCTAAAGAAATAAGATTTGACTTTGCTCCTTATTCCAATTATGACAGCAAAGAACATCCTGAACTCGAAAGGTATTATTTTGGTGCCGATGGCCTACCAGTCACAGGATGGCAAACCATCAATGGTAATAAGTACTATTTCCAAGATAATGGAAATATGGTCGTGCACAGATTTTTCAACAACTATTACTTCTACAGTGATGGTACCATCGCTAGAAATATACGGTTGAATATTCCTACACACTATATTATGAGAGAATTTCCAAATATCTATGAATTTGACAATGATGGTGTCGGAAAATACATCTCTAGTGATTTTAAGGACCTTCGACCTAAGAGCGCTCATTTTTCTCAAGATAAAGAGGGCTACTGGTACTACTACGATGAGTATGGACAACCTGGTGTTGGTGCCGAAACTATTGATGGCTACGACATGTATTTCCATTTTGGAACTCGCCGTCAAGCTAAAGGTGAGTTCGTTGATGTCAATGGAAAAGTTTACTATTTTGATAAAGATAACGGTCGAAAGGTAAAAGATACCACCTTTGACATTAATGGTAAGACCTATGTGGCAGATCAATCTGGTGTCCTCAGTATTAAGAGTCAATCAACTGAACGAAACCGCTATATTAGTGATTCCGAAGGAAACTGGTACTATGTCAATGGCAAGGGCGACCTCCTCCTTGGTGCTCAGACCATCGATAATGTTAAGGTTTACTTCGATACCAAGGGTGTTCAATATAAAGGCCATTTTGCACCTGATCACCACTATTACGATAAAGATACTGGTGCGTTAGTAACAGATAGATTGGTTAAAGATGGTAGCAAAGAGTCTTATGTTGATAAAGAAGGAAAGATTTATAATGGTGTTAAAGATTTGGGCGGCATACAGTACTACTTTAGAGATGGTGAGAAAGTGAAAGGTGACTTCGATTATTCAAACAGCAATCTATACTACTATGACAAAGAGACTGGTGCACTTGTAACCGGAAAATACTTCCAACATAAGAATAATTGGTATTTTGCAAATGGTAATGGTAAGATTCTCACTGGAAAACAAGTCATCGATGGCAAGCATGTCTACTTTTACGATGATAATTATAATTACGGAAAGAAGGGCATACAAGCTAAAGATAAACTCGTCATTTTAAATGATAAAATCTACTACTACCTTCCTGACTCTGGTAATCGTGCTGAAAATGTGACCTTGACAGTAAATCATGTTACTTATTTCTTTGATGATAACGGCGTTGGTCATATCCTTAGATAATTTCTTACAAGTTACTAATGATTTCAACTGCTTATAACAAAAGGAAGTCGTTCAAAATCGACTTCCTTTTTACCTGTTTTTGATAATTCTGTTAGTTTCTATTGTTTATTCTTAAAAAAGGATTATAATGAAGTTAGACAAAAATGTAAGCGCTTTGATTTTTGTTTTAATGGACACTTAGGGGATTATCTAAAAGATTTGACATTATTTCGCTAATGCCTAAATACGGTTTATTGTAGGGTAATCATTCCTAAGTTGCTCAACCATAAAACTAGGGCTCATTTCTAAAAAAACATCATTTCTAACTAGAGCTCTAGAGGAGACACCTCATACTAGGAAGCTCTAGTTTTTTGTGTCCCATAGCCTTAAAAAAAAACGAGATAGTCTCAGCATAGAAAGGAGAACATATTTCAAAGCATTATCGTGTTACACAGAATTATTTTTCTATAACTCATGTTTGCCTTGAGCAGTCTCACAATACTGAAATTGAGGAGATTGGGAGAAAATAAGGGTTGTCATAAGAAAATTAACCCACATCGTTAGGTACTCCTACCTAATGCTCACTTTTCATAAAATCTCATGACAGTCCTTATTTGTGATATGTAAAAGTTTAAAATGAAAGGAGAATTACCATGGAAAAGAAAGTACATTTTAAACTTCACAAAGTTAAAAAACATTGGGTAACTATTGCAGTGACAGGGCTTACTTTAGGATTGAGTTTTGCAGGCCTTAACTACGCTTCAGCTGAAGAACACCATACCCCTGTTAATGAAGCGACTGTTGAAGCCATCATCAAAGAAGGCGCTATTG
>NZ_KV831725.1:150534-161071 GCF_001837205.1 Streptococcus sp. HMSC064D12
TCAAAGAAGGCGCTATTGACGTTGAGGCTCCAGCGACTAATGAAGCCACAGCCAAACCAGTAGAAAACACACCTTCTACTGCTTCAAGCGAAACTGCTACAGTATCAGAAGCACCAGTAGCTGCCTCTGAAGTGGCTTCATCAGAAACAGTCTCTGAAAAACCAAGCTCTGAAGTCACAAGCACATTTGTTTCAGCCTCTGAAACACAAAATTCAGAATCTAAATCATCTGTCGCAACAAGTGTGACAGAAAAAACTGCGGAAGAAACTGCATCCCATGAAGACCGTACTATAGATGTTACCGACAGAGGTATTTACCCACCTCCACCATGGTCTTCTCGAGTGGAAAATGTTACAGGTGGTGAGTATTACACTGACGATGATGGTTTTTGGCATTATAGAAATGAAAATGGCGATGACTACATTGATGGTCATACTATCGATGGTGTTAAGGTTTATTTTGACTATAAAGGTAGACAAGTAAAAGGAAGATTTGGCTTAGATCAACACTTTTACGATAAAGATTCTGGTGCTCTAGTTACGTCCAGTTATGTCAATGATGGCTATAACACCTACTATGTAAACAAAGAAGGTTATAGGCTTATCGGTCATCAAAAAATTAACGGAGATTGGACATACTTTAACGATTCTGGCGCCCAGTTAAAAGAGTCATTCGACCCTGAAGGTCGTTATTATGACAAAAATGGTCTACGGACCGATCTTGGTACCAATCACTATGTTCAATTACATAATAAGTGGTACTACATCGGAAATGATGGCAAGATTTTAAAAGGACCTCAAACTATCGACGGTGTTAAAGTCTATTTTAGCAATTACGATGGTATCCAAGTAAAGGGTGACTTTGCTAGTGATGAGCATTATTACGACAAGGATTCTGGTGCCTTGGTGACTAATCGCTTTGTTCATTCAATGTATGACTTCTTTGTAGATGAAAATGGTAATAGAGTTACAGGTCAAAAAAATATTGGAGGTGCTTGGTACTACTTTTCACCTGCACAAATCAAAGACGAATTTGGTCCTGATGGCTATTATTATGATAAAGAAGGCAAACGAACTGATTTAGGTACCAATCGCTATTACCAACTTCACACTCACTGGTACTACATTGGTAAAGATGGCAAGATTTTAAAAGGGCCTCAAACCATTGATGGCATGAATGTATATTTTGACACTGATGGCAAACAAGTTAAAGGACACTTTGCAGCTGATAACCGTTTTTATGACAAAAATAATGGTTGGCTCGTCACCAATCGTATTGTGAATATGTATGGTGATAAAACCTATTACATTGATGAAAACGGCTATAAGTTTACTGGTGTCAAAGAAATCAATGGGGCATTGTATTATTTTGAACCTGAACAAGTTTTTAATAAATTTGCCGAAAATGGTCGTTATTATGATGATAAAGGTAAACAAGTTGATTTCGGAACAAACCGCTTCTTCCACTTAAATGGATATTGTTACTATGCTGGAGATGACGGCACAATTTTAACAGGCAGACAAACGATTAATGGTATGGATGTTTACTTCGAGAACACTGGTGTCCAAGTCAAAGGCAGATTCATATCTGATTATTCAGGTAAGAATTTCCGCTATTATGATAAGGATTCCGGTGCCTTAGTCAAAAATCAATACGTCATTGCCTATAATAGTACTACTGGTCAAAACGAGAGATATTATCTGGATAATCAAGGACA
This sequence comes from Streptococcus sp. HMSC064D12, assembly GCF_001837205.1. NCBI lineage: Bacteria > Bacillati > Bacillota > Bacilli > Lactobacillales > Streptococcaceae > Streptococcus > Streptococcus sp. HMSC064D12. Next base: position 152,252 of record NZ_KV831725.1, read on the forward strand.
ACCATTAACCGGACCTCAAACCATTGATGGAAAGCAAGTGTACTTCCACGAATTAGGAAATTACTCTAACAATTACGGTGGTTGGCAAATATTCGATAATTTTGCTGAAGGACGGTACTATGATCAAGATGGTAATCTCGTTGACCTTGGTAAAAACCGTTACGTCCAAATCAAAGAGAATTGGTACTATGTTGGTAATGATGGAAAAATCTTAACAGGATACCATACAATTGATGGTGTTGATGTCTATTTTGATAACAATGGTGTACAAGCAAAAGGAACATTTGACTCTAATGACAGGTTCCACGATAAAGATACTGGAGGATTAATTTATAATCAATTCATTACAGTCAAAGATAAAACTTACTATATAGACGATAAGGGTAATCCCGTTAAAGGGTTAGCTGTTATCAAAAATACCGAATACTTCTTTGACAAACAAAAGGGAACTCAAATAAAAGGTGATTTCGCCGTGAATGGTAAATACTATGATGGTATCACTGGAGCTCTTGTAACCAATAGCTATGTGCGAGTCGGATCAGATTGGTACTATGTAAATAGTAAAGGTAGACGACTCAAAGGAGCTCAAATCATTAATAATGTAGCCGTTTACTTCAACCCTCAAAATGGTAAACAACTTAAAGGTGGATTTGACGAAGACGGTTACTTCTACGACAAAGACTCTGGTGCCAAGACTGATTTAGGAAAGAATCACTATGTGCAAATCAACGATGCTTGGTATTATATTGGTTCTGAAGGTAAAATCCTAAAAGGAGAACAAACTATTGATGGTGTACAAGTCCATTTCGACACTATTACTGGTGTTCAAGTTAAGGGTAACTTCATTACTAAAGATGGACGATTAATTACTGAAAAGGATCATGCTAGCTATACTCCGGCTGAAAAATTCTTCGATAAAGATTCTGGCGCCCTAGTCAAAGGTCGTTACTTTACCCATAAAGGCAAGTGGTATTATGCTAATGATCAGGGAATCTTACTAAAAGGGTCTCAGACCATCGATGGTGTAAATGTCTATTTCCACCCTTACTACTTCGGTGGTCAAGCTAAGGACCTTGTTTTGGACGGCTATTACTATGATAAAGACACTGGTGCTCGGCAAGAAATCCCTAAAAATACATTTTTCAAGGCCGGAAACAAATTATACTACTTTGATAGTAATGGGGATTTCGGTAGAATGACAATAGATGGAAAAGACTATTGTGTTTATTCTTGGGGTGAAGTTATTCGAGGTGGATTAGGACCCTACAACACTCTTCCATATTATGATGAAGAAACAGGTGCTGCTATCCACAAAACCGGTCTCATAAAATCAGGCAATAATTGGTTTTACCTTGATGAAAACGGTCGAAAAGTCAAAGGGCTACGAGAGATTAATGGTAAGATCTATTATTTCTCTGATGGACCAGAATCAAGATATGGGCATTATTATGATCAGGTCCGTGGCTTATTAGTTAACCCTTATAATGAAAATTACTATAATAGCACTTCAAAAGCTGCACCTACATACTTCTTTGATGCTGAGACAGGTGCTGCTTTAACTAACCAATTCTTTAACTGGGAGGGAGATTGGTACTACTTTGGTCCTGACGGAAAAGCGCTTATTTTCGATCAAGTTATAAACGGACAACATCTCTACTTCAGAAATAATGGTAAACAAGTCAAAGGACAATTTATCTCAGATTATAAAGGAACTCGCTATTATGATGAAAATTCTGGCGAACTTGTTACTAATCAGACACGTACCATTAACGGAGTAACCTATCTCTTTGATGAAAACGGACGTCCTACTCAATTGTGAGATTTATCTTATTATAGTAAGTATGTTTGTCTAAATGTTCTTTAAAAAAACACAAAAGGAAGTCGACAGTTGGTCAACTTCCTTTTTCATATAATCAATCACTGTCATTCAAACAGAACCCAATTATGACATTTTTTTAACATTTACGATTATCTTGTAAAAAAACTTGTTTGTCATAAAAAAAGTATTATAATAAAGATAGGTGAACATGTAAGCGTTTTACTAAAAACGTTGAAAGTGTACTACAGGGGATTAGGATTAGGAACTTGGCTTTAGACTTCTAACGTCAAAATAATTTTTTATGCATGAAAACTGGTCCTTAGGCACTTTGGCATGATAATCTAAGGCTCTTTTCATACACACATCTGTCTATAATATAAAACTAGAGCTTTAGAGAGAATGCTTCAAACTAACAGCTCTAGTTTTTTGTATTTGAAGACATGTGCATAGGCTGGATTCAATAATAAAACGAAAGGAGAGAAATAAAAGTATTAGGATAAATAAGTAAGATCACCTGTTTCTAGATATAAATTATACAGCATAAGCATATTCTCCTTGCACACATTTGACGTGCTCGCCTATAAAATCGTCTTATGGCCATGCCCTGAGAGATTTAGATATGGGGCTCAGTCGTTTTAACAGATTTGCCTACTTTTAACACTATTTTAACGGCGAGCTCCTTTATAACCACCCAAACATCGGTGTTCATTTTATGAAAGGAGTCTATTATGAATACTGAAATGAATTATCCATGGCACGTGTACAAGAAGCACCTTGTGGCACTTTCTTGTGTAACCGCACTAGCTGCTTTTTCCCTAGTTGCTCGCCCTGCATTTGCGGAAGAAGTAAAAGCATCTGATACGAATGCTAAGACCGAAGTTGTCGCACCTGCTATAGAAAATGTAGTGGCTACTGTTGAGACTAAGACACTTGATGAAAATCCAACAGCAACTACAACAGATGCACCAACAGGCACAAGCATTATCAATAGCGAAGCTACAAGTGTTACCACTGATACTACAGCTATTCCTGAAACAGCTAAACCCGCTTCAGAGGCTTCAAGTACAGTTATCTCTGAAACAAATTCAACAAGATCAGAAATACCTACTTCTAAAACAGGAGCTACAGTAAGTGAAACTGCTAGTATGGAAAACGCTAGATATGAGGACATCTCAGAAAATCGACTTAAAACTGATGTTTCTTCCTTCAATAACGATGAAAACACAGAAATTCAAGACGAAGATCCTGAAGAAAATATTACAGGTGGTCAATGGTATAGTGACGTACAAGGTAGTTGGCACTACAAAAAAGACGGTAAAGACCTTATAGGCGCACACGTTGTTGACAATCAGCACGTGTATTTCCATGAAGATGGTAAACAAGCCAAAGGTGAGTCTGTCCAACGTAATAACCATTATTATTTCTACGACCAGAATCTAGGGCATAGGATAACTGAACAGTTTGTCAAGGTAGCTGATTTTCCTCACGATGAATACCGTTACTTTGGTAAATATGGTGTGGCTGTAACAGGCTGGCAAGATATTAATGGAAACCGTTACTATTTCTATCCTGACACTGCGTATAGAGTCTCCATTCCTTGGTACCAAGGAGATTGGGATGACTTCCATAAAGTTTACATTGATAGCAAACCATACTACTTTGGACATGATGGTGAACTTTGGCGAAACCGCTATGTCAGATCTCTAGGGGGAATTCCTGGTGGCTATAAGAGCATGGATTTCGGAACATTTTACCTCGGCGATGACGGACAATACGTTACAGGCTGGCAAAAGAAAGGCGAAAAAGAATATTATTATTTTGAATACGGACGACAAGCTCGAGGAATCGGATTCAACAACAATGACAGCCAAACCAATGTTATGGGGCAATTTATTAGGTTCCCAGAAGGTATCCGTTACTTTGAACCTTATACTGGTGAACTTGTCAAAAATCGTATGATTTATAACGACAAGAATATGCTTTTTGAATATTCACATGGTTATATTCCTGGATGGCTCTATTTCGATAAAGACGGTATTGCAGTAACTGGACTTCAACAAGTTTGGGGTGAATACTACTACTTCCGTGATGCAGCTGGTCTCCCAATAAGAGTTCAGGGAGAAATTGTAGACTACAAGGGACATAAGCTTTACTTCGATCCAAACAATGGTCAAATGTGGCGTAATCGTAATGCCAATATTGATGGAAAAAATTATCATATTGATGAAAACGGCTACCTTACAGAGATTTAAGTCATCAATCAATTGTAATTAAGTTATTTTTGCATTATTTCAGTTTTTAGACTGAAAAGATTTTAAGATGAAGGGGAATTTATCATGATTACGAAAAGGACTAACCCAAAGAAACACCTTGTGGCACTTTCTTGCGCAACCGCTCTAGCTACTTTTACTTTACTCGCACGACCTGCATTTGCGGATGAAGCGAAAACACCTGAAACTTCTAGTCAACCAACTGAGATTCTTGCACCTGCACAAGAAACTGCAGTAACTAATGTTGAGGTCAAAGCACCTACTACAAATCCTATCTCAACTAATACTGAGCTACCTACTAGTACAAGTACGGTTCTTAGTGAAGCTCCTAGCAGTGAAGTCGCATCATCTGAATTAGCAAGCGAATCACAAGTAAAAATCACTTCTGAGCAAGAAATTAGCAATCAAGATAATCAGGCAAATAAAACTACACCAATTGAAACGGCAACTTCAGAAGCCTCTACTACAAAAACTTCGGTAGAAAAAGTCAATGAACCTATTCCTGTCGAAGAAACAAAAACACCTACAAAAAACAGTGAACAACCTGCCCCAATCGATGAAAATGAAAAGCCAGTCACACCTTCTGTAACACTTGAAAATGCACCTCATATTTCTGGTGGACATTATTATAGTGATGATAATGGTAACTGGTATTACAAGGATGCAAACGGCAAAAATCTTGTCGGTCTGAACTATGTGGATAATGTTCCTGTTTACTTTAGCCAAGACGGTATTCAAATCAAAGGTGGTTTTGCAGAGGATGGCCGATACTATGACAAAGATTCTGGTGCTCTTGTAACCAAGACCTTTAAAGAACTCTTAACTTATATTGGTCGTGATGATATCAACGGTCAAAACATTTATACTACTGATTGGTACTACCTTGATGCCGACGGACGGCCACTTAAAGGTCCTCAAAATCTTGGTGGTACAAACATGTACTTCTTCCCTAATGGGGCACAAGTTAAGGGACGTTTTGCTCCTGATGGACATTACTATGACAAAGATTCTGGTGCGCTTGTAACTAATAGATTTGTTCATATTTATAACTGGAATTTCCAAAATCAAGACGGAAATCGTGTTCTTAAATTTATGCTTACTATTCCGAACGACTCTGCTATAGGATCTGACGGTAAATCACACTTTATTGATATGAGCCACTATCCACTTTCCAGCAATGACTTGGATCGTGAGGACTATTACTACTACGTTGATGCTAAGGGTAACAAACTGACAGGACCTCAAACCCTAAACGGCATCCATGTCTACTTCGACCAAAATGGTAGACAACTTAGAAGTGAGTTCAAATTTGACGAAGATGGTACCGTTCATTATTACGATGCAAAAAACGGTGCACGCGCTGAAAATACCATTGTCAGAACCAACACTGGTGCTTTCAAATTCGATGCAAATGGTAATGGACATTTGATGGGACCTGGTGAAGAAACAGACACTCCCGTCATTCCTACAATCTCCCTAGACAAGGCACCACGAGTTTTTGGTGGTCACTATTATAGTGATAACGAGGGCAACTGGTACTACAAGGATGCAAACGGTAAAAACCTCATCGGTCTCAACTTCGTTGACAACATTCCAGTCTACTTTGACAAGGATGGCAAACAAGTCAAAGGACGTTTTGCAGAGGATGGTCGCTATTTCGATAAAGACTCTGGTGCACTTGTAACAAAACGCTATCTTGAAACTGAAGATGGCAACTGGGTTTACGTCAATGATAAAGGTGATAAACTCAAGGGAGAACAAACTATCAATGGTGTTAAAGTCTACTTTGATGATTTCACTGGTATACAAGTCAAGGGACATTTTGCACCAAATGGTAAATACTATGATAAAGATTCTGGTGCTCTCGTAACCAATGCTTTTAAAGAAATCTTAACTTATATTGGTCGTGATGACATCAACAATCAAAATGTCTATACTACTGCCTGGTACTATCTCGATGCTGATGGTAAGCCATTAACAGGACCTCAAACCTTTGGAAATAGTCGCTTTTACTTCCTTCCTAATGGCGCACAAGTCAAGGGACGCTTCGCCCCTGATGGACACTATTATGATAAAAACTCTGGTGCTCTCGTCACTGATAGCTTTGTTCATGTCTACAACTGGAATTACCGAAATCTCGATGGTGATCGCATCTTCCACTTCACTATTACCATTCCTGGAAATGATCTCGTAGATCAGGATGGACAGTACCCAAGAGAAAGTAAAGATTTAGATCGTGAAGATTTCTACTACTATGTTGATGCTAAAGGGGATAAACTGACAGGACCTCAAACCTTAAACGGCATCCATGTTTACTTCGACCAAAACGGTAAACAACTTAGAGGTGAATTCAAATTTGACGATGACGGAACTGTCCACTATTACGATGCTAAGAATGGGGCACGCGCTGAAAATACCATTGTTAGAACAAACACTGGTGCCTTCAAATTCGATGCTGACGGTAATGGACATTTGATGGGACCTGATGAAGTATAAGAATATAATTCAAATAACAACTATTGATATCTCATAATTACTTTGATTTAGGAATCGCTAAAAAGGAAGTCGACCAACTGTCAACTTCCTTTTTCATATCACAAGTAAACTTTTTTTCCACTTTAAGAAAACTTTAGGCTTTGCTTTATATACTATAACCATCCTAAAACTTTTCTTTTTCATAATCTCCTAAATCCAGGGCTCGGGTCCTGGATTTTTTTGCGTGAAGGAGAAGTAAATGAATTTATGAAATTTGAATCAAAGCTTTTCTTCTTTTGCCGGATTAATCATATCTAGGAAATAAGCATGTACCCTTTCGTCACCCGTTAATTCTGGATGAAAAGAGGTCACTAACATCTGCTTTTCTCTAGCTGCCACGATAGCCCCATTGACTTGAGCTAAAATCTCCACTTCTGGTCCAACAGCTTCAATAATTGGCCCACGAATAAAGACCATTGGGATCTCCCCTATTCCCTTAAATTCAGCATCTGTGACAAAACTGCCCAATTGGCGACCATAGGCATTTCTGGCTACATTGATGTCCATACTTGCCAAATGTTTTGTTTGGTCCCCCACTATGGTTTTGGCCAACAAAATCAGACCTGCACAGGTTCCAAATACAGGTAGTCCAGCATCAATTTTCGTCTTAATCGGCTCAAACAAGTCTAAATCATGCAAGAGTTTTCCCATGACAGTCGACTCTCCCCCTGGTAGAATAAGCCCATTTAAATCAGCGTGCGCTTCCCAATCCTGTCGATTTCTGATTTGAACCGTTTCAACCCCAAGTGCTTTCAAGACCTGCTCATGTTCTGCAAAAGCACCTTGCAAAGCCAGTATTCCAATTTTTGTCATCTATTTTCCTCGCTCTGCCATTAAGATGTCAATTTCATCCTTGTTGATACCAACCATGGCTTCCCCCAAATCTTCTGACACTTGCGCCAAAATATCTGGACGATTATAGTTAGTCACTGCTTTGACGATGGCTTCCGCGCGTTTTTTCGGATCTCCTGACTTGAAAATTCCTGAACCAACAAAGACACCTTCAGCACCCAGCTGCATCATAAGGGCAGCATCCGCTGGCGTCGCTACACCACCTGCCGCAAAATTGACAACAGGCAACTTGCCATGTTCATGGACATAACGGATCAAATCAATCGGCACCTGCAAGTCTTTAGCAGTAATATAGAGTTCATCTTCTCTAAGATTTTGAATACGGCGAATCTCTTGATTCATGAGTCGCAAGTGGTGAACAGCCTGAACAATATCACCAGTACCAGGTTCACCCTTGGTACGAATCATTGATGCCCCTTCAGAGATACGACGAAGAGCCTCACCAAGGTCCTTGGCTCCACAGACGAAAGGCACATCAAATTTGGTTTTATCCACATGAATAAGGTCATCGGCCGGTGTCAAAACCTCACTTTCGTCGATATAATCAATCTCAATCGCCTGCAAAATCTGTGCTTCCACGAAATGACCAATACGCACCTTGGCCATCACTGGAATACTAACAGCGTCCTGAATTTCCTTAATCATCTTAGGATCACTCATACGTGACACACCACCCACCGCACGGATATCGGCCGGAATGCGTTCCAAGGCCATGACCGCAGCTGCTCCCGCCGCTTCAGCAATACGTGCCTGCTCAGGATTTTGAACGTCCATGATGACGCCCCCCTTAAGCATCTGTGCCAAATTTTTATTTAAGTCGTAACGATTTGTCATTGCAATCACCTCTCATGTTTTTATGCCCTTTATTTTACACAGGATGATTTTTGAAAAAAAGACTCTATTTCCCAAACTGTATGGGGACAATTACCATTTCAAGCATATCTATAGACGAAAAAATAAATAAATTAGGAAAACTCTTTTATAGGCTATAACTATCACGAATATAAGAATCTTTTTATAAAATCATGGCGTTTTTGTATCCGCTTTCTATTGAAATTATTAGAAAATAGGATTAAAATATAATCGTAAATTAATTTTTGGTATTCATGATGTTTTTAATGTCACAGCATGAATTTACCAAGCCACCATACAAGGGGGAAGATTATGGAAAACAAAGTTCGTTTCAAACTTCATAAAGTTAAGAAACATTGGATTACAATCGCTGCTTCAAGTTTGGCTATCGGGGCTTCACTGATTGGCCTAGGGCAAGTCGGAGCCGATGAAGTTAAACCAGAAACGACTGCTGTTATCAGTCCTGAAAATGTCGTCTCTGACAGCAATCTT
>NZ_KV831725.1:161171-191919 GCF_001837205.1 Streptococcus sp. HMSC064D12
TGCTAGCCTCATTACAAGAACCGAAGTAGCTCCAACGAGTACAGTTGTCGAGAATACTTCTAGTGCAGCAGTATCTACTGACACTACACCTACTAATGTCGCTACTCAGCCAACAGAAACAACTGCTACACAGCCTAGTAACGAGGCCGATAAAAAGGTTGAAACCGCTCAATCTAGTGAGACAGCTACAACCGATAGGGGTGCTGAACCTGCCACCGACAAACAAAATACAAATGAAAATAAGTCAGAGATTACTGAGGTCAGTGAGCATCCATTATCAGGACAAGAAATCTCTATCACTCGAGGTAAATTCACATCCGACGATCAAGGCAATTGGTACTATACCAAGGACGGAAAAAATCTCACTGGATGGAATAATGTAGAAGATCGCGAATACTATTTCCAAGAAGATGGAAAACAGGTCAAAGGCCAATTTGTTGAGGTAAATGGAAAGAACTATTATTTAGATGACCATACTGGTATGCTCCTAGTCAATTGCTACCTCGATAAAGATGGAAAACATTATCAAATAGATGAGAATGGGGTTGTGACAGAGAGAACTAAACTGCCTACAAACATTACTGGTGGACATTTTGAAGCCAATGATAAGGGGGAATGGTCTTATATCACTGAACAAGGTGAAAAATTGACTGGTTTCCAATATGTGGACGGTGTTGAACTCTATTTTGACAAAGATGGGAAACAACTCAAAGGTCAAGAAATCACAGTTGATGGAAAAACCTATTACTTAGATCAAAACACCGGTGCCCTTCTCAAAAATTCTTACCGCAATTGGTCTGAAAAACAGATTATCTCACGGTATAAAACAAACTACATATACCATACTAGTTACTTCAACCGAGATGGCATACGTGCCACAGGTCTCGTTAAAACAGCAGCTGGTTTCATTCACTATTTTGATGAAAATGGCGAACTGCTTAAGAATGTTGCTGTTAATGTAGGGGGCACAACCTATGTCTTTGGAGAGAGAGGACGTCTAGCTCGAAAATCCTTTATTTGGGATAAGGTAGATTTCACCTTCCCTGAAAATGTTAATTTTTATTATGGTGATGAAAAGGGCCACGCTGTTAAGGGACTTCAAACCATTGATGGTTACCAACTTTACTTCGATAAAGACGGTCGTCAAGCAAAAGATAAAATCGTTCAGATTGATGGTAAAACCTATTACTTTGATAAAAACAATGGACGTATGGTTAAAAATCAATGGGCCTCAGTCAATGTTGGTGGAATTAGTCCTGCATCAAAGGACTACCGTTCATACTATCTCGGAAATGATGGCGCTGCTGTGACTGGTTGGCAAGATATTGATGGAAAACACTTGTACTTCACCGATACCGGTATCTATGCTTCTAATGGCATCTATTCAATCAATGGTAAAAACTATCTATTTGAAAAAGGACAATTAGTCAAAGATGCTTATGGCGTTGTTGATAAGCCAGGGGCTAAAGTGAGATTAAAATATACCTATCGAACTAATGCAGATGGAGAAGTCCTAACTGGTAAACAAATTATCGATGGAACAGAATATATCTTTGCTTCAGATGGTCAAGTCGTCGATGGTGTTGTACGTTATGACGGGAAACTTTATCTAGTCAAAGATAGTAAAATAGAAAAAAACTATTTTGGAGCCTTCTTTTCTAAAAACGAAATTTTGGGTGGAATTAATTTCACTGGAATCTATGGAACTGATGAAAACGGTGTCCTCCTAGAGGGCGTCCAACGAAGCTTAGATGGTCAACTGCACTACTTCCAACCTGAGGTAAAAAGTGTTGATAAACCTACATGGAAAGAAATCGATGGCAAGCGCTATCGTCTAACAAAATGGTATCTTCCTGAACACCACGCTGGTATGTACACCACTATTATCCTCACTAACGATACTTTGAAAGTCGATGACAAGACCTATACGATTGATAATGAGGGAGTTGCAACTGAGTTTACGGCCAAAAACCAATTTGTTCGTGATGACAATTGGAACTGGTACTACTACGATACTGATGGCAAGCTCCTAACTGGTCGTCAAACCATTGATGGTGTTCAACTCTACTTTGATAAAAATGGTAAGCAAGTCAAAGGTAGCCTAGTAGACATTGATGGTGATACTTACTACTTTGACAAGGATAGTGGGGTTATGTGGACCAATAGTAGTCTAACTCTCAATGGAATGACCTACGAAATTGATGACCAAGGACGTGTGACATCGTCACTTCGAAATACCTTTGTTCAAGATAAAGATGGTGACTGGACCTACCTCAAAGATAAAGGACAAGTAGCTACCGGATGGCAGACTATTGATGGTATTCAACTCTACTTTGATGGCACTGGGAAACAAATCAAAGGTGAGCGTATCCTTATAGATGGAAAATACTACTATTTCGATAAGAACAGTGGCGAACTCCTTCGTAATGCATTCCATTCCTTTAGTTCATATATTCACTACTTTGGCAATGATGGAGCACAAGTTTTCGGCTGGTACACAATAAACGGTCACCGTGTTTACTTTAAAGAAGACGGTCTACAAGCTAAAGATAATGTCCTTTTAATTGACGGAAATTATTATTATTTCAATCAAGATGGCCAACTTCTTGTTAATGGTTCCGCTAAATCATATAATAGTTTATATCTTGCAGATTCAGAAGGAAAATTATTATCCGGGTGGAGAGAAATTGACGGTAAGACCTATTACCTAGATCCAAGCGAAAAGCACTACTACTATAATAGAACAGCATCTATAGACGGTAAGACCTATCTTTTCGGTTCTTACGCGGAATTATTGCGTAATGACACTAATTACGCATATGCTTCAGACGAAAATGGAATCGTTCGAACAGGATTCTACCGCACTGATAAAGGCTACCTATGCTATCTTGAGCCAAGAGTAATTTCTGACTACCAACCAACTTGGAAGGAAATTGACGGTAAGCTCTATCACTTCGAAAAATCAACTTCATTAGGGAAACATCTTTACGGTTCTCCAATCACAACCAATGCAACCCTTGAAAAAGATGGCAAAACCTATGTCATTGATGAAAATGGTGTGGCAACTGAGAAAGTGAATTAATGGGGAAAGAAAAAAATTTCTTCCACTTTAAGAAAACTTTAGGAATCGCTTTGTATACTACAACCATCCTAAAACTTTTCTTTTTCATAATCTCCTAAATCCAGGGCTCAGGTCCTGGATTTTTTTGTGCAAACATCTACTTCTCTCAAACGTCTCTATTGCACTATTAATTTAAACTATGAGTATGTATGAGTTTTCTATTGAAGTTATTAGAAAATAGGATTAAAATATAATCGTAAATTAATTTTTGGTGTTCATGTTGTTTTAAATGTCACAGCATGAATTTACCAAGTCACCATACAAGGGGGAAAATTATGGAAAACAAAGTTCGTTTCAAACTTCATAAAGTTAAGAAACATTGGATCACAATCGCTGCCTCAAGTTTGGCTATCGGGGCTTCACTAATTGGACTAGGACAGGTCGGAGCTGATGAAGTCAAGCCTGAAACGACTGCCGTTACCAGTCCTGAAAATGTCGTCTCTGACAGCAATCTTGAGACAAGTGCTAGCCTCATTACAAGAACCGAAGTAGCTCCAGCAAGCACTACTGTTGAGAAAGCTTCTAGTGAAGCAGTATCTTCTGACACTGCATATACTAATGCGACTAGTCAGCCTACAGAAACGACTACTACACAGCCTGCTAACGAGACTGATAAAAAGGTTGAAGCCGCTCAATCTGGTGAGACAGCTACAACCGATAGAAGTGTTGAAACCTCATCTGAAACAAGCGATAACGTAACTACTTCACAGGAAACACCTTCACAAGGTGGCAGATTCACTTCTGATGAGCAAGGTAACTGGTATTACCTAGACAGCGAGGGCCACAAACTAACTGGCCCACAAACCATCGATAGCTTTAACCTCTACTTCCATAACAATGGCATCCAAGCAAAGGGTGAAAAGGTAACCATTGATGGCAAGGATTACTACTACGATAAAGATAATGGACGTAAAGTAACTGATACAAGTATTGAAGTAGACGGTAAAACCTATTTAGCAGATGCCGATGGTATCCTTACCGAAAAAACACAACTACCTACTCAGGTCGTGACGGGTGGTCATTTCCAATCTGACAACCAAAAAGATTGGTATTACTACACTGCCAACGGTGAAAAATTGACTGGTTGGCAAAATGTTGATGGTGTCATCCTTTATTTTGATAAAGATGGCAAACAAGTCAAAGGACAAGAACGAGAGATTGGTGGAAAATACTATCGATTCGATGAGAATGATGGTTCTCTATTAACGAATCAGTGGCATCACACTTCAATTTTCAATGGCTATAGGACAGAACCTCAATATACAACTTATACTAATTACTTAGGCGAAGATGGTGCTGCATTTATTGGATGGCATACCATTGACAGTAAACGTTATTATTTCAAACCTGATGGACTTTTGGCTAAAAATGATACTGTCACAATTGATGGGAAGATTTATCTTTTTGATTACCAAGGACAATTGGTCAAGAACAAATATGGCATTGTTGAAACTCCTTCAATGTTCCATGCAAACACTTCTACCTACCGTACCAATGCTAACGGCGAAGTCTTAACTGGTAAACAAATTATCGATGGAAAAGAATATATCTTTGCTTCAAAGGGTCAAGTTGTTGATGGTATCATAGGTTATGACAGCAAACTTTATCTAGTCACAGATAGTAAAATAGAAAAAAACTATTTTGGAGCCCTTTTTTCAAAAAAAACATTTTGGGGCGGGCCTAGTTTCTCTGGAATCTATGGAACTGATAAAAACGGTGTCCTCCTCGAGGGCATCCAACGAGGCTCTGATGGTCAACTGCACTACTTCCAACCTGAGGTAAAAAGTGTTGATAAACCTACATGGAAAGAAATCGATGGCAAGCGCTATCGTCTAACAAAATCATATCGAACAGAAAGATATGCTGGTATGTACACCACTATTATCCTTACTAACGACACTTTGAAAGTCGATGATAAGACCTACACAATTGATAATGAGGGAGTTGTGACTGAATTTACGGCTAAAAACCAATTTGTTCGTGATGATTTCTGGAACTGGTACTACTACGACAAAGAGGGCAAACTCCTAACAGACCGTCAAACCATTGATGGTGTTCAACTCTACTTTGATAAAAATGGTAAGCAAGTCAAAGGTAGCCTAGTAGAGATTGATGGTAAAACTTACTACTTTGACAAAGACAGTGGGGCTATGTGGACGAATACCACTCTCGAAAAAGACGGCAAGACTTATATCATCGATGAAAATGGTGTGGCTACTGAGAAAGTGAATTAAAAAGGAAAGACAAAATATTTCTACCACTTTAAGAAAACTTTAGGATTTAATTTATATACTATAACCATCCTAAAACTTTTCTTTTTCATAATCTCCTAAATTCAGGGCCTATGCCCTGGATTTTTTTGTTTTTTAAACTCTTGTGACTGCTAAAATTATGACATTTGCCATTCACTCTCTTTTTATGTAATCGTTTTCTTATTTTTATCTAAATTTCTTATTTTTTCTTGAAACTCTCTAAAATAGCGCTATAATAGAACTTAGGAAATGGAGGAAAAAGTATGAAAGTACATTCTAATTTTACTGGACAAAAGTCCAAAAAACGTCTGATCGCATTCTCATGTGCAACTGCCCTTGCAGGTTTTGCCCTCATAGCAAGACCTGCCTTCGCTGAGGAAGCTAAAGCTGAAAACTCATCAAACCTTGATGTGACTGCTGCTACCACTGCCAATGTGGAAACTATAGCAGACCTCGTAGAAACAAAGGTTGTTGAAGCTCCTCCTACTACTGAAAATGTAACTAGCACTGAAAGTACCACAAATGTTTCAGAACAAGCTACAACTTCTGCTACAAGCTCTGAAACTGCAAGTGAAATGGCTTTAACAACTGCAAGCGAAAGCCAAGCACCTGCAAAATCGGCCACAGGCCAAACACGAGAAGCTGTAACTACAGACCGAGCTGCCAGTGAAACTGCTTCAGTACCTAATGAAACAAACGTCACTGGTGGTCAGTACTATAGTGATGACCAAGGCAACTGGTACTATAAAGATGCCAGCGGTAAAAACCTTACTGGAGACCAAACCATTGATGGTGTACGTGTCTCTTTCCGCGAAGATGGTAAACAAATTAAAGGGCCAGATTTCTATTGGTCTGGTGATCTACGTCGTTATTTCGATGATAATTCTGGTCAACTTCAAACCAATCGTTACCTAGAATACAAGGGCAATTGGTATTATTTAGATGCTACTGGACGACCACTAACAGGCGAACAAACTATCAATGGTCAAGAAGTTTATTTTAATAATGATGGTATTCAAATCAAAGGTGACTTTAGTGGAGAATCTTATAGTTATCCAGATCAAAGCTTCTATTACGACCCTAACTCTGGTGCAAGGGTCCGAAAAGAAGGTCTAGTTCAGAATAAAAAAGGCCAAACTTTCTACATCAAGAACGATGGTTCTAAATTTACAGGAATACGTGAAATTGATGGTAACATCTACTATTTCAAAGCACGTGAAGCTGCCTCTCCTGTTGATACCGGCGTCCTACAAAAGGGAATCAGTATTTTACTAGAAGAAGGTCAAAATTCACCACGTTCTTACGGTTATGGTACTCCTATTAATATTACACGTCGCTATTATTTTGACTCAGTTACTGGTCAAGCCGTTAAAAACCGCTATGTCCAAGAAAATGATGGCTGGTACTACTATGGTGAAGATGGAAATGCTATTCGTCCTCAGAATGGTGAAGCCAATATAGATGGTCAAATCGTTTACCTCTATGCCAATGGTCGTCAGGCTAAAGGAGAGCTTGTTCTCGACAATGGTATTCTTCGCTACTATGATCCTAATTCTGGAGCACGCGTCACTAACACCACTCTAACAATTAATGGTATGACCTATCGATTTGATGAAAATGGTGTCGGTACGGATGCTCCTAACCCAAATGGTTATTATAGTGATGATAACGGAAACTGGTATTATAAAAACGCAAATGGAGACAACCTTACTGGAGCTCAAATTATCAATGGACAAAAAGTGTTCTTCCGTGACAACGGTCAACAGGTCAAAGGGGCTTATGGTAATTCTTACGGTGATTTATACGCATTCTACGATGTTAATTCAGGAAACCTTGTAACCAATCGTTATATTGACTTCATGGGTAATTGGTTTTATGTAGGTAAAGATGGTAAACCAGTCAAGGGACCTCGAAATATCGATGGACAAGATGTCTTCTTCAACTATCGAGGGGTACAAGCCAAAGGTGATTTTGGTCGAGATGGCGTATATATGCCTGAGTACTACTACGATAAAGATAATGGTCGCAAAGTAACCAAAGCTGGGTTTGTCAAAGATAACAGAGGCTTAACTTACTATCTTGACGAGAAAGGTGAAAAAGTCCTTGGACTTCATGAAATCAATGGTGACTTATATTACTTCCGTCAAGGAGGTGCCTATAAATACACCCAACTAGGTGACATGTGGCAAGACAGCATTAATTACATTGATGGTAAGATCTACTACTTCGATCAATTTGGTAAGGCTGCCAAAAACCGCTTTGTCTTTACGGAAGGAGCTTGGCACTATTTCTACGGCGATGGTACAGCAGCTACCGGTGCCGTTCAAATTAATGGGCAAAAACTTTACTTCGATACAAATCATGGTAGACAAGTTAAAGGCGCTTTTGCACCAGATGGTCACTACTACGATGAAAACTCTGGTGAACTAGTCACCAACCAAACACGTACTATCAAAGGTGTAACTTATCATTTTGATGAAAATGGTAATGCGACTAAAGTTTAAGACATCCCTTACTTTAAGAAAACTTTAGGATCTCCTCTATATACTATAATCATCCTAAAACTTTTCTTTTTCATAATCTCCTAATCCAGGACTCAAGTCCTGGATTTTTTTAAACTCTTATGACTGCTAAAATTGTGAATTTTACCTTGTTAGTCACTTTGGAATGTAATCGTTTTCTTATTTTTATCTAAATTTCTTATATTTTCTTGAAAGTCTCTAAAATAGCGCTATAATAGGACTTAGGAAATGGAGGAAAAATTATGAAAGTACATTCTACTTTTACTGGATCTAAGTCCAAAAAACATCTGATTGCATTCTCATGTGCAACTGCTCTTGCAGGTTTTGCCTTCATCGCAAAGCCTGCCTTCGCTGAAGAAGCTAAAGCTGACAACGCATCAAACCTTGATGTGACTGCTGCTACCACTGCCAATGTAGAAACCACAGCAGACCTCGTAGAAACTAAGGTTGTTGAAGCTCCTGCTACTACTGAAAAAGTTGCTAGCACTGAAAGCACTACAAATGACTCAGAACAAGCCACAACTTCTGTTGCAAGCTCTGAAACTACCAGTGAAACAGCTTCAACAACTGTAAGTGAAAGCCAAGCTCCTTCAGAATCAGCCTCTGGCCAAACACGCGAAGCTGTATCTACAGACCGAGCTGCCAGTGAGACAGCTTCAGTTAACGAAACTTCGAACAGTGAAACTAATATCACAGGTGGTCAATACTATAGAGACGAATACGGCTATTGGCATTACAAAGATGCTAGCGGTAAAGACCTGACTGGACCACAAACTGTTGATGGCGTTAAGGTTTACTTCGACCAAGGTGGTGTTCAGGTTAAAGGAGAATTTACCTGGGACGGTCACTATTATGACAAAGATTCTGGTGCTCTTGTTACTAATAAATTCGTTGATAGTTACAGTAGCACCTATTACCTAGATGAAAATGGAAATAAAGTAATCGGACCCAAGGAAATTAATGGGGTATGGCATTATTTTAATCAGTATGGTGAACAAGTTAAGGGTAGATTTGCTTCTGATAACCGTTATTACGACGAAAACGGTAAACAAGTTGATTTTGGGACAAACCGCTATTTCGAATTAAACGGGGAATGGTACTATGCTGGAAATGATGGTGCTATTTTAAAGGGACCACAAACCATCGATGGCGTTAAGGTTTACTTCGACCGAGGAGGTGTTCAAGTTAAAGGCTATTTTGTTAAAGATAGTACTGACAATAATGAACGCTATTATGATAAAGATTCTGGTGCTCTAGCTACTAACCAATATATCATTGCCTACAACCCCTACAGACATAGAAATGAACGTTATTATGTTAACGACCAAGGAGTTCGGTTAACTGGTCCTCAAACAATTGATGGTAAACAAGTCTACTTTGATAAATACGAGGGATGCCAAGTTTTCGACAATTTTGGCGATGATGGTTACTTTTACGATCAGGACGGTAATCGTGTTGATCTTGGTGCCAATCGTTATGTTCAAATCAGAGACAATTGGTACTATGTCGGTAACGATGGAAAAATTTTAACCGGTGAACACATTATTGATGGAGCTCACGTTTATTTTGAATATGGAGGTAAACAAGTTAAAGGAGATTTTGACTATAAAAATCAATTTCACGATAAAGACTCTGGAAATCTAGTTACTAATCGTTTCGTTACCGTTAATGACAAGACCTACTTCATTGGAGCAGATAGTAAGGCTATTAAAGGAGCGACCGTCATCGACAACATTGAATACTTCTTTGACGAAAAAACTGGCGCTCAGGTTAAGGGAAATTTCGCAAGTAACAAAAAATATTATAACAGTACTACTGGTGCTCTCGTAATCAATAGTTATGTCCAAGTCGACAAAGACTGGTACTACGTAGGCAATGACGGTAAACGGCTTAAAGGTTCTCAAACCATTAACAATGTTCCTGTATACTTTGACCCTTATGATGGTAAACAAGCCAAAGGTGTCTTTGGTAATGACGGCTACTTCTACGACAAAGATTCTGGTGCTAGAGTAGATTTGGGAACAAATCGCTATGTCCAAGTTAATGATAATTGGTACTACGTCAATGCTGAGGGTAAAATTCTCAAGGGCGAACAAACCATCGATGGGGTTCAAGTCAACTTTGATTCTTATAGCGGTATCCAAACCAAGGGAGGATTTGTTGATTCTAATGGTCGAGTAATCAGTAAAGAGAACTACAATACTTATGAAAGACCTAGTAAGTTCTATGATAAAAATTCTGGAGCTCTTGTAAAAGGTCAATACTTTAACCACAATGGAAACTGGTACTACGCTGATGCGGAGGGGAATATCCTTAAAGGCTCACAAACCATTGATGGGGTGCACGTTTACTTTGACTCTTATGGAGTACAAGCTAAAGACGCAATCGCAGAAGGCTACTACTACGATAAAGACTCTGGTGCTCGTCACGAAGCCCCTCGTAAGCAATTTATAAAGGCTGGTGGTAAATTATACTATCTTGACGATGATAATAAGATAAGTTCTGGTTATAAAAAAATTGACGGTAAGGATTATTTTATTACAGGATATGGGGAAGTTTTAAGAGGAGAATTCGGACCTTACGGTTACGAACCATACTATGATAGTGAGACTGGGGCTGCTGTACGACAAAGAGGTTTTGTTAAATCTGGACGTAACTGGTACTACCTAGATGATGAAGGAAATAAAGTATTAGGACTTGCCAAAATAGATGGTAATCTCTACTATTTCAGTAATCCCGTCGCAACAAAATACCGAATGGGCGAACAAGTTAAAGGAGAGCTGGTGAAACCTTATAGTTTCTTCAACTACAACCGTTCACCCTATGACAATCCTGTCTACTACTTCGACGCTGAGACTGGGGCTGCTGTAACCAATCAATTCTTCAATTGGAAGGGCAATTGGTACTACTTCGGTAACGATGGAAAGGCTCTTATCTTTGATCAAGTCATCAATGGTCAACACCTCTACTTTGATTATCAAGGTAAGCAAATTAAAGGCAATTTCGTTACAGACTACAAGGGTACTCGTTATTACGATGAAAACTCTGGTGAGCTCGTAACCAACCAAACACGTACCATCAATGGTGTGACTTATCACTTTGATGAAAATGGACGTGCGAAACAATTGTAAAATAAGTCCGAAAATTGACTAAAATTATTCTTACTAGTCTTACAGATAAAAAAACAAACAAAAAGCCAAAATCAGCATTCTGATTTTGGCTTTTTGTTAGGTAAAGAATTTATTGGTCCTTTTTCAGTCTTTTTAGGTGTTTATAGAGACCGAAGGCACGATCCAGTTGCATGGATTCGATAGGACGTTTGCCCTTGATATAGAGATTTCCATTGGTCGCATTCATCAACCCTGTCTTAGCAATGGCATAACCAGTAATCATACCACTATAAAGGAATCTTTCTAGTTCCTTGACATCTAAAACTCGACTTGAAGGTTCAAGGGGACCATATTCTGCTTCATAGATATCCACAAGTCTTTTAAACTTATAGGCCGTTTTTATGGGCATATCTCCGATAGTTCCCTTTGAATAATAATGATAAAGATTCTGTGGGCTTAAGTCTGCAGAGGCTACCTCTTGACCGTTGGGCGAGTAGGGTTGGAGCTTAATGAAAGTATTGAGCTTACCAATATCGATGTGGTAGTCGCTAACATTTTCCTTAGGAATAGGGAAGTCATCCCTATCAATAATCTCCCTTCGTCTGATGGTAGCCAACAATTCATAAGGCTCAACTCTAAGTCTTTTTGAAAATTTTTCTAAAGTATCAAGCGAAACCGTTCCTCTTTGATTGATCAGGTTATAGTTGGTTTGAGCCATACCAGATGAGACTACAAAGACTGTCATGCGTTCTCTGACTTCCCCCTCATCCATATCTTCCGTGATTTCCAGCTTCTTGCGAATGTTGTGCCACAAGTTTTCGGTGACCTGTTCAGGATCTCTTGGAAACTCAAAAACCTCATGCTGATTGTCTCGAGCTAAGAGCTTCCCAAGTGTAATGTTTTTCCCAGTCACCTTGGCCAGACCGTTAGTAATGGTCACAATCTTTGGAATATTTCCCTTAGGCTTGTTCATAAAGAGCATCCGAAGGCTTCCTGACGGAATCCCCGTGGCTTCTGAGAGCTCTCTGTAACTCTTTTTGTCTTTCCAAAATTCCCCCATACGAGCTTTTTCTGCATTTTCCCAGAAAAGCTCCTTAAGGGGTTTGGGGGCATTCGGCTCATCCGAAAATAGTCGTTTTGACATCATTGTCTCCCTCTAAAATTGCTGTTTAAAAATTAGTCCAAATCTATTATCTCATATTTTTAATAAAAATCAAATCATTTCCTAATCAATAATCATTACAATCAGCTAGTCGTTTAGAGTTTTTCTTGGGTTAATTGAGCACAAAAATTCCCCTCGTACTTAAACGAAGGGAGTTGTTTGACTAATAATTCCAGTTTACCAAGAGATAAATTAAGCTCGAGCCAAACATATCTGCTAAGGCATGAACGAGGAAAAATGGAAGCAAGTTTTTAACCTTGTATTTATAAAGGAAATAATAGAGGAGACCAAAGGCCACACCGATAACCAGAGCCCATAGCATGCCCTGATAGGTATGGAAGGACACACGAACAATGGTTGAAAAGAGTAAGACCAACCACTTATACTTGTCCTTAACCGAGGTCAAGAGTCCTAGGAAGAAAAATTCCTCGTAGAAACCGTTGAGCAACCCATAAGCAATCGCCATAGGTGACAAAGCCATAAACTTATCAATCACAGCCATAGGGCTAATAAAGGCTAGAACTTGAGGACTAAAATAATTATATTGTCCCGACAAAGTACTTACCATATCAGCAAATAAGCCCATGATAGCGAAAATAAAGGGTACCCAAAAGAGAACAGACCACTTTAGACGTATAGGTAATTGTTTAAAGTCAAAATGGCGTATCCACAGATAAATAATCGCTAAAGCTAGGAGAATAATCTGCAAGGTGAAATTGCTAGAGTAAGCTGCTCCTTCACTGGCTGTATTCGTTGATGTCTCACTGATTGCTGTAGAAAGGCTTGGAGACAAACTGGCCAAATACATCTGTGTCGAACGAACAATAAACTGACCGAACATAATCAGCGTAACAATACTGATATCAAACCATCTCAGTTCCTTGAGCGGCTGCTCAGGATGAATTTTCTTAAGTAAAGACATGGTCCTTCCCTTCTTTCTAGTATCTTCATCGAAGACTGCTTCATTTTTTAAGGTTATTATAAGTCATAAACCTTAAAGTAACACTAAAATTTGCAGTAAGATTAGTATTTCATTTAAGGAAAGAAAAAGCAAGGGAAAGCATGTTTCCTTTGCTTTAAACATGTTATTAATCGTTCTTTTTGACAACGCTAACTAAGACAAGGAGTTGGAAAATAGCTAAAGCAAATAAGACCATAAAGCCATTTCGACTACCTTGAGCCGTTGCTTGTGCAAAGTCAACCTTGTGATTAGCTTGACTCATAGCAACAATTAGAGATGCTAGGGTTGTTCCCACTGCTCCTGCAAATTGTTGGAGCGTGTTAAAGATGGCATTGGCATCAGCACGTTGATCTAGCGACAGTTGTTTCTGTCCATTGGTCATGACATTACCAAAGGAAACGCCAAGCCCCGTCATGAAAATCATGTAAAAAACGAGGATCAACGTATTGGAAAGAGAGAGACCAAACAAGCTAAATAACAACTGAGCGAGTACGATAAGGATTGCTCCAATCAGAATCGGTTTACGAGCTCCCATCTTATCTAAAATGATACCTGAGAATGGAGCGAATCCTGCACCGATAATAGCACCTGGGAGCAACATCAGAGCTGCAAGAGTTGTATTCGAGTGGTTAACCAATTGCACATAGTTTGGCAAGAGAAAACTCATCGCAAGGGATCCCAATTGGAAAGAGAAGAAAGCGATGATATGACCTGTCAGTTTATGATTTTTCAAAATAGAGAGGTTGATGATGGGGTTGTCCAATGTTGTTGAACGCCAAATCAAAAGGACAAGACCTAAGATACCAATTAAAAGCCAACCTAAGACTGAGAAACTGAAGAAAGCATGATCAGCAACCCCATGAAGGCCTAAAATCAAACCCAAGAAAAGAAAGATGGTAGCCAGTAGACTGAGGATATCTAAAGATTCACGTTGCACCTCACTCTTTTGCTCAATTGATCGAAGCCCCGCAATCAGTGAAGCCAAGAGAATAGGAAACTGGACGAGGAAGATAGAACGCCAACCAAAGTGTGCTGTCAAGAGACCACCAACAGTGGGGCCAATGGCTGGAGCAACGGCTGTAATCAGTGTTCCAACTCCCATCATGAGACCAATCTTACGACTTGGTACCTGCTCCAAAATGATGTTAAACATGAGAGGTAGGGCAAAACCAACCCCCATCCCTTGAACCAATCGTCCCAAAACAACAAAGCTAAAACTAGGCGCTATAAAGTCGATGAGGACACCTAAAATAGACAATAGATTTGCGACCAGAAAGATGGTTTTCATCTTAAACGAGCGCTTGAGATAGGCAGATAAGGGAACCACGCAAGCGACCACTAGGAGATAAATGGTTGTAACCCACTGTACGGTTGACGTATTGACTGAAAATGCCTTCATCAATACGGGAAAGGTGATGTTCATAGCTGTTTCACCAGCTACTCCACAAAATGAAAGGATTCCTGTCGCAAAGATGGCACACAGGACCTTGGTGGAGATTTTTTCGTCTGACATAAGTATTTGTTCCTCCTAAATAAACTTAAATATTACGGTAGTGTTGTAAGATTTTGAGAAAAACTTCTCGCTCTTTAGCTGAAAATTGCTGGGCAAACTCTTCTTCCTCTTTTCGAAGATAAGATTGACAGGCAAAAGCGATATTAAGGGCTTTATCCGTGAGAACAACTGCCTTTTGCCTAGCATCTTTTGAAGATGTGTGGCGTTCAATCAGGCCTTTCTTCTCCATTCGCTGTAAGAGCACTGTCGTTGTCGAACGCTGAATTTCAAATTCGCGCTCAATGTCCCGTTGAAAGACTTCTTGATCCGCATGATTAGTTATAAAATCAATGACAGCCATCTGATTTCCAGTCAAGTCATACTGCCTAGCAAACTGGTCAAAATGACGCATCATATTATTATTGGCTTGTTTTAACAAGCGTCCAAAATGGTCCAAAAAAATGACTCCTTAACTATATTGTTAGCTAACTAGCAGTATAGAAGAATTATTACCTCAAGTCAATAGATTCTTTCAAAAAATAGAAAACTCAAGGACCTAGAATCCTTGAGTTGCTATATTTAGTCTTTCTTTACAGGAATTTCCTTAATCACACGCGCCGGATTCCCGCCTAGAACAACATTGTCACCGAAGGACTTGGTCACAACGGCTCCTGCTCCAGCAACTACATTATCCCCTAAGGTCACTCCTGGGAGGATAGTCACGCCTCCACCGGCCCAGAAATTATCACCGATCGTAATTGGAGCACCATATTCAATGCCTGAATTACGCTCGGTTGGATCAAGCGGATGCAAGGGCGTCAAAAACTGACAATTAGGGCCAATCATGGCATTGTCACCAATCGTGATAGGACAGATATCCAGCATGGTCAAATTCCAGTTAGAGTAAAAATTTTCACCGATATGGATATTAACACCGTAATCCGTAACGAACTGAGGATTCATGGCAACATTTTCACCAGTCGAACCAAACCAAGATTTGACAATCTCTGCCCTTTTGAGACGGTCAGGCTCAGCATTGAAGGCCCATTGTTTTTCTCTTGAGCTGGCTGCTAGGGCACGTAACTTAGGATCGCTAGGTTTATAAAAGTCACCTGCAATCATCTTTTCATATTCAGTTGGCATGGCATACTCCTTTTTTGCTTATTCTCCTATATTGTAGTATAGAAGTGATGTTACCACAAGCGAATGGATATAAACTAGCTAATAATCTCAACTAAAAAACCATTACTAAATATAAATTGTAACCATAGCTCCATTATTTTCATTAGAAAGTTTCAGTTCCCAATCATGAAGTTCTACGACTCTTTTTACAAAAGATAACCCTATTCCAAAATGGTGATTCTGAGAGTCTTTTCCTGATTGATTATCTTGGTAAAAGAGCGATCCTACATTATCAATCATATTAGCCGAGAACCTTGAGCCATCATTCCAAACCGATAAAACAATCTTATTTTGCTCAGATGATAATTTTATTACTATCCTTGGCATCATTGATTGACTATAGGACATTGCATTATTCACAAGATTAGTAAGTGCTCTTAAGAATAATACTAAGTCAATATGAATAGTAGTATCAGATGGGGTTTCATTCAATACTTTTAAAACACAGGTCCCAGTTGTCAGAGGAGTTAATTCTCTAATCAAACATGACGCAAGCTGCTCCGAAGTAATATGCTCTTTATTGATATTATCTTTATAAAATGTTTTTGAATATTGAATAAATTGATTAAAATAATTATCTAGCTGTTGACTTGAAGATTCGATATCTAATAAGCATTGAGTTAACTCAGGAGACAAATCAAATGTCTGAAGATACTCAGCATTACCTGAAATTATTGTTAGAGGTGTCTTTAAATCATGTGCTGCGGAAGACACTCTGAACATTAGCTCTTGCTTTTGTTTCTTCTCTTTTTCAAGCATCTTCTGAATTTTATCCTGCATCTTCATAATATGTTCTTTTGTCTCAATAAATTCAAATAACCTTAGTGGCTTAGAGTATTTGTTATTGTCTGAATATAAGCTTTGTTCATATACTGTCTTCATCTCTATCTGAATTTCATATAGAAGTTTTTGTACATTTCTTACAATTATAACAACTAAAATGACACAAAGATAAATCCACGAGCTAACACTAAAAAACATAGTAAAGCTATTCACATTGTTAGCATTAATTCCTTCAACTGCTGTAAATAGGGCAGGAATGATATAAAAAAAACAAATGCATATCAGAAATTGAAAAATAATTTTCAAATAAGTTGCTCTTATCAACTGCTTTAATGTTATTGATTTTGCCATTTATATCCCCCACCCCAAAGAGTTTTAATTGGATCAATACCATAAGGTTTTAATTTTTGTCGAATCTGATAGATATACTCTGTGATACTTCGGTACTGAACTTCTGAACTTTGAGGGTACAAATATTCATAAAGTTCCTCTACACTAAAGATTTTAGTTTGATAGGTAAACAACAAATATAATAAATTAAATTCCCTTCTCGAAAGAGAAATACTATTACCGTCTACTATTAATTCCTTTCCTACCCTATCAAATTGAAGTAAACCACTAGTCTCAGTATCTCCGACAGAAAGTAGCCTTTTATCTCTTCTAATATGCATTTTGACTCTTGCAACCAACTCCTTCATACCGAATGGTTTGGTAATAAAATCATCTGCACCTATTCCAATAGCTTCAACAATATCTTCTTCAAGGTTTTTAGCAGTTATAAAAATTATGGGTGTTTGAATCTGACTTCTGATACTACTACAAATATCAATACCACTCACTGGCATCATTATATCCAGTAAAATCAAATCAAATCCTATGAAGTCACATAGGTTAATATCTTCAACAGAATTTCTAGTTTCAACTACATAGGAGTTTTTCTCCAGAATATTCTTAATCAATCTTAAAATTTTTAAATCATCGTCAATAACTAGAATTTTAGACTTTACCATTTTTTTCCTCGTACGTTTTGAATATATTGTAACATAATTAAAAATCGAAAATACATTTCAAAATTAGCATATAATTGATAATTCAATAAATTGAGTTTCTACCAAATCTCAATAATGCTCATTTTTAAGTAACAGAATATGTGCTCCAAAGTCTTGTATCTATTTTTCAGTCAATCTATCTAAATTCGATGTTGTCTCATCTAAAAAAACAATCTTTATTTGGGTTACTTTAAAAATTCCTTTCTAATAAGGTAATAACTAGTAAGGAATAATCCAATAAGCCAAATTATGAATACAATAAAACGCATTATAGAATAGTTTGTATGTATTAGCTGAAAAACTAAATCATATATTATTACACTTGAAGCTATTGGTATAACCCTATCTATAAAAGGCAACACCAGTATAGGAAATAATAGCAAAATTGCAAGTGCAATCATTGAATTACCACATAAAAAGGAAAAAGAGTAACCCGCTAAAAAGTATATAACTGAACCAAACAAGTAGTAATAAAAATTTACTTCACTATGAGTACCCTGACTAAATATCATTACTATTAAACCTGCTAATACTGACTGTGTTAGACATTCTAGTAGGTCTATTAATAATATATATAATGTAGCTTTCACCCTACTTCCGTTGTTCAGGTAAACTTGCTTATAACTTTGTGTTTTCAATTCTACACTTGCATTTAAAACTCCATTCCCTAAAAAAGAGAACGATATTATAGTTAATAAGACAGAACTGCTAAAAGTGATAGAATCACCATTAACTTCGAATTTTAGGTATCTTAATAAACTTATTATAATAACAAATACTAACTGAAATAATAAATAAACCTGTACAGGTAATAAACTATATTTTTTATAAAACAAGCTATGCAATTGGCTTTTCATTCTTCTTCCCCCATTTTATTTTTTCTAAATAAAATAAACAAATCGTCGTAAGGAAAGTTTCAAATAGTAAAAGAATCGCTCCATATACTTGGGTTGTCTGACCGGCTTCGATCCTATCAAAAGCAAAAGACTTAGCTCCAATTAAAGGTAATAAATTATCTAAAATAGGAGAAATTGCCCTAAGTATGCCTGATAAAGAGAAAACTAACAACAGAACTATCACAATCAAAGAAGGAATTGATCTTTTTGTTATTTTTACAAGTAATAGAGAGAGTAAATTAAGTGTAATTGTAAAAGCTACTATTCTAATGAAAACATCAAGCATTAAGCCTATAGACAGAATACTTTGTAACTTACTAACTAACATGAATTTTAGAAGTAATGCATTTAATAAAAACAACGTAAAAGTCGTCGTTATTGAAATAGCAATTATACTAAATATCTGTGAAAACAATCTTATTTTCCAGTTAGCACAAATTAGTGATGAAAACTCATCCTCACCAAATTGATAATCAGTTGCTAGAATTAATGCTGACAATATAGGCAAAAATAATACGGTTGCTTGATACGGAGATGATAAAATAGCATCTCTCACCGTTCTATAGGGAGTTTCAATTACATTTGGATCAATATTTACTGAGTTTGCAGCACCAGTGTGTAGTGCATTAATGACTTGAATATTTTGATAGGTAAAAAACAAACTAACTACAACTAAGATAAAAAATCCCATTTTAAATAAAGTTAGGTGACTATATTTATATAAATACCCCTTAATAACTTGACTTAACATTTTACACTACTCCTTTCGTGTACAGAGCTAAAATAGGCGTTTTCAAAACTATCATATTCCTTCAATACTTGCTCACGTTTGTCATTTAGAACAACGTGACCATTTGAAATACCTACAACTCTATCTACGGTTAATTCAAGTTCGCTCATATAATGGCTAGTTAATAGTACTGTCTTTCCTTGTTTCACAAAGTCTTTGAGAAACTCTCTTAACCAACGGATTCCTTCTGGGTCTAACCCATTAATAGGTTCGTCTAAAATCAAAATATCTGGGTCTGCAAGTATTGCTGTTGCTAAACCTAATCTCTGCTTCATTCCTAAAGAATAATCTTTGATTTTTTTCTTACCAACATCTTTTAATCCAACAATTTCTAAACATTCAATACAACGTTGCTTACTGAGTCCACAAGAAAGTGCAATCCATCTTAATTGCTCATAACCAGTTCTACTTGGATAAGGTTGATAACTATCTAAAAAAGTTCCTACTATAGAGAGTGGCTCAGCTCCTAACTCACTATATGTTGTTCCCAAAATAGTTGCCTTTCCACTATCAGCTGACTCCAATCCTAATAGTATTTTTATTAGGGTTGATTTTCCAGAACCATTAGGTCCTATCAAACCAGTAATCTCACCTTTATTAGTATGAAAAGTTATATTTGATAATACAACTTTGTCATCATATGTTTTATTTAAATTAGTAATATTAATCATTTTGCTTTCCTTTGACGAATAGAACCTTTTGAAATTTTGACAAACTAATACTCTCACCAATAGGTTTACCATCAAGTTCCACCCATGCATATGCATTAAAAGAGGAAGTTTTAAAATCTGAAACCCAATCTGGAGAACGTCTTTTATAGTGAAGGTACCTTTCACTATAATTGTAGTTTATCAATATATTTTCGGAAAAAAATCAGAGTTAATAGTTTTACATATTTTTAATTAAAAAATGTTCTGAGATAGTCTTTAAACATCTGATTTTAGATAAGAAACAATCCACAAAAAAATCCCAAGTGCACTAAGCAACTTGAGATTTTCTTTCTGTCTGGGCATGCCTGAGTCATTCAGGGCTTTATATTATTTATCCTTTTGATCTTTGTGATCTTTTTTATTTTTCTTCTTACGTCCGTTGCGACCAAGTCCTAGACCTGTTACCGATACGGTGAAGCCTGCGATATTGATGGTTTCTTCAATCTTACCTTTACTTGCTTCTTCCTCATTTGAGAGATTTATTGGCATCTTGTGTTTAGAGCCTTTACCCTCAGCTTGACTTGAAACAGGTGCTTCAAAGTCATCGCCTGGTCCATAAGTAACTGGTCCATCATGAGATTCCACTTGCTCTTCGACTTGGTCGAGAACTTCTAGGTCTTGGATTTCTTCAACAACGATATCGTCTGCCTTGTCTTCCTTAGGTTTACCGTTAATATCGCCTGTTAATGGGATATAAACAACGGTTTCCTCAAGGTTACGTTGACCTACTGTCTTACCTTCAACCTTATCCTTATCAGCGCTATAGCCTTCTACTTCAGGAGTGATGACTGTTTCAAACTGACCTTTATTTGAAGTCCAGTAGCTTGAACCAAGCTCTTCACCTGTAACCTTATCAATAGTCAAGCTACGTGTCCATTGAGCAGTTTGGATGTTATTGGCAGGAAGTTCTGCTTGTCCATCGCTAGATGTGTAGAGAACTGTGAAGGTTACGTCTTTGATGTAGCTTTCGCATTCTGGCCATTTGGCACCATCTGGATTTGCTGGGTTGATTGGTGTACCAGCTTCTTGGATGTTATCTGGACCTACTTGAACGGTACCATGACGAAGGGTAACCATGAAGTTTTGGTCAACATGTGAATCGCCATCAAAGATTACACCGTTTGTGAAGCCATCTGCAAGAAGGGTATAACCACGGTCGCTATAGTACTTGATACGTTCGATTGTAGAGTATTCAATCACTTCGCCTGATTTACCAAGCAAGTCGACCACTTCAAGTTTCTTACGAGTTGTACCGTCAACATAAGTGACTGTAGCTTTCTGAGCATCCTTGAGGTAAGTAACCACTTCCATGATTTCAGGTGTTTCCACAGAAACCTCTGTCATTTCAGCGACTTCCATACGGTCTGGTGTGAATCCGACAACCTCTGGTGAAGGAACAGCTGAGAAGCCAGCTTGAGTACTTGACCATGCTTCATAATTGATAGCACCTGTCACAAGGTTGACATTAGCCAAACGTTTGAAATCAAGAACTTCAACGTAGTCGTCGCTAGCCAAGCCACCTTCTTCGAAGACATACTGGATGGTACGTGTCACATCGGCACGATTTTCAAGCATTTCTACGCTATTTGGCCAAACTGGGCTATTCACATCATTTGGATCTACGACTTCACCTGCAACTGGTGCTGGCATATCTGGGTCAATGAGAACTAAACGTTCACGAAGAACCACTTCAAAGACTTGGTCAAAGTCAGAATCACCATTGTAAGTGTGGTCAAAGGCTTCTGCATAACCATCGTTGACAAGTTCATAACCTTGTTTGAGCAAGTTTGCGATTTGTTCATCAGTAGAGTAGTCAATCTTCTCACCTGAGCTTCCGACAACAACATCACGCGTCAATTCTGACTTATCAAGCTCATTCATGTAAAGGATAATAGCTTTTTGCTCATCCTTAGCATAAACCACGTTGGTATCTTGACCTGGGTGTTCTGGAGTAATAAAGGCCTTTTCAGAAATGTAACCAAGAACATCTGGAACGACTGTTTCCATAGCCATGGTTGGATCTTCAGGATCGTTGTTGTAGCTTGGAGTAGGTGCATTTTCGATTGGTGTACCATACTCATCTACTGGAATAATCTTACCAAGCTCTGTGTAAGTTACAGTATCTTCCACTTCTGGAAGGTCTGGTCGAACTTCAAGTCCACCAGCTTGACGTTTATCTGCATAGAAGCCTTCAACTACTGGAACTTCTACAACATCATAAGTGAAGCTGTCTTGATCCCAAGTGCTTGTTTGTTCCACTTGGTTAAACTTACCGTGGAAGCTGAAGCTATCTTGAATGTTGATAACTGGATCTTTGTAGCCTGCACCTTGGAAGGTAACCGTTTGTTTCGTATCTTGCGTGATATCATCCAAGATTGGTTCGTAAACCAAGGTTTGGTCCATGCTGAGGTCAATTGGCAATACCAATTCACTTTCAGCTTGGTAGCCAGCAACTTGTGGTGCTGGTGTTTCAATAACTTGCGTAGCATCTTGAGGATCATTAGCATAATGAACTGGCTCTGCATCCGCTATTGGATTACCAAAGGTATCAACAGGGATAATCTTACCGAGTTCTTTATAGACAACACTGTCTGTGGCTTCTGGTTTATCAGGTGTAACAACCTGCATACCAGCCACAGCCTTGTCCGCATAGTAACCTTCGATAACTGGGACATTAACCTTAGCAAAGGTATGGCTGTCTTGATCCCAAGTGTAAGTGTCTTCTGCTTGGTTGTATTTACCAGTGAAGGTAAAGTCAGACTGAATATTAACAGACGGTGTTGCTTCGCCAGCTCCTTTGAAGAAGACCGTTTGCAAGGTTGGTTGCGTTACATCTTCAAGGATTGGAGCGTACTCAACAAGAATATCGTCTGTCAAGCTCTCAGGCATGACACTTTGTTGCATTGGACGGTAACCCGGAATGTGAGGAACAAGTGTCTCACTAACCTTAGTTGGGTTATTGGCATCGTTGTTGAAGGTTGGCGTTGGAACGTTTGGAATCAAGCGTCCATTAGCATCAATAGGAATGATCTTACCAAGTGGAACGTAGGTAATGGTTTCTTCGATGTTATCTTCAGTAACCTCTCTACCTTTAACTTCTACTCTATCTGCAAAATAGCCTAAAACAACTGGTGCATAGATGTCATAATACTTGGTCTTATTTGGTGACCATTCTGTCTCATCAACAAGTTCACCTGTAACCTTGTCAAAGGTAAGGGTACGCACCCAATAAGCCTTTTGCACATCGGCATCCGGCAAATCCGCATTGCCATCGGTACTCTTGTAAAAGACTGTGAAGCTTACTTCTTTCTCGTAAGCATACTTAGATGGCCACTTAGGTCCATCTGGATTATTAGGATTGATTGGAGTATCTGGGACTTGTTCATGGTCAGGCCCTATCTTGGCAACATCGTGTTGCAAGAGGACAAACCACTCTTGATCATCAATATCCTTGTCATCAAAAATGGCATCTTTAGGGAATTCGTCCTGAATCAAGTCATATCCCATGTCCTTGAAAGTCTTGATACGTGTTGCTGTTCCGTATTCAATCGCTTCACCCAATTCACCGGTCAACTGGTCACTAACCAAGTAAGCTCCGGTAGTTTCATCAATATAAGTGATGCTGGCTTTCTTGAAAATTTTACGATACACAACCGGAGTATCCCCTCCTGGTTTGTTCGGTACTACACTTTTAATATCTGTCATATAATCTTGAACAGCTGGTGCTGCTGTCTCACCCGCCTTTCGTGGATCTTTTTTATTATTGTTATACTGCTTAGTCAAAGCACCTGGAATATATTCCCCATCTTCTGTCACAGGGATAATGCGTCCCAATTTCCTATAGGTCACATGTTCCGTTACCGTTGGCACATAGGGTGTGACAACGTTAAAACCCGCTTCCTTTTGGTCAGCGAAATAGCCCTGGACAACTGGTACCGGTATCTTAGGATAGGTATAACTGTCCTTGTCCCATTCGATTAAACCAGTCTTCCTATCTCTAGTTCCCGTAAAGACATGTTTTTCCATGACTTCAGAATCTGGAGTTTGCGAATCCGCTCCTTGAAAAATAATCTCTTGCTTAGATGGGATCCTCACGGTTTCCGATTGAGCATGATTATCAAAGAGAGCTTCATCAGCTCTAGCAAAATCTAATGGAGAGGGGGCACGGTGGTCAGAGTGACGTTTTGGTCTAGTCAATAATTTAGAAAGATCTATAGTATCAACTAAATCAGTATTCCCTGATCCGTGTGCGACATGCTCTTCGGCAGTTCTTGCTGCTGCTTCAGTCGCATCTTCCCTATAGGCTCTCAAAAATACTCCCCCTTTCTTCTTTTTATGAGAAATAAAATCCTATACTTGCCAAGTTCTCATGGAAATCTTTTCTATTAAGATTTCATTTTCCCTCAGAGAAGCTAACAAGCTTTTATCAAAAAATTAAATTTTTTGATATCTCTTATATATACTATAATACGAGAATCGAATTTTTACAAGTAAGGTGTAAGAACTTTAATCATTTTAACCCCCAAGTGAAAAAATAGCGTTTTAATGTGTAATATCTATCAAATGTTTTATGAAAGTGACATCAAAATGAGATTACACCGATATGATAAATGACGAATCTTTAATGGAGTTTTTTCTACCTAAAGACACTCTCTTAAGAAATACACTATAAACTATCACAACTACTTCTCATCTTTGAAAGGCTAGAACCTTACCTTAGTTTATAAGGAAGGAACCTAAGAGAATGGCACAGAAAAAGTCTGTGCCTGGCCCTCAACTATGAAATGCTAAGAGTTAACTAGCATTGCTTTTAGTATAGAATGACTTTGATGCTTCATCAATAGATTGGAACCATTTAATGAGACTCCCTAGTTTCTCAACTTTCACGTATTAAGTTGTAAATAATTAATAACTTTTTTGCATGATGACTTATTCAAGGGATTGCAGATGTAACGACCACTGTCAGACTATTATGACTAACTCAAAATAGTTTTAAAATCACTAGTTTCAGTCATCACCAAATCCTTAACGAAATCCAAACATGCCATAAAAACCGAGACTACTGTCTCGGTTCATACAGTTTAGAAACGATTAAATTTGACCTCGGCCTTCACCGTCAAAGTAAACCCACCATCCTGGACTCACCTCAACCCAGCGATTAACAGCCATTTCACCTGAATTTGGATCATAGTAACGAACAATACCGTTCACACGAACCAAATGACCTTTGATTTGTTTACCATTATTATCAAAGAGAAGGTTTTGACCGTTGATGGTAACCATACCTTTGACAGCATTACCATTACCATCGAAGTAATACCAGCTACCATCGATTTCATGGAATTGGTTACGGTAAAGCTCTCCTGAGTTTACATCATAGTAACGAAGGTTACCATCTACGTTTGCCAAAGCACCTTTGACCTGACGGCCATTTTGATCAAAGTAGAGGTCTTGACCATTGATGTTTTGTGAACCTTTTACAGCTGTACCATCATTATTGAAGTAAGCCCAAACACCTGGTTCGATTTCTGCGAATCGGTTACGAGCCATCTCACCTGAGTTGGCATCATAGTAACGGATAGCCCCATTCTCGTTAACAGTGCGCCCTTTAACTTGGACACCATTGTTGTCGAAGAAGAGTTCTTGACCATTGATGTTTTGGTGACCGGTCACACGTTTACCATTACCATCATAGTATGCCCAAACGTTATTACCAATTTGTACGAATTGGTTACGGCCTGATACATTATTATTGTTATCTGGTTTTGGATCTTGTTTGCCGTTTGCATTCAAGACACCGTTTTGGTCGTAGTAGAATACTTGACCTCTACGGTTTTGACGATAACCATCACGCAATTGCACACCATTAGCGAGGAAGAAATATTGTTTACCATCGATAGTCTTTTCTCCGACTGCCATACGACCTGAGTTATCAAAGTAGTAAACATTTCCGTCGTTATCTTTGATGAAGGCATTCTTAGCATATTGGCCATTGTTATAACGGTATCTTACAGAGAAGAGACGTTTTTCAAACTTACCACTGCCGTCACCATTTTGATTATCTCCATTTGTTGATTGGTTGCTTCCTACTACTTTTGGAAGGCTAACCTTACCGCCATTTGTACCGTAGTAACCGTTGAGGCCATTCTTAAGTACGTACTCTGAGCCACGGTCAAGAATGTTAGTACCATTCATGTATTTAGCAGACCACTTTGTAATCTTCTCATCAGTTGTCATGCGTTTACCAGTAGAGATTTGAACGCGGTCAAAAATTTGTGGGTAGAGACGTTTCAATTCATCAAGGAAGGCACCACCATATTTACCTTGGTAGTCATTACCAAAGGTACGTGTTTTAGCAGCGTAGAGGCTATGATCGATGATTGCACCATCTTTAGTTTCACCATAGTTATTAACACGAGTTGCAGTAACCACTTCATCACCTGGAAGGTTGTAGATTTGGTCTGGAACCCAGTCAGCAATCGCTGAGATACCTACAGCGTGGAGTGATTTAAGAGCTGCTTTCAAGTCAGCCAATGAACCGTACTTATTGTCCTTACTCATACCAATATCATAACGGTCTGTAAAGGCATAACCATTTTGGATTACTGAGTCAAGGAAGCTACCGTCATCACTTGAAACGTACTGTGGTGCAAATTCGAATGATGTGATACCCCATGATTTGAAGAGGTTTGCATTTTCAGCAATCTTCTTATTAGTGTATTGTGATGGATTTTGAACGAAGTCTTGGAAGTTAGAGAAACCTTCGTAGATAACTTGTGAATCAAGGGCAGCATTTGATTCGTAAACCAAACCACTGCTGTTCTTTTCTTTACTTGGTGCTACACGCACGTCTTGATTTTCAGAAGCACCTACTGGTACCCAAACGGCAAGGTAACCATCAACTTGAGGGTTACGGATACCACGAATTTCATTTGCACTAAATGTCAAATTACCGTTGCCATCAGTGTATTTAACAATACCGTTAGCATCGCTGTCATTCAAGTAAGTAGCCACACCATCGTTTGTTGTCAAAAGCAATGGACGATAAGCTTGGTTACGGTGAGCCGCACCCATGTTAATTGTCAAGTTGCTTGTCAAACGAAGGGCAGGTTGGTTTGAAACGATAACTGCCATACCTTGGTTACGTGTCTCTGCCGTACCAGTATCAGAAGCACTGTTAGCCCCTGTACCATAACGTACAGATGTCAAGACACCTGCAGCATCCCAACCATTAGTATTACCATAACCGATGTAGTTAACCTTCATATCTTGACCACCGGCTGCATAGCGGATACGGCCTTTCAAGAGGGTTTCGATAGCATCATAATATGGTGATTTTTGAGCCATATATTGACCATCATCTGTGTACATGTCTCCATAGTAAACACGTGGCACAGTGTCCTTATGCGTAAGCATCAAGGCATATGCTGATGGGATGTTATATTGTGTGTATTGCTTGTTAGCACTACGCATGTCTTTGTTGTAGATTTCAAAGGCTTTCTTCATTTCATCAAGCGTGAAGGTATTCCCTGTTGATTGAGGGTTGATTTCATTTTTGATGATTTGACCAATGATTGATTGTACCTCTGAATCGTGAGCACGAACAAAGGCGTAGTTAGCCATGCGTTTAGAGTTTTTACCACTTTCAGAACGGTCATTCAAACTATTTGAAATGAGTGGTTCAACCCCTGAGCGGTTACCAATTGGACGCAAGAGTGAATATACCAATGCTAAGTGCATAGGGTCATCCATTGGCAATTGGGCACCTTTAGTGTCTTCATTGTAATAGGCATCGTTGTGAGACCATGCTTCCAAGATAGACAAGTGTTTAATGGCTTGATCTTGACTTTGATCAGCACCATATTTAGCTTTGAAATAATCTGAAGCAATTTGGAGAAGGTCAGCATTGACATTATCCACGGCATCGACACGAACACCATCGAAGTTTTCATCTTCAGAACCACCAGTAATAGTACCGATGTTCATGATGTAGTGGAGCCAGTTCAACTGCTCAGCCTGAACCGCTGGATTTGAGTTGTCAATATCATTTGCCAACAAGAACTCGAAACCACCGTTACTTGTATCCTTAGTATACTTAGGATTGTGTTTACCTGTTTGACTAGTTGGTGTGCGGTTCAAAAGACGATAATCTGAGTTAGCATGGCTTGTACGACTATCGTTGTTATAGAGAAGGGCACCACCTTGCAAGTGGTCATTATTATCAAGGTTTTCAGAAGTTGAATTCCAACCTGGTTGAGTCTTCACGAAATTTTTGATAGTTGTACGCAACCAGTCAGTGTTACCTTCACGCGCAATACGTTCTTCAATACGCTTTTGAACTTCAAGCGCTGCTTGGTCCATCTGAGTTTGTGAGCTGAATGACGTATAGGTCTGATTGGTACCGAGACCTTGCTCCTTCATGTAGTTGAGGTAGCTCGCTTGGATAGCCTTGCTTGGCCACCAAACTGTAAGCAATGGACGTTTGTCATTTTCAGTTGAAGCAGTCCACTCTTTACCATCTTTCAAGATTTCTTTTGGACGGTACCATGTGTTGGCAGTGAAGTAACCATCAACAAGTTCGATATCTTTATCAGTTGTACCATAAAAGGCATTCTTATCGCCATTTACAGTAACGTTTGTGTTTGTGCTATCAGCTGATGAACCTGTTCCACCGTTCTTGTCGAAGCGGTATTCTTTTTGGTTAGACAATTCACCAGTTTCAGCATTAAAGTATTGACTTCCGCCGTTACGTTCGAGGACATAGTTCTTACGAATAGTGCCATCATCTTCAACGTAGTATTGTTTTCCATCAATTGTTTTGATATGGCTTGGACCATCAGTTACGACATTGTTAGTTGCTGGAAGGTCGTTGTTTACTACTGTGACAGTATTGTTGGCATTATTTGTATTGCCGTTAACTGGGGTAGCACGACGGCCTCCTGTAGGACCACGGCGGGCACCAGTCGCACGACGTTCACGTGTCGCTGCGCGATCAGTAACTGTTGTTGTGTCAGTTGTAGTATTGTTATTTGTTGTATCAACAGCTGTATCATTGGTTGCTGTTGTATCGTTTGTAGTTGCCGCACGATCAGTACCGACAGTCGCTACCGTATCAACAGCATTCGCTGCAACTGTATTTGTTGTATCAGTTGTCAAATCGAAAGTTGCTGTTGGAGTTGCTTGGTCAGTTGCGACATCGTTTGTCGCTGCAACTGCTGTAGTTGGATCCTGAGCAGCCGTTGTATCGTTAGATACAGTACCCGTATCAACAGTAATATCGGGGATGGCTACAGTAGCATCCGTATGTTCGTCTGCCTGAACGACACCGTCGTTAGTTCCTAAAGAAACCGCTGAGACTGCACCGAGAGACAAACCTGTCACTGCGATGGTTACCCATTGTTTCTTAACTTTGTGCATTTTATAATGTACTTTTTTGTCCATAATAAAAAGACTCCTTTTTCCCATTTATAGCTTCATTCTAAATCATTGAAAGCTTTTTTTCAATAAGATTCGATAAATTTTCATAATTTTTAGAAAAGTCCTTTTGTTGTTTTAATAATATTAGTTTTTGATGAGAATTTAGAAATATAAAATATTCATTTTTTATCGTTGAGGGAAAGAGAATTGGGAAACTATAGCTATTTAGAATTATTCTTGATAAGCTTTTTTGCTTTTAACCTTAATCCAAGAGAATCTAATGGAAAAAGACCAGATTCTTAAGACTTCTCCTCTTGAAACACTTAAAAACACTAACTTAAGCAATATATCAGGCTGTAGAGATGATGTCTTTTTTAGGATAATTTCTCATACTGAAAATAAATTCTAACTATCTAAGCCATTCACTACTTACTGAGCTGTAAGAGGAAGTTATAGATTATCTCATGCGTCAGGAAGAGGTTGAAAATATTACCCTCAAGGCTATTGCCAATGAACTCTTTATTTCTTCTTCTACTGTTATCCGTGCTTGCAAGAAACTAGGTTACCAGACCTATAATGAACTACGGTATGACCTGCGTTTATCAAAAGAACTTAAGAAGAATCAAGCCAAATTAGAACATAACTCCTTTGAACAACTCAAAGAACAACTCCACGTCGAGTTCGAACATACCTTATCCATCCTCTCAGAGCAAGATTTCCAAAGCTTTGCAGATAAGATTCTTGAGGCTAGACGTATTTTCTGTATCGGCGTGGGATCTAGTTACATGCCTATGACCGACTTCAACCGCAAATTGAAACTGATCAACATTTGGACCAACGATTATTTTGAACAATTCAGTATTGAACGTATTAAAGTTATTGTGACACCTCAGGACGTCATTATCGTCTTCTCACTCGGTGGAAAAAGCAAGGATGTCAATAACAGTATCTTACAAGCCAAAAGACATGGGGCAACTGTCTTAACTATTACTACTTTAGGCAATCACCTACTTTCTAAAATCAGTGATCACATGATTTTTGTCTATGATGCCCCAAAAAACGTGAAAATCTGCGTTCGCATTAGATGTTCAATTTGGTTGGAAACTTGTTATTTGAAGTCATTCTAACAGAGCAACAACGTCGCTCATCCAGGTAAAATGTAATACTAAATTAGGAGGTCAGTTAAAGCTGACCTCCTTTTTATTGTTGCTGTTTGTTTTTGAAACTTTCAAAACATCTCCAAATCAAAAAACACCTCCTAGCTAGACTGATATGCCCCCTGTCAAGTAGACAGGTTAAAT
>NZ_KV831726.1:0-230 GCF_001837205.1 Streptococcus sp. HMSC064D12
ATTAAAATCGAGATTGGAAAAAGAATTCGTGAAGAACGTGAACGTCAAGGATTAACACGTGAGCACGTTTGTGATACCGAAGAAGAATTAACTGTCAAACAGTTGATGAGAATCGAGCTCGGTCGCTCATTACCAACCATTGTCAAACTGCAGTATATCAGTGATAAATTAGGAGTTTCCCTCAACTACCTGTTAGGTGAAACAAAACTAGACATTCCTGAAGACTATTA